>JAFTLK010000316.1 GCA_017455975.1 Clostridia bacterium | reverse complement strand
TTGGTTGCATTTAGTATAACACACTTTGCCGAAAGATGCAAGAGGCTTTGAAAATTTTCGGTTTTCTTCCGTTTTACTGAAATTTCCTCTTGACAAATACCCCCCGGGGGTATATAATAATGGTGTGGGGCATACCTGCCCTATCCTACAGAACAGGAGCATCATAATGAGCGATTGCTGTCACAAGAGAAAGACAAAACAACGTACAGAAGCGGAGATCCGCGCACTGTGCAACCGATTGAACCGCATTGAGGGACAGATCCGCGGCATCCGCACAATGGTTGAGGAGGACGGCTACTGTACCGACATTCTGACCCAGACCGCAGCGGCATCGGCGGCACTCAATGCCTTCCGCACAGAGCTGCTCTCCGAGCACATCCGCAGCTGCGTGGCCGACGGCCTGCGCGCGGGTGACGATACCGTCGTGGATGAGCTGCTTGATACCTTAAAAAAACTGATGAAATAAGGAAGAACGATATGGAACAGTATAATGTCACCGGCATGAGCTGTGCGGCGTGTGTCGCCCGTGTGGAAAAGGCGGTCAGTGCCGTCCCCGGGGTCGAGGAATGTGCCGTCAGCCTGCTGACAAATTCAATGGGCGTGGAGGGGAGCGCATCGCCGGACGCCGTCATTGCCGCAGTCACGGCCGCAGGCTACGGCGCATCCCGCAAATCAGACACAGCGAATACCAACACCCCCGCCGCCGATGCGGATGCGCTTGCCGACCGCGAAACACCGCGTCTGAAAAAGCGTCTGATCGCATCGGTCGCCGTGCTGCTTTTGCTCATGTATGTCTCCATGGGACATATGATGTGGAATTTCCCGCTGCCTGATGCGATGGCGGACAACCCGATGGCACTCGGTCTGACCCAGCTGCTGCTGGCGGCAGTTGTCATGGTCATCAACCAGAAATTTTTCGTAAACGGCGCAAAGAGCCTGTGGATGCGCTCCCCGAATATGGATGCGCTCGTCGCGCTCGGCTCCTCGGCAGCATTTCTGTACAGCACATGGGGACTTTATTCCATGTCCGCATGTATCCTCGCAGGCGATATGATGGGGGCACACACCGCCCTTCATAACCTTTATTTCGAGTCTGCAGCCATGATCCTTGCGCTGATCACGGTCGGAAAAATGCTGGAGGCACGCGCCAAGGGCAAAACGACCGATGCTTTGCGCGGGCTGATGCGTCTTACCCCGAAGACCGCGCGCATTCTCCGCGGCGGCGAGGAGACGGAAATCCCGGTTGAGGATGTCCGCCCAGGCGAGATCTTCCTCGTCCGGCCGGGTGAGGCGATACCTCTCGACGGCACGGTCATCGACGGCATGAGCGCGGTCAACGAATCCGCTTTGACGGGTGAAAGCATTCCCGTCGACAAAGCACCGGGCGACGGCGTTTCCGCCGCGACCATGAACACCTTCGGCGTTCTGCGCTGTGAGGCCACGCGCGTCGGCGAGGACACCACCCTTGCCCAGATCATCCGTATGGTCTCCGATGCGGCGGCAACCAAAGCGCCGATTGCCAAGATCGCCGACCGTGTCGCCGGCATCTTCGTCCCGACCGTCATTTCGATCGCCGTCATTGTTACGGGCATCTGGCTTGCCGCCGGACAGACCTTCGGTTATGCACTGGCACGCGGCATCTCGGTGCTCGTCATCAGCTGTCCGTGTGCACTCGGTCTGGCAACGCCTGTTGCGATCATGGTCGGCAGCGGTGTCGGCGCAAAACACGGCATTCTGTTCAAGACCGCCGCATCGCTGGAAAGCGCCGGACGGGTACAGACCGTTGCCCTTGACAAGACCGGTACGATCACATGCGGCACACCGTCCGTGACCGATCTGCTCCCGGCGGACGGCATCACCGCCGATGAACTTCTGTCCCTTGCTGCCGCACTGGAGGAAAACAGCGAGCATCCGCTCGCCCACGCCATCCGACAGCGTGCCGCGGAAGACGGCATCACCCCATCCCCTGTTTCCGATTTTGAGATTCTGCCCGGCTCCGGTCTGCGCGCCGTCCTCGACGGCCATGTCCTGACCGGCGGCAGCCTGCATCATATGGAAACGGTGCTTGGACATGCGCTTCCCGCAGCCCTGCGCACATCGGCGGAAGCACTCGCAAATCAGGGAAAAACGCCGCTGTGCTTTGCATGTGACACGCAGCTGCTCGGCATCATCGCCGCGGCGGATACGATAAGGGATGACAGCCCCGAAGCCATCCGACAGCTGCGCGAAATGGGCATCCGCGTGGTCATGCTGACCGGAGACAATGCTGTGACAGCAGCGGCGGTCGGCGCGGCGGCAGGTGTGGATGAAGTCATTGCAGGCGTTCTGCCCGACGGAAAGGAAACCGTCATCGCAGAACTGCGCCGGACCGGACATACCGCGATGGTCGGCGACGGCATCAACGATGCGCCCGCACTCACCCGTGCCGATCTCGGCATTGCCATCGGTGCCGGAGCCGATGTCGCCGTCGATTCGGCGGACGCGGTTCTCATGAAGAGCCGCCTGTCCGACGTTCCCGCCGCCATCCGTCTCGGACGCGCGGTGCTTCGCAACATCCGCGAAAATCTTTTCTGGGCATTCGGCTACAACATCATCGGCATTCCGCTGGCAGCCGGACTCTTTATTCCCCTCGGCGGCTGGGAGATGAACCCGATGTTCGGTGCGGCGGCGATGAGCATCTCGAGCTTCCTCGTTGTCTCCAATGCCCTGCGGCTGAACCTTTTTGATATCCGCCGCCACAAGCCATCCCAAAAAGCAAATTCCGCTGTCAGAACCGCCCCCCGCATCACCGATCAGACACCCCAAACACCAATACAAACGGAGGATACAACCATGAAGAAAACCATCAAGATCGAGGGCATGATGTGCCCGCACTGTGAAGCCCATGTCAAAAAGGCGCTGGAAGCGCTCGACGGCGTCAGCGAAGCCGTCGCTGACTTCAAGGCAGGCACGGCCATCGTCACACTGTGCACCGATGTCGCGGACGACACGCTGAAGGCTGCCGTGGAAGCCGCCGATTACACCGTGCTCGGCATCGGATAAGGGCTTGCCGATGACAACAACCAAGACCTACCGTCTGACCGCTGTTGCCCCGGATGCTTTTGCCGAAACCTGTGCCCGTGTGCTTTTTGAAACGGTCAAAAACAAGCCCGATGCGGTCATCGGGCTGTCGACCGGCCGCACGACCGGCGATATTCACCGCAGATTTGCGGCCCTCGTCCGCGCGCATAACCTCGATGTTTCCCGTCTTACCATTTTCGGCCTTGATGAGGTCACCGGGGTCAGCCGGAATTACTTCGGCGCATGCGTCTGGATGCTGGAGCACGAATGTGTCAACGACCTCGGCATTGCACCGGAAAACTTCCTGATGCTGCCGCTGACCTCGGATGACTGGGAACGCGACTGTGACGCCTTCCGTGCGGAGCTTGCGCGCCGCGGCGGCATTACGCTGCTGGAGCTGGGGCTCGGCGAAAACGGACACATCGGCTTCAATCAGCCCGGTACGCCGTTTGAGCAGCGTGCCTTCCACGGCAGAATGCACGATTATCTGGAAGCGCGCATCCGCCGCGAGACAGGTACTCCCGATGACATCCCGCTCGGAGGCGTAACACTTGGCATCGCCGATGTCATGGACGCCTATGAGATCATGCTCTGTGCCAACGGCGCACACAAAAAGCAGGCACTGACCGACGCGCTGTGGGGTCCCGTCACCACCGATCTGCCGGCGACCGCACTGCAGACGCACCCCAATCTGCGCATCATCTGTGACACGGATGCCGCACCTGATCCCGTCTGACTTTCACCGAAAGGAGAGGACGCCATGCTTTATCTGCACGATGAAATGGCCGCAAAGATCCCCACGCGCACCCTTGATCTGCTCACCGATACAACACCGCGCCACACCGGGCGCGGTTCGATCGGATTCCGCGACGGTGCATGGGTGCTGTCCGCCCCGCCGACGCACAACGATTGGGCATCCCACAACTGTCCGCCCGATGGCGACTACTGCAATTTCGGTGCCTGCACGATGGTCATCGACATGGGCGGACGTGACCTTTCCGCATACAACCGCCTGACCTTTTCCGCATTTGCCGTCGATACCGGTATTCCCGCGCCGATGCTGTACTGCGGTATCCGGAGCAGCGGCAACCAGCCGATTCCGGATGTCCACGGTCGGACCGGTACCCACCAGACATCCCTTGTCACGGGACAATGGTGTGAGGTGATCTGGGAATTTCCTGAGCTGTGCGCCGATCACTGTGACGCAATCACCATCTCCATGCCGCTCAACGGCGACTTCGGTCGCGGTCTTCCCGACACGACGGTGTACATCCGCGACGTTGCCCTCTCCCACATTGCGCATCCCGAGCCGTGTCTCGGCTGGGCGTGCGGAGAGGAGATCGCATATGCCTATGCCGGCTACCCGGATGACGGCAACAAAACAGCGGTGACGCAGATTCCATGCGAGACCTTCACCCTCCTTGACCGCACAGCCGGCACCGAACTGACACTGCCCGCAAAGCAGCTCCTCTTCGGCGGTCAGACCTGCGGTCAGACCTATTATCTGCTCGACTTTTCCGCCGTTACCGCATGCGGCCGATATGCCCTGCGGGCAGGTACAAAGACGACCGGGGATTTCCCGATCCTCTCACGCAGGGACTACGATGCCGCACTGACCCAAAAGCTTCTGACGTTCATTTCCGCCGAACGGTGCGGCTGTGATGTACCCGGCCGCCATCCCGTCTGTCACGCCGACATCGTCGCCGAACACAACGGCGTTGTCAAGTCCTACCATGGCGGCTGGCACGATGCGGGAGACCTGTCCCAGCAGACGCTGCAGAGCGGTGAAACCGCACTTGCCCTTCTGCGCATCGCCGCACGTACCCCTGCGCTGTCAGCCTCCCTTGCAGACGAGGCACGCTGGGGGATGGACTTCGTGCTTGCCATGCGCTTCGGCGACGGCTACCGCGCCACCTCGGCCGGCATCACACGCTGGACGGACGGTGTCATCGGCACCATGGACGACTGCACTGCGCGTGTGCATAACCACGCCTTTGAAAATTATCGGTTTTCCGGCATCGAAGCGGAAGCCGCCATGGCGGAGACCGATCCCGCCCGCCGCGATGCGCTCACCGCCGCGGCAATCGACGATTTCCGATACGCCGAGGAACGGTATGCGGCATGGGGCCGCGAACTGCCGATCTTCTTTGAGCATTCGTATTCTTCCCCGCGTTCGCTGTATGCGGCGGCCGCCATTGCTGCGGCAGGGGCACTGTACCGTCTGAGCGGAGACTGTGCATATCTCACCGCGATGCACCGCCATGCAAATGTCCTGCTCGCCTGCCAGATGCGGTCACCGGATGCACCGATCACGGGATACTTCTGCCGCGATGAACAGCTGACCGTGCCTGTCCACTTCACGCATCAATCGCGCGAGTATCTGTACGGCGAAGCCCTTGCCGCTCTGCTGACCGCACCGCTGGATGCGGAAACCCACTGCCGTGTCAGAGAAGCCGCTGTGGCATACATCGGATACTACAAACAGCTTTACCAATATGCCTCACCCTACGGCATGCTGCCCGCAGGTGTTTATGCGCTGTCGGAGACCGACGATACGCCAGAAAACCGCGAGATCTTCTCGCTGTGCCATCTGTTTGCCGACTTTGACGCATCGCTTGATGCGCACCGTGCACAGATCACCGCAGGGACGCCCCTCGGCGGCGGCATGTATGTCAAACAGTTCCCCGTCTGGTTTTCATTCCGCGGCAACAATGCCATTTTCCTGTCACAGGCGGCATCCCTCCGCGCGCTTGCCGGCATTGTAAACGATACAGAACTCACAGCCATGGCCAATACGATCGCCGACCGACAGACCGCATTTGTTCTCGGCTGCAATCCGTTCCGCCAATCCATGGTCTACGCGTACGGTGCACGCTGCGCCGAGCCGTATTTTGCACTGCTCGGACGGTGTGAGGGTGCCGTTCCTGTCGGTATACAAACGGACGCAGATGGTGACGAACCGTCCTGGCCGTGCGGCATCAACGCCACCTACAAGGAGGTCTGGCTGTCCGCCGCCACCGCACTTCTGCGAAACATGTAAATCGTTACACACAAGCTGCATATATATCGGGCTGTTGCATTTGATAAATCATTGAACAAATGATAACTCCCTCAGTCAAAAAAAGACGCTGAAGCGTCTTTTTTTGACAGCTCCCTCGGGGAGGGAGCCAAAACTAAGCCTCCCTCTGTTTGAGGGAGGTGGCTCACCTGCGGTGAGCCGGAGGGAGTTTTTGACACATTGATCTAAATGCAACAACCCCATTCTTTTTTCAGTTCAGAGGAATCGTGACAGTCCCCTCCGTGCGCGTCAGATCCGGCTGCCACCCGCCGTCGAGGATGCCCTCGCGTCCGATGTTTTTGAGATCATGCACCCCCTGTACGTCAAACCGCGTCAGCTCTACCCGGTCACGGTATACGGCAAATACGGTACATGTCCGTGCCTCACCGTCCTCACCGGTCGCGGTAAACCCGACATAGCCCGCATTGAGGTAGGTAAACTGCAATGTGACCGTCTCATAGGCCATGGAACCGAAGTCGGCCGTTCGATCGGGGATCGGGAGCTTGTCCCCCACATTGAGGAACACGCACGAGCCGCCGAGGTAGCTGTCGTAATCGTCGGAATGGTTATGTGCGTACAGGACAAAGAGATTCAGCCCTGCCGCTCCGGCACGGTTCAGCACATCGGTGAGAAGCCCGGCATACCGGTTATCCTCGCGCCAGCTCATATGAAGCGGCACATGCGTCATTACAAAGATCGGCCGCCGATCACCGTCTGTGATTCGCTCGGACAGCCATGCATCCAGCTCCGCCGCAGTCTGCTCAATGATGTATGCATTGTCCGCATCGGCATATGACGGAAAATCGCCCTCATGGATCAGATAAACGGCATAATCCCGCCGCTCATAGGCACCGCCGGCATCAAGTCCGGGCGTATCTGCAGGATCGTGATTTCCCTGCAGAAACAGAATGTCATCTGCGTCAAGTCCGAATCCCCTCTGCATCCGGTCACAGACGATCCCGATACCCTCGGCGGATTTATCCGTGTCAAAGGCACTGCTGTAGTCGCCCAAAAACAGCGCCTCGTCGATGTCCCGGTATCCGTTTCGCCGCACGGTATCAAGCAGCTGCCCGAGCACCGCACCGTCGCGTCCCTCGCCCTGCAAATCGGACCCTGCCCAGATCACAGCGCACGGAGATGTCATATACTGCCGACAAAGGAAAATCGCCGCCAGCAGAAGCAGTACCGCCGCACCGCAGAAAATCCATCTGCGAAACCGCTGCCGTTTTTCCATCATTCGCTCAGATCGCACCGGAAGAATACCATCTTTTCGCGCTTCCAGGTATATGCGCCGTAGAGATATTTGCCGTCAGTAATGACTGCGGGATAGGAATATTCGCCCGGCTCGGTTTCCAGATCAATCAAGCGCACAAAGGTATCGCCGCTGTCGGTGCTTTCGAACAGGGAAAGCGGCGTACGTCCCTCGGTCACGGGATTGCAGCAGAGGATGATGCGGTTGTCAGATACCTTGACCAGATCCAGCCCGCTGTTGTTGTTCGGAAGTCCGCTGTCGTAAAACGTGCACCAGGTCTTGCCGAAGTCTGTGGAATCGGAGCGGAAGATTTTCTTATTTTTGGAGCGCACCAGCATATGCACGCCGCGGTCGTCCTCCCACAGCGACGGCTGAATCACCTCGGTATCCTCTGTCGGAACGGGAATGAACGGCGTTTCCTCCCATGTGTAGCCGTTGTCTGCGGAAATGTCGCAGAAGCAGCGCCACGGTCCCTGCTCAAAGGATGCGCCTGCCAGAATCGTGCCGTTGGACAGACGAATCGGCTTGTTCTTGACAGGACCTCTGCCGTCGACGTCGTGTTCGCACAGGCGGCGCGGCTCTGACCATGTATAACCGCCGTCGCGCGAAGTCGTGAACATCGTATTCCATGAATCAATGTTCTTACTGCGCTTATAGTACAGCAGAATCTCCTCGCCATTGTCATAAAGCACGGGATTCCAGTTCGGAATCGGCTCGACGGTGGATACACACTGCGGTGCCGACCATGTTCCATCCGCGTCATATCGGCGTGCGACGTAAATCTGAACATCGTTATGACCTTCATGGGTACCGCCGAACCACGCGGCAAGGATACCGTAATCGGTTTTACTCAAGGTTGCCGCATGACAGGACGGAATGTTCACAGGGGTTTTGGGGTCATAAATAAATTCTTTTTTTAACAGTTTCATTTTGAAATCTCCTTTGTTATAATGCAAGCGGCAGATTGGCAATCATCAGACCGCCGAGATACATACTTGCAAGGTTGGCACACAGTGCATATGGGATACTGCGCCCCCGTTTTTCCCGCAGGGTATTCCAGTATGCAAGTGCTTCAAAAATCACGATTCCCGCTTCCAGCAGGTAATAACCGAACAGCACATACGAATCCATCGTCGCACCGCCGAGCAGCAGATTCAGAACCAGCTGTGTCATGGCATTGAAGCCGAGAAACACGCCCCAGCTGTGCTTTTCCCGATAGCCGAACACCCAGAACAGGATACCCTCAATCAAGAGTGTCAGTAAAACACGCAGACCGATCACCAGCATCATCCGTCCGGGATACAGCTCCCGCTGCAGCGCCATCGCGTCAAGATCGAGCATCACGACATTGTTATAGTGTTCATACGCCAGTGCGGGCATCGCAAGATATGCAGTTTCCCCGCTGTGCGTCACCGCCAGCCGCAGCTCGGTCAGCTCCACGTCCTCACCGAAGCGAAAATCGTGATTGTAAAAATAGCGAAAATAGGTTTCCCATCCGCGTGATGACCGCAGTTTTTCCAGCTGTACCGTCTCCGCACCGTCCGCATCCACAAGGGACAGCTCAAGATCCTCCGGTGCGTCTACCACAACGATGGTCAGGCACGGCGGCTCCGCAGAGTTCGCAAAAACCAGGAGCACAAGCAAAACGGTCATACAAAGGGTCAGTGCAAACAAAAACAAGGAACGGTGTTTCATGCATAGTCTCCTTTCGCTGTGATCGTGATATCGCGTCAGATTTCAGATTTCGTAGCAGCCGTATTCCTCAAGAATACATTTTCCGATCTCATAAAGATACTTCTCCGCCGTCTGCCGCAGACGAAGCGGCGGCTTGGCAAGGCGCATATCCCCGTCATACGGGCGGCGCTTGCCTGCGGGATAGAAGATATTGCCGGACTCAAAGGTAAAGTATCCCCGATAGCCGATGTCGGACAGACCGTGCATCAGCGAATCAAGGTTGAGAGAACCGGAGAACGGCGCCAGATGATGGTCGTCATAGCCCCAGTTGTCCTGCACATGGAGTGCGTAGACATGATGACCGAGAATTTTCAGGGATTCATGCTGCGGCATTTCCTGCATATTGCCGTGTCCGCAGTCCCAGACCGCATGGAAGTTCGGGTGGTCAACAGTTTCGATCATCGCAAGCAGATCGGGCGCGTTGTCGATCCAGTAAAGCCCGTCGATGCACATCTTGTTGAAGTTTTCCACAAGGATGTTGACATTGCACTCAGCCGCCAGACGCAGCAGCGGCGCGTAGAATTCAGCATTGGCTTCAAAAGTCTGCTCTTTTGTCAGCCCTTTTGTATAACCGGAATGGACGACGAGATTCGGAATCCCGAGGATGCCGCAAGCCTCGACACAGCGTGCTGTCGCGGCAATAAAAGCGGCATTGTCTGCGGCAATCGGTGCACCCATCGGCGCGTGCGCCTGAATGAACGTCGTACCGAGCGCATCGGACTTCTCTTGCACACGCGCAAGAAATGATTTCCAATCATCGGTATACACACCGCTGTGATCGGCATAGTCGAGCCCGAAATCGTAATCGAGATACCGGAAGCCCGCGTCGCGGATGTACTGCATGGATTCCTCTTTGACTCTGGTATAGGCGTTGAAGTCGCCGGTCGTTGTTGCAAGTTTCATGGTCGGAGTACTCCTTTCCCGGATGCAATGACGGCATCACGGCAAGTGAGAACCTGCTATGGTGCCGCGTAACGGATATCGATTTATTCGCCGAGGCAGGAGCGGATCAGATCGCGTGCCTTTGCGATGTCCTTGGTCTGCTGATCACCGGAGATTTCGCGCTCGATGATGTACGGACCCTCATAACCGCAGTTCTTCAGTGCGGCAATGATGCCGGGTACGTTGGCGCGTCCCTCACCCAGTGCACATTCGCGTCCGAGCTCACGTCCGGTGGTCGGATAGAAGCCGTCCTTGAAGTGCGTGTTGCGGACGTACTTGCCGAAGACCTCAATGGCGTCAACGGTGTTTGCCTTGCCGTAGAGAATCAGATTGGCGGTATCGAGGTTGATGCCGAGGTTGCCCGTACCGACCTCCTCAATGTAGCGCAGCATTGCAACCGGGGTTTCCTGTCCCGTTTCAAACAGGAAATACTGTCCGTACTGCTTCAGTTCGTTTGCGATGTCGGCAATGGCTTCCTTGACCGGCAAAAAGTCCGGGCTGTTGGGATCCTCAGGCAGGAAGCCTGCATGGGTAATGACGTCGGTAACACCGAGCAGACGCGCAAATGCCGCCTCTGCCTTGATTTCCGCGATGCGCTTTTCACGGTACTGCTCCGGCACAATGCCGAGTGTGGTCGGACCTTCATAGAAGTTCCAGACAGCGGGTGCACTCCAGCCTGCCCAGACAGCGGTAATGCGGATACCGTGCTTTTCAGCGGATGCCTTGACCGCCTCTGCCGCGTCTTCCGTCATAACCGAACCCGGCCAGACATTGAGCTGACATGCATTCAGCTCCAGCGCCTGCAGACGTGCAAAGTCCGCATCAAGAGCCTCAAGATTGCCGGAATACCCGATCAATGCACCGATTTCGTAAGATTTCATATAGTTCACCTCATATGTAAAATCGCCGTTTATTAAGCGGTCTGTGCTTTCATTATATCACATCGGCAGGATTCTGTCAACCGCAGAAACGGTCTTTTCCGACGCCGCAATTGCACATATTACCATCAAAACATACTTTTATTTCCGAATTACATTGACAATGCCCAAAACTGTGATATAATAATGATATACACCATAAATGCGATACCTGCGTATCCCCCAAACCGCATCGTACTCCCAAAAAGCACATCACACACCACGTTTCTCAAAATACATACACAGGAGCAGTTTATGTCCAAAACGAAAAAAGCCGCCCTCATCGGATGCGGTATGATTGCTGAAACGCACCTGACAGCCCTTTTGGCAGCAGGTGCCGACGTCATCGGTGTTTACGACAAAAATTACGAACGCGCCTCCTCTTTTGCTGCCGCACATAACATGAAAGCATACGGTGCCATGGAAGATGTGCTCGCAAATGACATTGAACTGGTGTCGGTCTGTACGCCGAGCGGCACGCACGCCGCCCTTGCCGAGGTCATCATGGAGCATGGGAAGTATGTCATTGTCGAAAAACCGATGGCGCTGACCGTTGATGCATGCAGACGGATCATCGAAATCGAGCAGAAAACAGGCCGTTTCTGTGCACCGATCTCCCAGCTTCGCTTCTCTCCTGTTTACAGGCAGGTCAAAGCAGCGATTGACGAGGGCAAGTTCGGCAGAATGATCCTCGGGCTGCTCTCCATGAAATACTACCGTGCGCCGTCCTACTATGCGGGCAGCTGGCGCGGAACCCGGGCAATGGACGGCGGCGGTGCGCTGATGAATCAGGGCATTCACGGCATCGACATGATGTGCGGTCTGCTCGGTTATCCGACGCTGGTATCCGGCCACACGGCAACGCTGCTTCATGACATAGAAGTGGAAGACACCGCGGCTGCCAGCCTTGTCTTCCCGAACGGAACGCTCGGTGTCATTGACGGCTCAACGGCTGTGACATATGCAAAACCGCGTCGGCTTGAGCTGTGCGGCACCACAGCAAGCCTGACCATCGAAGAAGACGCCATTGTCCATGCACAGGGAATCGATCTGCCCGTCAGCCGTATATCCGGTTATAAGAGCTTTGATGACCCGACCGCCATTTCCACGGACCTGCACGAATATCAATTCCGCAATATCCTTGCGGCAATCGCCGACGAAGAACCGCTGTATTACACCTCAAAGGAAGCCCTGCGGACCGTGTCGGTCATTACCGCAATTTATGAATCATCCTGCTCGGGAAACTGTATTTCACTACTCTGTCCGGAAAACATGATATAATGTGCCATACATCGCTTTGTGCGATATCAGCGATTTCCGATGAAATCCGGACCAAATGAAAGACTGACGAATTGGAGATTTTTGGCAATGACAGAAAACGAACATACCGGACACAGAAAGAGAATGAAAGCACGGTTCTGTGCAGCAGATGAAACAGGAACCGTGGGCAGCAGCTTCAGCGAACATGAGCTGTTGGAACTGCTGCTCTTTTATGCACAGCCGCGCGTCAACACAAACGAAACCGCGCATCGCCTCATCCGACAGTATGGCGGTCTGCAGGGGTTGATGCAGGCGCCTCTGACATCCCTGACACAGGTGGTCGGGGTTGGCAAAGACACGGCGCTGTTTCTGCGTCTGCTCGCATCGGTGTATCGGATGACGATGATGCCGGGCGGAGGGGCACAGCGCAGCTTCCGCATGACCGGCACAGAAGATCTGATACCCTATATCCGTCAGATGTATTTTTCCGAAACACCGGAGGAGCATGTGTTTCTGATGCTGTTTGAGGCAGACGGAACACATAAGAAAACCGTGCGGATCGCAGACGGAACGTCGCTCAGCGCATCGTTTGATCCCGTGCGCTGTGTCCAGATCGCCGTCAGACAGAATACGCCGATGGTCGTGCTGGTACACAATCACCCCGCTGCCGGCGGCCCGTCCGAGGAGGACCTCCGTCTGACAAACGAACTGAAAACAGCCTTGGAATATGCCGGCGTAACACTGATGGAGCATTTCATTTTTTCAGAAAACGAATGCTATGCCGTGATGCGCCGCAAGGTTTACACGTGAGTGACGAAAAAATTCAAGGATTGGATTTTTTCATCTCTGCACCAATTGCAAACAGGTTCGCTTCCTTCATTTCGATCAGAAGCGTTCCATCCTTTTCCGCCAGCCCTTCAACGGTCAGCGTATGGGAAAGCTCATTGCCGTAGATTTCATCGGATGCATAAATTGTATTGCCGTCCATATCGCGCACCGTCACACGGATATAGCCGTATGCCGATGTCCGATAATTCAGAGAAATGGTATCGGATTCAAAATGCAGCGGCTTTGTTGTAAACGAACCGCCCTCCCCGTCGGCATACAGGGACATCAGACGGTACTTCGGCACGGAATATGCCCAGATGCCGCAGTCGTCCCACATATAGTGCTTTTGAACGTAGAAAAAGAACTTGTCATCACGCTCGATGATGCCGCCTGCCGTGATGAAGTTGCGCTGTGTCCATTCGCGGTCTTCTTCCACGCCGCCCGAAAGCCATGCATCCTTGACGGAGCGATCCCAATGGACACCGTCGCGGGAGGTCATAAGGATGGCGTCGGAGATGCCGTCTGAGCCGTAGTCGTTTCCGTCATATTCCGGAAACTTTTTGCGGGATGGATGGAAGCGCATTGGAATGGAGAGCATGATATGTTCTGCGCCGGGAACCGGGCGCGCGGCGTTGGTGTACAGCTCATCGACGGGATAACCCTCCAGATACTGATTTTCCACAGGGGCACTCCAATGAATGAAGTCTTCCGACGTGCAGGACTGGATCGCACGGCATCCTCCAAAACAAGGTTTGGACGTTTCATAATCTCTGTCGGAAGAATACCAATATCTGGAATAGCAATGATACAGACCGTCTGCGGGATCCCAGAACGCCATGTTCATGGAGTCAAAGACACCCTTGGTAATTACAGGAGTATCTGTCAGCTGCTTCCAATGAATACCATCAGGAGATGCAAAAACAAAGATACCGCCATGAGTGAGAATACCACCGATGGCCTTATACTGCTCATCCGGCTTGCAATTCGGATTGGTGTCATAAAATGGCGCAAAGTTGTGACAGAACATATCCATACGGATGATATTATTCTCTGTGGCACCGTCAAAAGGGATCGTGTTTACAGGGTATGGGGTAAAATGCAAGCCGTCATTTGAGGTGCTCAAACAGCTTGTTTGCCGTTCGCTTTCGTCCGATTGGTGTGACGGAAATCCGCGGTAATAGCACTTAATATTATCCTTGTCTTCAAAGATTGTCATGCCAAGGGAACCAAGTCCTTCCCAAGGTGCGCGGAACGGAATGACGCATCCGTGATCTTTGGGTGTTTGATAACGAAAGGCCAGATTGTTCTTTTCTGCGATGAGATATTCATCGACCATCAATTCAATTTTGCTGCCAAATCGGATCATGATTCAAAACCCTCCACTGTACTCACAATTTTTCGATATTTGTGCGGAATTTCTTGTAATTTTTTCTGCCCACGATGCATAATTTTTTCTGTTGATTCCCATAAACAGATCGGAACCGATCAGATCAAGGTACATATATGTAAAATCGCAGGCAGGGAGAAATAATGAGAAATGCTTTTTCATGTGGGTATGCTCCTTTCTGTATTTTCATTTTTTATTTGTGTCCGCTGTTCTGCATACAGTTTTCTGACCCTGAAAAAACCGATTGTCACGCAAATCAGCGAATATATGGAATAAATCAAATAAGTAATCTGTTCCGGATGTGCCTGCATTGTTGCGAGATTCAGCGCAATATTGATCAAGCCCGACGGCAGCATCAGCCATGTATACTCGACAAACGCAAGCATCGTCAGAATTGAAACCAGAATACCGAGCAGCGAGGACAGACTGTCAAGCAGACTGTAATCCGAACCGAGCATATTTAATGCCAGACACAGAACCGTCACCGCCGCACCGTAGCCGACAGCCACGACAGCACGCCATTTCCATGACATCGCACGGAACTGCGTGGAATCCTTATACTTCTGACGGCTCCATCGGACAAAGGTGAGCAGCTGTACCGGACAGGAAAACAACAAGGCATATCCTGCTGACGCATACAGTCCGAGATACAGATAAACGATCATATATAAAAGGGAGTTGAACCCGCCGAGCAGCGGTGCGAAGCGGTTTGCACGTGATTGCAGCAGTCCGATCACAAGCGAGATGTACAGCGGCAGAATGCGGATCACACTTTGCCGGAACACAATTCCGGTTACTGTAATCAGCACCGCCGTGATCCCCATCAGGCACAGTCTCGGCGCATTTTCTTTTGCAAAGGTTTTGAAATTCATGTCATGCTTTCTCCATTGTTTTCATAAAGATAATCGATTGCAAAATTGCATTTTGCAATCGTTTTCATCGGGCTGACGCAAAGCCCGCGAAATTGCAGCGCAACTTCTGAAGAAATGCAATGCATTTCTTCGGGTGGCATCCCTTTGGTCGCTTTGAAGGTGTCTTTTTGGGCGGGAAACCCGCCCAAGCGACGCAATTTGTTTATATATCGCCCTTTGGGCGATGAAGGTAGGCAATTTTGCATTTGC
>JAFTLK010000315.1 GCA_017455975.1 Clostridia bacterium | reverse complement strand
CTGTGTTGTACGCATAGAACGGAATATGCATGATGATCGCAGTATCATCACAGCCCATCTCCCGCAGAGCGGTGATCTGTGCGCGATACCAATCCATCTGCGGCTCGGTCAGACGTGCCCACGCCATCTGCTCGTTCCCGTCCGCATCGGTATACGGGTCGCGGTCGTGCGAATCCATCATCAGAATTGCACTGACAAGGCGGCCGGACTCCTCGATGCCGATGACATAGTTGCCGTTTCCGATGGCAGGGTCACCTTTTTCGTAGATGCAGTATTTGTGTCCGAGATACCGGTCGGCGACGGTGTCGATATACGCCGCACCGCCCTGATTGTCATGGTTGCCCCAGACCGGTGCCCACGGAATGCCGAAGCTGTCCAGAAAATCGGCAAGCATATCATAGGCATGATCGTTTCCCGCCCATGAAAGGTCACCGGAGACGGTGATCAGATCGGGTTTGACGCGCGCGGCCAGCTCCCGCACAGTGGTTTCAAGAATCAGACGGTTGCGGTGTCCCTCCGCCCATTCCCCGTCACCCAGCTGCGGGTCAGACAGGTTCAGAACAAGAAACGGCTTGCCCGGTGTTTTCTGTAAAGTAATCATTGGGATATCCTCTCTTTCCGATAAAAAAACAGGATGACCCGGCAGACTTACGCACGGGGCATCCTGTAGGCAGGTTTATTTGATGATCTTGAACGGTTCCAGAATCGTCAGCTCTCTTGCCTTGCCCTGTGCGGCAGACACGATGCCGAAAATGTTGATGCACCACAGAGCGATATTGATCAGACCGATCGCGAGGCTGACCAGCCAGCCGATGACGGGAATCCAGCCGATCACACCGGTCAGAATGCCGCCGCCGACCTCAGCAACGAGATGCCAGAGCAGCAGGTTCAGACCGACCTTTGCATGATACTGTGCAAACGGAGATTCCTTCATACCGATCAGCGGAACGATGACAAGAATGTGGATGTAGGAGAGGATGGAGACGATCTTGTTGGCGTCAATGTCCTCTTTCTTGAAATTTGCTGTGGTGTCGGTGAATGCAAAGTACTTGGAGAAGCCGTTTGCACCGTTACCTGTCTTCTGCGCTTCCGGCTGGGCAGCAGCAGGTGTCTTGGTTTCTGCAGCAGCCTGATCGATCGGTGCACCGCAGGAGGTACAGAACTTGGCACCGTCTTCTACTTTGGTGCCGCACTGATTACAAAATGCCATAGTCATTCTTCCTTTCGATGTTGTACGGTCACAGCCGTACTTCCTGCCATTATTATACTAAATAAAGCGGAGTTTGTCAACGGGTTTCGGCCGGACTTTGGAAAAAAAGCGGTTTTCTTTGAAAAATTCGCCGGGACAGGTTGATTTTTTTCCGATATCTTGATATAATAAAGATACATACAATTCGTTTTTCATGAAAAGGAGAAAACTCTTATGAAAATGACACTCAGATGGTTCGGCGAAGGCTATGACTCCGTCAAGCTGCGCGAGATCCGTCAGATTCCCGGCGTGGTCGGCGTTATCACGACCCTTTATAACAGACAGGCAGGCGAGCTCTGGCCGCGTGAAGAAATCGCCGCGCTGAAGGCAAAGGTCGAAGCGGAAAATCTGGAAATCTCCGGTATTGAATCCGTCAACATCCATGACGATATCAAGATCGGTCTTCCCTCCCGTGACCAGTACATCGAAAATTATATCAAGTCGCTGGAGAACCTCGGTGAGGAAGGCATCAAGATGGTCTGCTACAACTTCATGCCTGTCTTTGACTGGACGCGTACCAACCTTGCCAAGCCGCGCCACGACGGCTCCACGGTACTTGCATATGACCAGTCTGTTGTCGACTCCATCGACCCGCAGGTCTTCTTTGACCAGACCGATGCCAATTCCAACGGCTTCGTCATGCCCGGTTGGGAACCCGAACGTCTCTCCCGCGTCAAGGAGCTGTTTGAAGCGTATAAGGATGTCACGGCAGACAAGCTGTTCGACAACCTCGTTTACTTCTTAAAGGCCATCATGCCGACCTGCGACAAGTACGGCATCAACATGGCGATCCATCCCGACGATCCCGCATGGCCGGTATTCGACCTGCCGCGTATCATCACCAACAAGGAAAACATCCTCAAGATGTTCGCCGCAGTCGACAATCCCCACAACGGTCTGACCTTCTGCACCGGTTCTCTCGGTACGGACCTGAACAACGATCTGCCCGATACCATCCGTGCCTGCAAGGGACGCATCCACTTCGCACACGTCCGCAACCTGCAGCACTTTGCACCCGGTCTGTTTGAAGAAGCGGCACACCTCTCCGCCGACGGTTCCTTTGATATGTACGAAATCGTCAAGGCACTGTATGATATCGGCTTCGACGGTCCCATCCGTCCCGACCACGGCAGAACCCTCTGGGGTGAGGTCTGTATGCCCGGCTACGGTCTTTATGACCGCGCTATGGGTGCCTGCTACATCAACGGTCTGTGGGAAGCCATCGATAAGGCAACCAAGAGAAAAGATCAGCTTCTTTGAGAGAGGAGATATTCCATGTTATATCTGAATGAAAAAGCACTTGCCGACAAGGCTGCATTTGCCGCTGCCGGCATCACACTCCCCGCATATGACCGTGCCGCCATGGTCGCAAAGACCGTCGCTGAACCGACCTGGCTGCACTTCGGTGCCGGCAACCTGTTCCGTGCGTTCCCGGCAAAGGTCTGCGATCACCTGCTGTCCGAGGGCAAGCTCGACCGCGGTGTCATCGCGGCAGAAGGCTTTGACTACGAAATTATCGATAAAATCTATGCGCCGCACGACAATCTCTCCCTCTCCGTAACGCTTCTGGCCGACGGCAATGTCGAAAAGGAAGTCGTCGGCTCCGTTGCAGAAGCCGTCAAGGCAGATGACGCAGGACTTGCGCGCCTTGCCGAAATCTTCTGCGCACCCTCTCTGCAGATGGTGTCCTTTACCATCACCGAAAAGGGCTATGCCATCCGCCGTCCTGACGGTACAATTGCACCCGCTGTGGAAGAAGACATGAAGGGCTGTCCCGACTGTGCAAAGACATTCTTAGCCCGTCTGACCGCACTGCTTTACAAACGTTTCACCGCCGGCGCATTCCCGCTGGCACTCGTCTCCATGGACAACTGCTCGCACAACGGCGACAAGCTGAAGGCGGCTGTCCTCGCGATCGCCGATGCTTGGGCTGCAAACGGAAAGGTCGGTGCGGACTTCATTGCTTACCTGAACGATGAATCCAAGATCGCTTTCCCGATCTCCATGATCGACAAGATCACGCCCAGACCCGATGCCAATGTCGCAAAAATGCTGTCTGACGCAGGATTTGGTGACACCGAAACCATCGTCACCGATAAGAACACCTACATTGCACCGTTTGTCAACGCAGAAAAGCCGCAGTACCTCGTCATCGAGGACAAGTTCCCGGCAGGTCATCCGGCACTTGAGCACGGCGGCGTCATCTTCACCGAACGCGAAACCGTCGACAAGACCGAGAAGATGAAGGTCTGCACCTGTCTCAACCCGCTCCACACCGCGCTCGCCGTGTATGGCTGTCTGCTCGGCTACACGCTGATCTCCGCGGAAATGAAGGATCCCGAGCTTGCGGCAATGGTCGATGTCATCGGCTACAAGGAAGGACTTCCCGTCGTTGTCAACCCCGGGATTCTCGACCCGCAGGCGTTCATTGACGAAGTTGTCAAGGTTCGTCTCCCCAATCCCTTCATGCCCGACGCACCGCAGAGAATCGCAACCGATACCTCCCAGAAGATGTCTGTACGATTTGGCGAAACGATCAAGGCATATCTTGCGGCAGGTATGGATGTCACCGCACTCAAGGCCATTCCGCTCGTCATCGCCGGTTGGTGCCGTTATCTGATGGGTCTGGATGACAACGGGGAGGCATTTACGATCTCCTCCGATCCGCTGCTGTCCGAGCTTCAGCCGTACCTTGCCAATCTGGAAATGGGTAAGGCCTGCCCGGTTTGTGTGCACAAGGCACTGCAGCCGATTCTTTCCAATGCCAACATCTTCGCTGTAGACCTCTACGAAGCCGGTCTTGGCGAAACCGTGGAAGCACTGTTCTTAAAGCTCATCGCAGGTCCGGGTGCCATCCGTGCACTCCTGCGTGAAACCTTCACGGCATAAATAAATTTGCGGAAAATTCGGAAAAGGACTTCCATTTTCCAAAATATCTGATATAATTAAGAAAGGATCCGAACCATGTTAAAAGGAATCCCGAAGATCATTTCCCCCGAGCTGCTCAAAATCATGGCAGAAATGGGACACGGCGACGAAATCGTCATCGGCGACGGCAACTTCCCCGGCGCATCCATGGGGCAGAGACTCGTCCGCTGTGACGGTCACGATGCACCCGCACTGCTCGAAGCCATGCTCAAGCTGTTCCCGCTCGATACTTACGCAAAGCCCGTTTACCTGATGGCAAAGGTTCCCGGCGACACCGTGGAAACACCCATCTGGGACACCTACGCGGAACTCATCAAGCCCTACACCGACGAAGAACCCGAAATGATCGAGCGCTTTGCATTCTACGAACGCGCAAAGAAGGCATACTGCGTCATCCAGACCGGTGAGAGCGCACTGTATGCAAACGTCATTCTCAAAAAAGGTGTTGTTGTTGACTGAGGTCACGACCGACTGACATCCCGTAACAAACCGAAAACGGTTCCCGCTTTCGGTCAACATAGAAAATTTATATTCATGGAGGAAACACTCATGGAAAAAGTAAAGGCTGCTCTTATTGGCTGCGGCGGCAGAAACGGCGTTCACTATCAGAAGCTCTCCGTTATGGAAGACGTTGATCTGATCGGCTTCTGCGATACCGATGTATCCCGTGCACAGGCAATGGCCGACAAGTACGGCTCCGGCAAGGTTTACGACAACTACAAGTCGATGCTCGACGACATCAAGCCCGATGTCATCTTCATCGCAGTTCCCCCGCATCAGCACGGTGAAATCGAAAACGCGATCATCGACCTCGGTATTCCGTTCCAGGTTGAAAAGCCGATGGCACTCGACCTCGCTGTTGCAGAACAGATCCTCGCGCGCGTCGAAGAAAAGGGTCTGCTCACCAACGTCGGTTTCCAGGACAGATGGCAGAACCTGACCGAAACAATGAAGTCCTTCTGCGAAGAACACACCCCCGTTGTCGTTCGCGGCTCGTGGCTCGGCGGCATCCCCGGAGTATGGTGGTGGAGACAGCAGGAAACCTGCGGCGGTCAGATCATTGAACAGAACATCCACCTGTTCGACCAGCTGCGCTTTTTGTTCGGCGAACCCGAATCCGTCTACTGCGCAGGTGCAAACGGCATCGTCGACGACGAATACGGTATGCCCGGCTACAACCTCGATCTCGACTACTCCTCTGCTGTCATGAAGTTCAAGAACGGCGTCGTTGCTACCCTGTTCACCGGCTGCTACAACAGACCGGGTGCCAAGGTCACCAACGGTATGACCGTTTACTGCAAGGACGGTACGCTTGAATACGCACTCCGCTCCACGCTTGACATTTACACCGCAGAGGGTCAGACCCATATGGACCGCGGCGAAGAACAGACCGGTATCATGGACCGTGTCTTCATCGACGCCATCAAGACCGGCGACGGCTCCAAGATCCGTTCTCCCTATTCCGATGCCATCAAGTCTCTGAAGCTGACCATGGCCTGCGAAGAATCCGCAAAGACCGGCGAGGTTGTCAAGCTCTGATCCACTCAATCATAACCATTCCCGGACTGCTGCATACTTGCAGCAGTCCCTTTTTTAGATTTATACGGCAAAAATACGGAAAATAATTTGCGGATTTTCCCAAAGGCATTGTTTTTTGGGGCAATTTGTGTTATAATAATGTTCATTGAGTATAGTTCGCGGCTTATTTATGCAAGATGCGCCGCGACGGTCATTTCAGGAGGTTTACACATTGGATACCCAAAACAGAAGTTCCTTTACAGGAAAGCTCGGGTTTGTTTTAGCCGCAGCCGGTTCTGCTGTCGGTCTTGGCAATATCTGGCGTTTCCCATACCTTGCTGCGAAATACGGCGGCGGTATGTTTCTGCTCACCTACATCATTCTCGCCGTTACCTTCGGCTTTTCGCTGATGGTTGCGGAGATTGCGATCGGCCGCAAGACCGGCAAATCTCCGATCGATGCCTTCCAGACGCTCGACCGCCGCTTTGCATGGGTCGGCTGGCTGGCGGCAATCATTCCGACGATCATTCTGCCCTACTATTCTGCCATCGGCGGCTGGGTCATCAAGTATATGGTCGGCTTTGTCTCCGGTCAGGCATCGACAATGGCAAACGATTCGTTCTTCGGCAACTATATCGGCACGACCGTCGAACCGATTGTCTGGTTCCTCGTCTTCATCGGTATTACAGCAGTCGTCGTTATGTGCGGTGTCGAAAAGGGCGTTGAAAAGGTCTCCAAGATCATGATGCCGATCCTTGTCATTCTGATTCTGGTCATCGCACTGTACACCATCTTCGCCATGGACGGTGCAATCGACGGTGTTCTTTACTACATTACCCCCAACTTCTCGCACTTCTCGGTTATGACCGTCGTCGCGGCAATGGGTCAGCTGTTCTACTCCATGTCCTTGGCAATGGGTATCATGATCACCTTCGGTTCCTACATGAAGAAGGAAATTTCCATTGAAGGCTCCACGCACCAGATTGAAATCTTCGACACCGGCGTTGCATTTCTCGCAGGCCTGATGATTATCCCTGCGGTCTTTGCGTTCTCCGGCGGTGACGAATCGGCACTCGGCAAGGGACCGGGGCTTATGTTCATCACACTGCCCAAGATTTTTGATGCAATGCCCGGCGGCAACATCATCGGTGCGGCATTCTTCGTCATGGTTCTGTTTGCGGCGCTGACCTCGTCCATTTCGCTGATGGAAACCATCGTTTCTGTCTTCCAGGACAAGCTGAACATGAAGCGTATTCCCGCTTGTCTGACCGTACTCGGCATCACCCTTGTTCTCGGCATTGCAACCTGCCTCGGTTACAGCGCATGGAGCAATTTCACCGTCATCGGTATGCAGCTGCTTGACTTCTTCGACTTCATCTCCAACAACATTCTGATGCCGATCACAGCCCTTGCAACCGCGATCTTCATCGGCTATATCCTCAAGCCCCGGGCCATCATTGAGGAGGCAGAATGTGAAGGCAACAAGCTGAAAGGCAAGGCGCTCTTTACCGTTATGATCAAGTATATCGCACCGATCTTCATCGTG
>JAFTLK010000314.1 GCA_017455975.1 Clostridia bacterium | reverse complement strand
TTGCGGCGACACAGCCGCAGAAGGACGGACAATAATATTAAACGGAAAGGATACAGCGTGAAAAACAATTGTACACGCGGGTTTTGTTATTATGAAAAAGACAGTATTTCTCGGCGACTCCATTCTTCTGCAGGGCTACGGCACGGTTATCGAAGACCGCCTCGCCGATGTCTGCACCTGCTGGCAGCCGCCGCGCAACGGATGCTTTACCGCAAATACGCTCCGTCTGATTCACGACTGCAGATCGCAGATTGAGGGTGCGGATGTCATTCACTTCAACAACGGACTGTGGGATGCGTGCCATCTGTTCGACGATCTGTATCCCGACGGCATCTTCACACCGGATGAGGACTATGTGCGCGCCGTCTGCCGCATCGCGCGGATTCTGTCCCACATGGGCAAGACCGTCATTTTCGCCACGACCACACCGGTCTGGAATCACCCGGAGATCGTCAATGAGGAGGTCATCGCGCGCAATGCCATGGTTGTTCCGCAGCTGCAAAAGATGGGCGTTGTCATCAATGATCTGCACTCCCTCATCTGGCCAAAGTATAAGGAATATATCCGCGACGATGACCATATCCATCTGACCGATGCGGGAATCACCGTCGCCGCCGCACAGGTCGAGGCGGTCATACGCGCCAATCTTTGATTGTCGCCGCGCATCTGTAATATCTGCACAGCTTCAAACAGCTGCACAGCGTACTCCGGTATGCTCTGCGGCTGTTTTTCGTTTTGCCGCAAAACCGGCAGAATTGTGCAGGGTGACGAAAACGATTCATATTTTATTCATGTTGAATATAATATATTGACATTGTTTTCCATCTGTGATATAGTATTAACAGAGATCATCGTGTTATTTTGTACAGGAACCCGGATCTTTGATTCGAGGGATATGGTATGACAACAGTGAGAAAAATTCAGAATTTTCGAAATTTGCTGTCACAAAACGGTTGTAAATCCGTCATATTCTATAAGAAATAAAGAAACCATGATATAACGGAGGAATTTATCATGAAACAACGAGTATTGCGCCTTTTTGTTATTCCGATTCTTGTATTCTGTCTGCTGTTCTGCGGCTGTGATGGCGGAGGTTCTGCCGCTGTCGGAACCGAAGCATCGGGACAATCCGCTTCACCTGAGGAAAACAAAGACAAGTCCGGTCGGTTTGAGACGGTCATATCAGAGCTTGTCGACCGGGATGACCCGGATGCCGAATACATCTCGACCATCAAGACCTATGAAATGCTGCCGACAGAAGAGACCATTGATACGTATGCCAATTTTATCTACGCCGACGGGGAATCTCTTTATGCCATGATCAAGCCGTATCCTCTGAAAACACTGTGCTGCTTTGATCGCGACGGAAAGCTGGTATGGTCGCGTTCCGTACCCGAGCATGAGGAGGGCGCGGCAATGTATGCGGTTGCGCTGCCCAATGAGAATATGATTGTTTTATATGGGTATCAGAACAGCAGAGCAGAGGGCTTTCTTGCATTGTATGATGCGGACGGGAATCTGCTTTCACAGACCGATGTCCCGGACGGCGGAAAACTCAATATCAACCAATTTCAGGCGAAAATATTCACGCAGGAAGACGGCGGATACCGCATTGTGATGATGCTGACAACGGCGATGCTGGTCATCGACGAAGAACTGCAGGTCGAAGCCATGATTCCGATGGACGGCGCGATGAACTATATGACACACCGCGGCGGGGATATCTTCTGGGTTGGTTACGGCACGTATCTGTTTGAAGTGGATATCGGCGCGCAGACAAAAAAGCCGGTGGAAACCAATCCGTATCTTTCTGAAGATTATGTGGACGGTGATTTGCTCTTTGACGGTTCCGGCAATCCCTATTATTACAATGACATCGGCATCTATGCACTCGGTGAAGACGGGGAGCAGGAGGTTGTGCTGGAATGGCTGAACGGCGGCGCGTCATTTGGCAGATGCTGTATCATCGACCGGGAACGCATTTATTCCATGCAGAAACTATCGCTCGGTATGCGGTACGCGTATCAGATTCTGGACTGCACACACACCGAAGAATTTTCAAAGCCGCGCCGTGTCATAGAAATCGGTATGCTCGGAACAGGGTATGACCAGCTGCTCAAAGAGAGTGTTTCTCTGTTCAACGCAGAAAACGAAGATTACTATATCCGACTGATCGATTATGATGTTTACGGGGATGAGGTTGCAAGTGTCTTTGAGGAACAGGTATTTGCCGGAGAAACGCCGGATATCCTCATTTCTCTGCCGTATCGGCTGGAAAAACTTGCGCTTGATAAATATACATCCAAAAATCTGATCGTCGATCTGAATCCGATCTACGGAGATTCCCTGCTCGGCGCGGTGCGGTATGCCATGTCTGAGGGAGAGCGTATGTGGTCACTGCCCGTCGGTATGACGATTTCTACCTATGCCGCCGCACGTTCCGTATCGGACGGACCGCTGACACTCGATGCGTTCTATCAGATGGCAGACAAGCTGTCCGGGCACGGCGGTGTGGCAGAGGTGCAGCCGGATAACGGTATGCGTTTGGAAACTGATGAAAACGGGAATACTGTGATCATCATGGGACTTGCCACACCGAACAACGATTTCCCGTTTGAGGGCGAGGTCATTACCAGCAACCATTATACGATTCAGACCATTTTTGAAAACGGACTGTATGAGTTTGTCGATTTTGAAAACAAGGACGCATCGTTTGATTCGGAGGAATTCTGTCATTTCATTGAATACTTAAAGCGCGTAGATGAAGACTATGTCCACATCAATGCAGGATCGCTGACACCGTCGGGAGAATGTGGTTACAAGACGGATACCTCTTATCTGCGGGAAAATCTGCTGCAGGGAAAACTGCAGCTGCTGCCGGTATCGTTCAAAAATATCGGACTGTATCCTGCACTGAAGCGGCTCTATGGGGACGGCGAAGTCCCGTTTGTGCTGTGCGGTTATCCGTCCTCCGAGGGATGCGGCGCAAAAATTAACACCAAATGCCTTGTAACGGTCATGGCAGACTCCACGGTTCACGGCGGATGTAAGGCATTTCTCGATTTTCTGCTGTCTGATCGCGTACAGACCAGTGACAACATGATCAACACCAACCTTCCTGTGACGCTGTCGGGACTGTCCGGCGCGATCGATCGGTATCGGTATTTCTATTATATCCGAGAGGGTTCAGCGGGAATGCAGCCGATTGCCATTTCAGATGTACCATTGGAAGAATATACGACCGATTTTTCGGCTACCTATAACATTGAGGTTGTTATCACCGACGAGGATAAAGCCGCAATGATGGATTTCTTTGAGAACTGCCATATGCGGGCGGATTCCGATCCGGTCATCACATCCATTGTCGAGGAAGAATTATCATTCTGGAACGGCGGCGCAAGAACGCTGGAAGAAACCGCGAAAATCATTCAGTCCCGCGTGTGGTTTTATCTCAATGAATAAAAATCCCGCAGAATGCAGAAGAATGTCACAAACC
>JAFTLK010000313.1 GCA_017455975.1 Clostridia bacterium | reverse complement strand
TCACCGTCGTCGACGCGTGTCCACCACATCATGAACGGATAAATGAGACAGTTGGATGCCGCGCCGCCGAGATAACCGGATGCTTCGAGCAGCAGAACGGACTTGCCCTGCTTTGCCGCTGCCTCTGCTGCCGCACAGCCGGTAAAACCGCCGCCGAGGACGATGATGTCGAATTGATTCTGATAATTCATAATGAAAAGCTCCTTTCGGATACGAAAATTTCTTTGATACCATTATATATAATTTCGGGACAAATAGCAAGTGGTTTGCGGAAATTTCTCTTATCTGTCTGTGTTTTTTTGCGGAAGATGTAAACATTCTGTGAGAAGGCTTGCTTTTTGTCTGCTTTTCCGTTATAATAATCTGGATTGATATCAAAAATGACACGGAGGATTATTTGCTCCTATGCTGAAATATCTCTATACCTTCTTCATTTCCATGCTGCCGATCATCGAGCTGCGCGGTGCGATTCCCGTCGGCGCGGCATCGGGTCTGCCGTGGTATATCAACTATCTGCTATGCTGCGTCGGCAACATGCTGCCGGTGCCTGTGATCCTGTTTTTTGTTGAATATGTGCTGAACTTCATGAAGCAGGTAAAGCACCTTGACAGGATCGCGTACTGGGTCGAAGAAAAAGCCGAGAAATACAAAGGACAGGTGACAAAATACGCGACGTGGGGACTTCTTTTGTTCGTTGCGGTCCCGCTGCCCGGAACCGGTGCGTGGACGGGTTCTCTTGTTGCCGCATTCATCAAAATGAAGAAGAAAACCGCATTTTTCTCGGTGCTCGGCGGTGTTCTCATCGCCGGTGTGATCGTGACGCTGATCTCCTACGGTGTGCTCGGATTTTTGTCGTTTTTGCTGTGAGAGGACGTTTTACATGAAAGAATCGGGAGGAATCGTATCGCTATGAAGCATGTCAGAATCGGTATCATCGGTACCGGAGGAATATCCGCAAAACACATAAATGAGCTGCTTCGCTGTGAGCATGCCGAGATTACCGCGCTTTGTGATATTGACGGCAGTGCGCTGTCAGGACGTGCGCAGATGGCCGGTGTTCCCGCGAACAAGTGTTATACCGATTACCGGGCGCTGATCGCCGATCCGGAGGTGGACGCGGTCGAGATCCGCACCCCCAACTGCCTGCACGCCGAAATGGCAAGAGCGGCGCTCGCAGCAGGAAAACCGGTCAATATCGAAAAGCCCATTGCGATGAATGTCGATGAAGCTCTGTCCATTCTGGATGCCGAAAAAACCAGCGGGGTCTTTGGCATGACCTGCTTTTCTTATCGGTTCATGCCGGCGGTGCGGTATGCAAAACATCTGGTGGATGCAGGTGTGATCGGTCAGATCCTTGGACTGAATGTGGCATATCTCAAATGCAGCGGCTTATGGGCCGGTCGCACACTGGAATGGCGGTTTGACAAGCAGAAAGCCGGCTCCGGGGTTGTCGGTGACCTCGGTGTGCATCTGATCGACCTGGCACAGCTGCTCTCCGGACACATCGTCGAGCTTTGCGCAACACACCAGACCGTTGTCAAGGAACGGCCTCTGCCGGACGGGAACGGTGTCGGCACCGTCACCACTGATGATACCTGCAGCTTTATCGCCCGCTTTGCCTGCGGTGCGGAAGGAAACTTTCATATAACACGGTGTGCCATCGGACATGCAAACACCATCCGTTATGACGTATACGGTGACCGCGGCTCGATCTCGTTCGATCTGAACGATCCGAATGTGCTGACCGTCTGCCGGGATACAGGCGTACCGGGGCAGGGAGATCCCAAGGACTATCCGACCGAATGCATCAAAGTACCCGAGGAATTCCGTCTTTCGCAGGAAGAGGCCTTTGTCAACGCGGTGCGCGGTCAGTATGATGCGCTGTTCCCGACGCTTGCGGACGGTGTGCAGGGCCAGCGCGTCGTGGATGCGATCCTTGCATCTGCCGCACAGCGGAAATGGGTCACGGTCTGAACTTTTTGAAAACAGAAAACCGGACTGCTGCACAGCAGCAATCCGGCTTTTTTTATCCTCGGAGATCTTTCGTATGATATTTGCGATTCAACTTCGGTATTCCACATAATACAGCGTCTTTGCCTCAGCATCGTAGACGGCCAATGTGAAATCGGTGTATGAACTGACCGTGCGCGGACTTTCGTCGCGGAAAAAGACAGCGCCTGTCTGCACTGCCGTGAGCTTCTCCATCAGCGGAAGTGCCGGATGCGACATGGCGGCGGAAACAGCGGTCGGGTCGGACGATGCAAAACCGCCGGTAAAGTGCTGCCAGCCATCACCCCTGATGACGAAATCCTCGATCTGCTCCAGGTGCATATACCGGCAGGCATCGCGTCCGCCGTCGAACTGGTAGAGCACAACATCGCAGGACGCCCATGCGACGTCCATGCGGATCCGCTCACGGCGCACGGCGCGGGTATTATGCACACCGACAATGACGCACAGCCATGCGGCAAGTGCAAGAATGAGCCAGACGCGGTACGGAATGATACGGATACCGGATCGCTTTTGTTCGGTCATGGGGATGCCTCCTCATCGGAAAATCTTTATGTGTGTTCAAAACCGTCTGGCGGTATCCCGGGATTTATCCCATTCTCGAATTCCGTTTCCTCTGCTTTGCACCGACGCCCTGTGTGCCGTCCTGCATGTCGCCGAGGTTGGAGAGTGCCCGGCCGACGCCGTTTGCAACACAGTGCAGCGGATTTTCGGCGATCCGACAGCGCAGACCGGTTGTCTTTGCCATGCGCTTGTCCATGCCGGAGAGCAGTGCACCGCCGCCGGTTAAGAGAATGCCCTGCGCGGAGATGTCGCCGAGCAGCTCGGTCGGGATCTTTTCAACGACCTTGCAGACCGCGTCCATGATCTGTCCCGTGACCTCGTCCAGCGCATCGTAGATCTCACGGTTTGTTACGGATACGGCTTTCGGCAGGCCGGTCAGAAGACAGCGTCCGCGGATCTCCATCGTTTTTTCGGAGTCGCCCTGCCAGACACAGCCGATGCGGTGCTTGACCTCCTCTGCCGTCCGCTCGCCGATGAACAGGTTATGACGGCGGCGCATATAGCGGATGATCGCATCGCCGCATTTGTCACCGCCTGCCTTGATGGAATCAGAGACGACGATGCCGCCCATCGAGATGACGGCGATGTCGGTCGTGCCGCCGCCGATGTCAACGACCATCGTGCCGCGCGGCTCGTCAATGTCAATGCCTGCGCCCATCGCCGCGGCGATCGGTTCTTCGAGCAGATAGGTCTTCGATGCGCCCGCCTGTGTTGCCGCATCGACGAGCGCGCGCTCCTCGACCTCGGTGATGCCGGACGGTACGCAGATGACCAGACGCGGCTTGTAGGTCATAGCCCCTCCTGCACGGCGCAGATAATACTGCAGCATTTTGAGGGTCAGATCGTACTGCGAAATGACACCGTCCCGCATCGGACGAGCCGTAGCGATGTGCGGCGGTGTGCGGCCGATCATGGCTTCCGCCTCGCGGCCGATCTTGCGGATGGCACCCGTTTCCGTGTCGTATGCGACGACCGACGGCTCCTCGAGCACGATGCCTTTTCCTTTGAGATAAATCAGAACCGATGAGGTTCCGAGATCAATGCCGATGTCTCTTGCCATGGCAATTTCCTTTCAATCGAAAAATTCAAATCTGTGTGTCATGTCCCGGTGCATGTACCGTTTTGGCGGCGGTCAGTGCGATGACACCCTGGACACCTGCGTCAAGCAGCATGGAGGCGCATGTGCCGAGTGTCGCACCGGTTGTCGCAATGTCATCGATCAGCATGACATACCGCCCGTCAAGTGTCTTTGCGGCAGGGGTCAGACGGTAGCTGCTGCGCGCGTTTTCCGCACGGGCATCCGGGTTCAGCATCTTCTGTACAGCACCCGTACCCGGCTCACGTACAAAGCACGGAATACCCGAAAGACCGGTCAGGCGGGAAAGCCTGTTCATCAGCGCCTCTGCCTGATCGTGTCCGGTCTGCCGCTTTTTTTCCGCACTGCGAGGCGGATAGGTTAAGATCCATGCATCACGCGCAATATCCGGGTGCTCGGCGATCACGCATTCGCAAAGTGCCGCCAGCTGTTCGGCGAGAAAATCCTCAGCCGATGCTTCGCCGCCATTCTTGCACAGATACAGAAGACGGTTCACAGGATCATCGGTCCTGCCCGGGCGATAGGGAAGCAGGCTGTATAGCGGCACATTCCCCGCACCGATGCGGCGGCATCGGCATACGGCAATCGGACTGCGGCAATCCGGACAGCATACCCTGCGTGCTTCCAGATATTTTTGCTGACACGCAGAACAGAGCGGGACGGACGTCGGTGCGTCAAGCAGTGCGGCACAGCAGATGCATCGGCGCGGAAACAGCAGCGTACGCAGCTTTGCCCCCAACCCTGTCATCTGCTTCCAAAAACGATTCATATCCGCCATATCAGCTCTCCCCGTCCGCGTCCCCGTGATACTGCGCAAAATAGGAGGGAAGTCCGGTATAGCGCTTTGTCTGGCGGTTGTTGGCGATCATTTTGTGTATGGTTTCCTCATCACCGACCATAATGACCATGCGCGATGCACGGGTGACGGCGGTGTAGAGAAGATTGCGCGTGAGCAGCTTCATTGTGTATTTGTAAATGGGCAGAATGACAACCGGGTATTCCGAGCCCTGTGACTTATGCACGGTCACGGCGTATGCGTGCTCCAGCTCATCGAGCATGGAAAAATCGTAGGTCACGCGGCGGTCGTCAAACACGATCTCCATCGTTTCTTCCATGAGGTTGATGCGGCGGATGACACCGATATCACCGTTGAAGATGCCGATGCCGTCCTGTGTACGGCCCATGACCTCGCGCTCCCACGGAATATCGTAGTTATTCTTGATCTGCATGACGCGGTCACCCTCGCGGAACACCGTGTCACGCACCTTTTTTTCTTTTTTGTCCGGGGACGGCGGATTCAGCACCGCCTGCAGCCGGGCATTGAGCATTTCCGTACCGGCTTCCCCTTTACGCGACGGTGTGATGACCTGAATTTCATCACGAATCTGTTCACCGTAGGTACGCGGCAGGCGCAAAGCATACAGCTGTGCAACCGTCTCCGCGGTCGACTTGTCATCGGGGCGCGGCATAAAGAAGAAGTCCTTGTTCTTCGTCGTCAGATCGGGTGCCTCGCCGTGGTTGATCGCATGGGCATTGGTGATGATGAGGCTTTCCTTGGCCTGTCGGAAAATTTCGGTCAGCTGGACGGTCGAGAACCGCTCGGAGGCAATGATGTCGTTGAGGACATAGCCCGCGCCGACCGGCGGCAGCTGATCGGCATCTCCGATCAGAATCAGATGCGCGCCGGGATGGATTGCCCGCAGCAGTGCATGCATCAGCATGATGTCGATCATCGATGCTTCATCGACGATGATGACATCCTCGTCGAGCAGGTTGTTTTCATCGCGGCGGAAGCGCGGCTCGACATCGTCCGCGTATTCCATTTCGAGCAGGCGGTGAATGGTTTTCGCTTCCATCTGGGTCGCCTCGGACATACGCTTCGCCGCACGTCCGGTCGGGGCGGCAAGGGCGATATGCAGACCCATATCGTCAAAGATGCGCATGACAGCACGGATGACGGTGGTTTTACCGGTACCGGGACCGCCGGTCAGCACCATGACACCGGAATCGAGCGCCATCGCGATCGCGCGTCTCTGCAGCTTTGCGTATTGAATCTGCTCCTCCGACTCGATTTTCTCAATCCAGCGGTCGATATCGCCGGGGGACTGCCGTTCACAGACGCGGTCGAGCAGATCCATCTTGCGGCAGACATAGGTCTCCGCCTCGTGGTATTCCTTTAAGTAAATGCAGCGTCTCTGTCCGTGCTTGACGCAGACGGCGCGGCCGGATGACAGCATGAGCTCCAGCGCATCCTCGGCGTCGTTCTGCTCGATGTTCAGCATCTGCATCACACCGGGGATCAGCTTTTCCTCGGGCAGGAAGACATGTCCGTTCTGGAATGCATTGTAGGTGCACAGATAGCGGATGCCGGCGGCGATGCGCTCCGGTGCATTGCGCTTGGTACCGAGCTCCCGCGCGATGGAATCGGCTTTTTCAAAGCTGATGCCGTAAATTTCCTCGCACAGCAGATACGGGTTTTCCCGGATGACGTCAACTGCCGAGCCGCCCCAGCGGTTGTACACACGCACGGCGGTGGACGGACCGAAATAATTCTGACAGAACATCATGACCGAGCGGATGCCGAACTGCTCGCGGAAATTTGCGGAGATTTCGGTCGCCTTCTTCTGCGAAATGCCCGGCACCTGTGCCAGCCAGTCGGGATGGTTTTCGAGCACGTCGAACGTGTCCTCGCCGAACTGCTCGACGATCAGCTTTGCGGTCTTGGGACCGATGCCCTTGACCGTTTTGGAGGAGAGGTATTTTAATATCGTGGACGCGGTCGCCGGCAGCTGCTTTTCAAAATATTCGACCTTGAACTGCCGTCCGAACGACGGATGCACCGTCCACTGTCCCAGTGCCTTGACCGATTCGCCGACGACGGCATACGGCATTGTACCGACGGCTGTAATGTATTCTTCATCCGACAGCGACAGCTCACATACGGTGTAGCCGTTTTCCTCGTTTGCGTAAATGACGCGCTCGATCACGCCTTCCAGCTCCAATAAGTCTTTTTGTTCCGGCGGGTTTGTGCCGATGGGACACATGGGGGTCTCCTCCTTTCGTGTTATAATATTATGAATTTTCCACCGTCAAACATAACTCCCTCAGTCATGCTTCGCATGACAGCTCCCTCTGAGAGGGAGCCTTCTGAAAAACATCATCCAAAATGACCCGGACTGCAAAGATCCGGGTCATAAAGAAGTTATGTAAATTATGCCAGAGCCTTTGCAAGTTCAGCGGCGAGATCGGTTCTCTCCCACGGTGCATCGACGTCTTCACGACCCATATGACCGTATGCAGCGACACGCTGATAGATCGGACGGCGCAGACCGAAGCGGTCGATGATCGCAGCGGGACGGAGGTCAACCAGCTCGGAGATCAGCGCAGAGATCTTTTCTTCGTCGATCTTCGCGGTACCGAAGGTGTCGATCAGAACAGAAACGGGCTTTGCAACGCCGATGGCATATGCAAGCCCAACCTCACACTGGTCAGCAAAACCTGCGGCAACGATGTTCTTTGCAACGTATCTTGCGGCATAAGCGG
>JAFTLK010000312.1 GCA_017455975.1 Clostridia bacterium | reverse complement strand
TTCTATACATATATCATCCATCGACAGGAGGTACGAAACCTTGCCTATTCCATCTTTGCTGACCCTCGGTCAGCGGCAAAGTATTCCCTATCAGACCTTTGACGATTTACAGCTTCGGCGTCTGCTCGACGAAAAAACCATTCGCATCCTCTCCTATCCCGCAGGACAGGAAGAACTCCTTGCAAGACAGGAGCTGTTTTGCGTTCTCCGCACAGACAGAGGGCTATCCCGCATCAAGGACGCATTTGCCGCGCTGAAGGAATACGAACGCGCCGTGCGGCTCTGGCGGTCAACCTCGATTGAAATCGAAAAACGCTTTCTGTTTGCGGCGGCCCTTGCGCAGTACCGCGCACTGTGCCGGATTCTGTCGTCTCTTTCTGACTGCGGAAAAAAGCTCGCCGCCGTCGCCGACTACTGGTCAGCGGCTCTTGCGACACTGCCGAATCTCGATGAAGATCTTGACGCGATGCAAAAAGAGCTTGCCGTCATCGGTGCGTTCAATCTGTCGTTTTCCGAGCGCGCATACATGACGCGTGATGCGGTACCCGAAACGGTTTACGACGAATTATCCGCTTGTGCTGACGCACTGGGACTTGCAATGTCCGACCGCCGCGGTGCACGCATCCGTCTGAATGACGGTCTGTCTCACGCGATTGCCGAGCTGCACCCCGATGCGGTTGCACGCTTTGACGCACTGACCGCGCCTTATACCTCGCTTGCATTCGATGCGCCGATTGCCTATATTGAAGAACTGAACTTCTACTTTGCGATTCTCGCGCTTTGCGACCGTGCCGACGAGATGTCCATTCCCGTCTGTTTCCCAACACCCGCTGAGAAACGGCAGTATCTTGCACACAATGTCTACGACGTTTCGCTGTTCTTAAAAAACGCACAGCGCATCGTTCCCAACGACACTTTCTTTGACGAGGACGCACCGTTCCATTTCATCACCGGTGCCAACGGCGGCGGTAAAACGACCTACCTGCGTGCGTGCGGCATCAATCTGATCCTGTTTTTGGGCGGCTGTCCCGTGTTTGCCGAAAGCGCATCTGTTTATCCGTATACCTCGGTCTGCTCGCACTTCCCGGCGGACGAGCGCTTCTCCTCCGGCGGACGGTTACAGGAGGAAAAACAGCGCGTGGACCGTCTCTTGGAAACGTGTGACGAAAACACGTTCATCGTCTTCAACGAAACGTATTCCGGTACCGACGACAAGCTCGGTTGTGAAATGACGCTTGACACGGCAGGAAAAATCCGTGAACGCGGCTCGCACGGTCTGTTCGTCACGCACTTCCATGAGGTACGCGCCGGCGGCTATCCGATGCTGAACACCGTCACCGAGGAGGACGAAAACCACGTCCGTACGTTCCGCATCGTCCGTGACCTCGGCATTACCTCGTCCTTTGCGGACGATATTCTGCGCAAATACCGGCTCGATGCCGCATCGCTTTCCGAAAGGGGGAGAAACGCATGAAGCTCAGTTTTCTGTATCCCGACGGCATTACCGCAAAGGGTGCACTGAACGCAAACGAGCCGAATCTCGGCCGCATCGGCGCACGCACACTGTACCATCTTTCCCTTGACAAAACCTTTGCCGCCATCTGTGAGGAGGATATGCCGCGCTCCGTCTTTTTGAAGGTACTGGCAATGCCCTCAACCGATCCGGCGGTCATTGCTTACCGACAGAAGCTTCTGCAGGCGCTGTCGGCCGAGCCGCAGTTCTTCTCCGAGCTGCAGGACATCTACGGCCGCTTCAAGGGTCTTTGGGAAAGCCATGACCGTGAACGGCAGGCAATGATGCGCCACATCCACAACTCCACCGCCGGCGCATCTGCCCAGACACTCAAAAATCTTCTGCAGGCAAACGCACTGACGCTCAAGCGGTGTCTGGCATTTCTGCGCGGCATCTCCGATCTGTTTGACGAATTCCGTGTCGGCGGCGAGGACTGCCCCTCGACCGCACTCAAACGCCTTGCACGTGAGGTCGGCGAGATCTCCAAATCTGCGGCGTTTGACAAATTGACCGCGCTCTGTTCCCGCTTTGAGGACATGGGCATCGATGCCATCTACGATTTTCAGGTGTCGCTGGGCGAATCCGGTCAGATCGAGCTCTGCCGTATGATCGAGCATAAATATCTGCACATCACCGATCCCGATTTCCAGCCGCGCCGCCGCTGGTTCTCCCGCCGTGTGGAGGAAGAAACCGCGACCGACTGCGTGCGCATCCACATGATCGAGGACACAACCTACGACAAGCTGATGTCCGTTCCGCTGCAGCTGCTGGCAGAGCAGCTCGACACACTGTCCGACCAGCTCTTTGACCGCTTCTGCCACATTGCCGACGAGCTTCCGTTCTATGCGGTCGCCATCCGCTATCTGCGGATCTGCAAGGCAAAAGACGTGCGCCTGTCTTATCCGTCCGTCAGCCACGGCGCTGATTACGATATCCGTTCTCTGCGTGACCTTGCGCTGCTTGTCGATGAGGCACAGACCGAGCCCGTTGTTCCAAACAATGTCGGCGGCACGGATGTCCGCGGCGGCATGATCGTCTTCGGCGAAAACAATTCCGGCAAGACGGTCTTTCTGCGTTCCCTCGGGTGCGCACAGCTGCTTTCCCAGGCGGGACTTCCCATTCCTGCCGACAGCGCAAAGGTTCCCGTCTGCACACAGATCATGACGCAGTTCTCCGAAGCAGAAAAGGAATTTGAGCGCGGCAACGATGCCGGACGCTTTGAGCAGGAGGTACGCGAGCTGGCATCGGTCATCGACGATCTCGACGACGGTGCGCTGATCCTGCTCAACGAAACCTTCCAGACCACAGCCTACGATGAGGGCGCGGAGGGTCTGTATCACATTCTGAACTACTTCACCGCACGGAAGATCCGCTTTTTGCTTGTCTCGCATCTGCACCAGCTGGAGGGACGGTTCTCTGACGGTGAGGTCGGTGTGTACCGGACGCAGCCGGGGTATAAGGTTTGTGCGGATGTATCATATTGATTTCATGTATGATTGCTATTGACGTTTGTCATTCATGCTGATGGGAGATCGTACATCCAAGCCTTCCCTGGAGAGGGAAGGTGGATTTTGGTAAAATTGCCCCTGCAATTTTGCCAAAAGACGGATGAGTCGTCAGCAAGAAAACGAGGAAGCTTCGTGTAATAGCAATGAGAAGTATGTATCTTTTCTGATGAATTTCATAAAAACATATGTGTAGAAAAGTTACATGGGAACGACTCATCCGTCAAATTTCCATGGAAATTTGACACCTTCCCTCACCAGGGAAGGCTTGGACGCACGTGCGAACCATCGCCATATACGCCAATCGTCAGAACCTTATCAATATCACGCATCACAATCCCCCATTGTTCACAAAATAGACTTGAACTTTTTCAAATTCGTGCTATAATGGATATGTTGGAAACCGAAATTCCGACCAATTTTCAGATAAAGGAGTCTCATTCATGACCAAAATAGATATCATTTCCGGCTTTCTTGGTGCCGGTAAGACCACACTCATCAAAAAACTGATCGCCGAAAGCTACAAGGGCGAAAAACTGGTCCTCGTCGAAAATGAATTCGGCGAGATCGGTGTCGACGGCAGCTTCATGCAGGATGCCGGCATTGAGGTATCCGAAATCAACTCCGGCTGCATCTGCTGCTCGCTCGTCGGTGACTTCCGCGAGGCGCTGGCAGAGGTTGTCCGCACCTATTCCCCCGACCGCATCATCATCGAGCCGTCCGGCGTCGGCAAACTGTCCGATGTCATCCGTGCCGCACAGGGTGCTGACACCGAGGGCAAGGCAGAGCTGAACAGCTTCACCGCTGTCGTTGACGGTACCAAGGCGAAGATGTACATGAAGAACTTCGGCGAATTCTTCAACGACCAGATCGAAAACGCATCCTCTATCATCCTCTCCCGTACACAGAAGATGGACGAGGCAAAGCTCGAAGCCGTTGTTGCTCTGCTGAAAGAACACAACCCGACCGCAACGATCATCACCACGCCGTGGGACGATCTGTCCGGCGATGTCATCCGCAGTGCAATGGAAAAGAAGAACGATTTTGCAGAACATCTGATGGAAGAAGCGAAGGAAGCAGCACACCATCACCATCATCACGATCATGAGGAACATGACGAGCACTGCACCTGCGGCTGCCATGACCACGAGCATGAGCACCATCATAACCACGATGAGCACGACGAGCACTGCTGCCACGATCATGAACATGAGCACCATCATGACCATGATGACCACGACGAGCACTGTTGCTGCCACGATCACGAGCATGAGCACCATCATGACCACGATGACCACGACGAGCACTGCTGCTGCCACGATCATGAACATGAGCACCATCATGACCATGATGACCACGACGAGCACTGCTGCTGCCACGACCATGAGCATCATCATGACCACGATGACCATGACGAGCACTGCACCTGCGGATGCCACGATCACGACCATGATCACGACCATGACCATGACGAACACGATGAGCACTGCACCTGCGGTTGCCACGATCACGACCATGAACATCATCACCACCATGCGGACGAGGTCTTTGTCAACTGGGGACGCGAAACGCCGAAGAAGTTTGACCGTGCGGCACTGGAGGCAATTCTTGCAGAGCTGGCACACGAGGACGGCGAGAACGGTATGGTTCTCCGCGCCAAGGGTATTCTGCAGAGCACGGACGGCGGCTGGATGCAGTTTGACCTGACGCCCGGCGAGTACGAAATCCGCGAAGGCTCCGCGTCCTACACCGGTCTTCTGTGCGTCATCGGCACGGGACTGGACGAGCACAAGCTCGCGGAACTGTTCGGCGTATAACAAAAACAGGAGTACGATATGGCAAGAGAAGTACCGATATTTATCTTTAACGGTCTGCTGGAATCCGGCAAGACCACGATGATCGCGCTGTTTTTACAGAATCCGCAGATCACCGACGACAAACGTGTTCTGCTTGTTCTCTGTGAAGAAGGCATGGAGGAAATTGACGACGCACTGTTGGTATCCAAGCACGTTTCCACCGTCATTTTAGAGGACGAATCCGATTTTGGTCCTGCCCTGTTTGCGGATCTTGAGAAGAAATACACGCCCGATCTCGTTGTCATTGAGTTCAACGGTATGTGGCGCGGCACACTTCCCGTCGAGACGATGTATCCCGCCGGCTGGCAGCTTGTCGAGATCATGACTACCGTCGATTCCACGACGTTTGAGG
>JAFTLK010000311.1 GCA_017455975.1 Clostridia bacterium | reverse complement strand
TTGCCTCTGTAGCTCAGTTGGTAGAGCAGGGGACTGAAAATCCCCGTGTCGTTGGTTCAATTCCGACCGGAGGCACCAAGTAGACGGCAGTCGCCGTTGAAGATTGGCATTGCGTATTTCCATGTAAATACGCTTTCTGCGGATTTAGCTCATTTGGTAGAGCGCGACCTTGCCAAGGTCGAGGTGGCGGGTTCGAGCCCCGTAATCCGCTCCAACGAGGTTCAGTGAACTGAACCTCAAAAATATGGCGCCATAGCCAAGTGGTAAGGCAGAGGTCTGCAAAACCTTTATGCCCCAGTTCAAATCTGGGTGGCGCCTCCAAAAACAAAAGCACTTCTTATGAAGTGCTTTTGTTTTTGGAACGATGTTTGCCCTTGCGGGCAAGAGATGTAGCCTCTGGCAGTGATGTTCACTGCGTGAGTGATGTTTCGCTTTGCGGCGAAGTGGGCAAACATCACATCACTTTGCGACGAAGGCGCAATGCATCACTATGGCGAAGCCATAACATCACTTCGGCGCAGCCGATACATCACTCTTTACAAACGATCAAAATAATGCGATCAAGAAATCGAAGGCGAGGTGCTTTTGTGGCTGAATCTAAACTCCGTGAATTGTCAATGGAATTTTCCGTGGATGTTATTAACCTTGTCAAATACTTGAAATCAAACCACGAATCCGTTATTGCCAACCAAATCGGCAGAAGCGGAACTTCTATCGGTGCGAATATTCACGAGGCACAATATGCCCAAGGCAAAAAGGATTTTATATCCAAACTTGAAATCGCGCTCAACGAGGCGAGCGAAACAGGATATTGGCTTGAGCTTGCATACAGAACAAATTATATTGATGAAAAGCAATATAAAATTCTGTTCGATAAATGCGCTACGCTCCGTGTTATGCTCGTTTCCTCATGCAAAACAGCAAAAGCCAATCAAGACAACAAATAATATCCAAAACCTATTGAAATATTACCCCACATATGTTATAATAAGTCTGCTGATCGGGGACGGTACCCATAACAAAAAACGATATCAGCGGGAAAGCAAATCATAACAAGGGGGCGACACCCATCGAAAAAAACGTGATTGTTGTTGATGAGCAGGGAAATGAATATGAAGCGACCTACCCGAAACGGGCAAGAGGTCTTGTGAAAAACGGCAGGGCACGCTTCGTAGATGAAAACAAAATATGCCTTGCGTGTCCTCTGGATAAATTTTTGGAGGAAAATGAAATGTCAGAAAACATCAATAAAAATCAAATACTCGATCAGATCAGTGATCTTCAGAAAAGTCTTGGATCTATCGAAAACATATTGTTCAAGCTGCAATGTGTTTCCGATTCTCAGTCTTATGCTGAGCAGGAAGAAGGCGCACCGATCCCGCTTGACTATCTTCCCGAAGTGGCTATGGAAAAAGTCAAAGCAATCCGTGAGATCGTAACAGAACGTGAAAAAACGATCAACAAAATGCTTGATTTTTACCTGAAACTTTATCGCGATGACGAAGCGATTCGGATTGATCTGATAAAATCGGCATTTGATAAAATTACGGATGTCATCAATGGTGCAGATCTTGCGTCCGCCGAAAAATATGACGCTCTTTGCACGGTAACCGACAAAATTGCAGCGCTTGTCGAAAAAGTCGTTGTCACGCAGTAATTCAATACATTCGATCGGTATCTTTTTTGTCAATACACCACAAAAGCACTTCTTACGAAGTGCTTTTGCTTTTGGCACGATGCATCCCGCATGCGGCAGGTATGGATTGCAGCAAATGATCTTTTGCATCTGTTCTGCCAATCATAAACGGGATTTCGACGGAAGTCCCGTTTTCTATTGACACCCGGCCGCATTCATGGTAAAATACTGATATCAGATGCTGCGCGGAGGTGATCAGGCATGAAATTGGACGACGACGGCAGACTGCGAAGTGTCCGCCTGACAACGGAGGAAATAGAACAGGACCTTCTGCTTTCCCATCGGAACAAATGCAGACGCTATTGGGAATCCTTTGGCTGCTGGTCGCTGTTCGGCGAGATCGGTATCATTCTGTGGCTGCTCTCGGGCAGAACCTGGTTTTTGCTGCTGCTTGCGATTCCGGCGGGGGTGCTTGTCTGGGTACTGGTTCACCTTGTGCGGCTGAACAGAGAGAAACGGGCGATACTGCGCGGTGAATACATCGTGATGCGTCAGAAGCTTGTCAACATCGGGCGGGAACGTGTGCGGGAAACGCATATATCTCATATCGGACGGCGGGCACACATTTCGCTGTACCGATCGGTGGAATGTCTGTATTTCAAGTCGCAGGAATGGCGGTTCCCAAAAACATGTTACGCGTGGTGCGGTCAGTACCGTGAAAATTCCGCGGAATACCGCGGCAGTTTCCGGGAGACCTTTGTCATCGGTGATGAATTTTATCTTGTCATTCCAGACAGCACCTATGCAATCGAGACGGCGTACAACGTCAACTATTTTTCTTACGACGGAGTGATTACGGAATGAAACGTACAACATGGATGATGATTATGACAGTACTGACCGTTTGCCTGCTGCTTGCGGGCTGTGGCGGAGAAAAAGGAGGAGCGGCTGTGACAGCACCGATTTTATTTGACAACATTACCGTATGCGCGGACATTGACACCTTTATTGCGGAGGTGGATAACGCCGACGGTTCCCACAACAACGAGGCAAAGGATGTCGGCATGATTCTGTCGCCGTATTTTTCCGTTTGGCTCGGAACGGAGAAAACCGAGATTCCGTGCTATGCGGTACGGACCAGCCTCGGTGCGCATTCCTTTGTGATGTTCGATGCGGCATCGGCGGAGGATTTTCCGCTGCAGCTGACGGTGCTGTGCGACACAGAGGGTAAGGATGTGACCGTTCTGCCGACGACCCACGGCATCGCGCCGACCGCAGTGGATGGCGGTGTCACGGCGGAATTACCCGGTGAGGGCATCTACACCTTTGTGATCGGTGACGATAAGCGGCAGGCGCTGACCGTGTTTGTGCGCGGATATGCGCCGTATACCGCACCTGACGGATATGAGGTCATCCGCATCGCACCCGGTGTGCATGACGAGAAGATTTTCTTTACCGCCGAAAAACAGGTGCTGTACTTTGAGCGCGGTCTGCATGAAATGAAGTACAACATCGATTTCTGGGATAATACCGAGGTTTATCTGGAGCCCGGCGCGTATATCATGGCGACAATGCCCGATCATGCGGAGGATCCGTGGATGGATCCCGATTGGGCGGGAATGACCCGCTGGAATGCACTGTTTCAGGGCGATTACGTCAGCAATGTCCGCATTTCGGGACGCGGCATCATTGACCTGTCCCGTCTTGACTGGCATGCACGATCGGCCATCCGTTTTGATTCGTCCGATCATATCACGGTCGATGGCGTGACGCTGAACAACAGCCCCGAGTGGACGCTGTACTTTACGCAGTGCGAGGATATTCTCGTCGAAGAAGTATTGCTGTTCGGCTACCGGCAGAACAGCGACGGTATCTGTATGACCGATTGCCGCAATGCGCTGACGAAGAACAGCTTTGCACGCTCCGGTGACGACCTGTTTGAAGTCAAGTCCATGTACGGCGCCTGCACGATTCCGATTGAAAATATCCGCTTTGAAGGCTGTCAGGCATGGCCGGACAAGGCGAGAGGACTCGGCATCATCGCGGAAAGCCAGCGCGATATGCGGGATATTCACTTCACAGACTGTTCCGTCGGTTTTGCGAGTGCCGAATGGATGGATGCGCTCGGCTCGGTTGTCGTCTACCTGACCGGAAAGGCGCATGTCGATGATGTCAGCTTTGAAAACATTGAGCTCTATCACAGCACCAAATACCCGATCAATGTCACGCTGGAGAGCGGTTCCACAGCGGTCATTGAAAATGTATATTTCAAAAATATCGACATCCGCGGCGGAAAAGCGGTTCGGATTGCCAACAATGCCGAGGCAGGCGAGATCTGCGCACTCTGGTTTGACGGCTGCACACGCAACGGCAGCGAAATCACCGATGACGGAAAGCTGTCGGTCAAGCTGACAAACGTCGACCGCGGTATCATTCACATCAATGAACGCGCCGAATAAAGGAGAATGATCCATGATAACACTGATCCGACCCGATAACGGCAGCACGGTATCCCTGCAGACGCCGACGCAGATTGCCTTTGCTGAAAACAGCCGCGATTATGCCGCACCCGATTTCGACTGGCGCAATCTAACGCAGACCACCGATCCCGATTGCTCGATTCCCGCACCCGTTGTGTTTGTGTGGGATGGCGACGGGGAAGCGGTTCTGCAGATCTCCCGTGAGGAGACCTTTGACTCGCTTGTCCGTGCAGTGACGGCGGAATATACGGCTGCGGTTTATAATCTTGAGATCGGCAGAACGTATTTCTGGCGTGTCATCTGCGGTGAGGAAACGAGTGAGGTGCGCTGTTTCCGGACCGAGGATCGTGCGCCGCGTTGGATTTCCATCGACGGTACGACCAACGTCCGCGACCTCGGCGGCTGGAAAACGATGGACGGCAAGCGCATCCGGCAGGGACTTTTATACCGCGGATCGGAGATGGATATTCACAAGGAAATCACCGATGCCGGCATTGCGGAGCTGCGCGATTATCTCGGCGTGAAGACCGATCTTGATCTGCGCGGAGAGGTCGTCGGAAAGCGTTTTGACAGTCCGCTCGGTCCCGATGTGGCATTCCATCTGGTGCCCATCGGCGCTTATGATGCGTATTTCAAGGAAACGGAACCGTATCCTGTGATTTTCAACCTGCTTGCGGACGAAAAGAACTATCCGATCTACTTCCATTGCTGGGGCGGTGCTGACCGGACCGGATCGCTTTCCTGTATGATCGAGGCGCTGTGCGGTGTCTGCGAGGCGGATCAGGACCTCGACTATGAGCTGACCTCGCTGTCGGTCTGGGGCAAGCGCAGCAGTCAGGGAGAGGGCTGGCAGATGTTTGTGTCAGAGCTTGCGTCGCTTGGGGAAAACCGACAGGCACAGGCAAGAGCGTTTCTGCGCCGTGCAGGCGTTACGGATGAAACCATGGATCGGATCGTGAAAATCCTCGTGGAGGAATAAGAGAAGAAGAACGCAGCGGAGCTGTCCGCAGAACCGGGCAGTTCCGCTGATTTCAAAAAATAAAAAGAAAATATTTCAAAAACCTATTGACATTTCTTTTTGGTTGTGTTATAATATATAACGTTGAAGGGAAAAACACTTCACACCACCGATGCGGATTTAGCTCATTTGGTAGAGCGCGACCTTGCCAAGGTCGAGGTGGCGGGTTCGAGCCCCGTAATCCGCTCCAAAGAAGTTCAACAAGTTGAACTTCACGAGATTTTCTCGACGATGCCGAGAAAACTCTATGGTTCTCCCCCTTGATGTTCATCAAGAAATGAACCGCGGCAGTTCCCTGTGAAATGCCTCTGTAGCTCAGTTGGTAGAGCAGGGGACTGAAAATCCCCGTGTCGTTGGTTCAATTCCGACCGGAGGCACCACACTTTCTTATACCACCTGCGGATTTAGCTCATTTGGTAGAGCGCGACCTTGCCAAGGTCGAGGTGGCGGGTTCGAGCCCCGTAATCCGCTCCAAAGAGGATCGACAGCGTCGGTCCTCAAACCATTTATGGCAGATGCGAAAAATCTGTCGAATGATACTTCATATGCGGATTTAGCTCATCCGGTAGAGCGCGACCTTCCCAAGGTTGAGGTGGCGGGTTCGAGCCCCGTAATCCGCTCCAAAATCCCGATTGCGTCAGTGATCGGGATTTTACTTTCAAAGTAAACAATATATTTCAACTATCAATAGAAAATGAGTAACTGCTTCAACATATCAGTTATTGAACATTATCCTCTGATGTGGTATAATATAATTACTTCAAAAAGAAGAGGTAGTCATGAATATTGGTAGAGTTATAACTGACAGACGAAAGTCGCTTGGACTGACCCAACAGGCGCTGGCAAAAAGGTTGAACATTTCTTTTCAAGCTGTATCAAAATGGGAAAACGGAGTTTCCCATACTTAAAGATACCACCACCAAACCCACGCTTCCAATACTTCCATAAATCAAATTTTGGAGGTAAACACTATGAAACGCCTTATATCTTGTGAATATAACTTTGACAACTGCTGTGTCGAACTGAAATTCACCGATGGCAGCATGATTGCGATTGATACTATCGCCGTGGAGAACGAGGTTGCCCGTAATATGCATGAACGGTCAGAACTGGACTATCTGATTTACAATGCCCCTCTTGAATATGCAGACCTTATTTTGAACGGTGATCCCGAAACATATCTTAAAGCAGTTACTGAATATAAGCCACTGGACTAAAACTTCACCCCTCTGCCGATTGGTAGAGGGGTGAAGTTATATTGACCATATACAGCCGATTAACAACTCTCACTGTATCTTTTTCAGAAAGCGTAAGTATCGCAGTCCCGCTTTCGACCAGCGGAATCCCAGTTTCTGCAGCTCATTTACTGTAAATTCATTGCTGATCGGAATGTTTTTTGATACGGATGCAATGGAATTATAGAATGCCAACACGGCAATATCGCTGTCATCTATTCGTGCTTTCAAGGCTTTATCAAATTCAGACTGCGATACCTTGCGTATCCGACGCAGCAGCTTACGGCTTAACGATTCAAGGGTATATGTATTCGGATTGTACAGATGATAGATATTATTCGCCTTTTTGTGGAAGCACAGTGCAGCATATGCTGCTGCGCATTCATCTACGGGAGTGAAATCGATCGGGTAATCCGCAAGGCTCTCGCTGTATACACCAACCTTCAGAAGACCTCTGGTTCGCTGTATAAAGCCGTTGTCCCCTGCGTTTGTCTGGAACTTGCCGTCGGCCATTCGCCATGTAAGATTGCCGATACGGAAAACATTTGCTTTCAAGCCTTCTTTTCTGGCAAGCAGTACAAGCTCTTCTGCTTTATATTTGGAATGGATATACACATTATGCACATACTTCTGACCGATGTTCAGAGTGAACTCATCGAACTTTGCATCTGAACATGTTTGCTCGACCGTTCCGGCACCGCTGATACTTGCTGTTGATGTATGCTGCAGAATTGCCCCTGC
>JAFTLK010000310.1 GCA_017455975.1 Clostridia bacterium | reverse complement strand
TCCGCACATCGTCTCCGATGACGGTTTCGGACGCAACGAGTACCTCGAGACGTCAAAACCGCTTGTCATTGTGACAGCTCCCGGTCCCGGTACCGGCAAGCTCGCCATCTGCCTGTCGCAGCTTTATCATGAACACAAGCGCGGGATTGCGGCGGGATATGCAAAGTTCGAAACGTTCCCGGTCTGGAATCTCTCTCTGAAGCATCCTGTCAATCAGGCGTATGAAGCGGCAACGGCCGATCTCAATGACATTAATATGATCGACCCGTTCCATCTGGAGGCCTACGGTCAGACGACCGTCAACTACAACCGCGACGTGGAAGCATTCCCGATTCTCAATGCCATGTTTGAGCGGATTCTGGGGAACAGTCCTTACAAATCCCCGACAGATATGGGCGTCAACATGGTCGGCTTCTGCATCTCGGACGATGAGGTCTGCCGCCGTGCATCTTTTGACGAGATCATCTGCCGCTACTACAAGGCGCAGTGCGACAAGCTCGTCGGACGGGTGGACGAAAATACCGTATATAAAATCGAAAATATCATGCGCTCGGTCGGCATTACAACGGCGGATCGCGCGGTTGTCAAGCCGGCTCTGGACAAGCAGGCGGCGACCGGTCAGCCGGCGGCATCGCTGCAGCTGCCCGACGGCAGGATCGTGACGGGCAAGTCCTCCGAGCTGCTCGGTGCGGCGTCGGCAATGCTGCTCAATGCACTCAAGATGCTGGCAGGGATTCCCGATGACACGCTTCTGATCTCCCCGGCGGTGCTTGAACCGATCGCCAATCTGAAAACCGGATGCTTCGGCAACAAAAATCCGCGTCTGCACATGGATGAAACGCTGATTGCGCTTGCCATCTGCGCTGCGACCGATGAAGTCGCCGCGCGTGCTTACGGACAGCTGCCCAATCTGCGTGGTGCGGAAATGCACTCGACGGTGGTTTTGTCGCATGTCGACGATACTACATCGAAAAAGCTCGGTCTGCGCCTGACCTGTGAGCCGGTGTATCAGACCCATTCTGCACATCAGAAAACATAACAATGATTTTTTGGATAAAGGAGACAACGATATGAAGCACAATACGAAATCTGCAATCTCCGTCCTGCTTCTGGCAGCATCGCTCATGACAGTGGCTATGACCTCCTGCGGCGGCGATCCTGCGGGTGATACCAAAACGACGGACGCTGTGACCGGCGGCGAGACTGCGGCTGTCACGGAACCGACCGCGGAAACCCGTACTCCGCATAAGGTGGATGTCGACGCACTCGATTTCGGCGGCGAGGAGCTGAACCAGGCAGCATTTAACTGGCAGGGCTACAAGTACTACTTCTTTGCCGATGAAGGAAACGGCGATGTTATGAACGATGCACTGTATGCACGCAAGCTCGCAGTTGAGGAAGCGCTGAATATCAAGATCGTGACCGAAATGTACGGTGAACTCTGCAATGAATATGTTGCGGCAATCAAGCCGATTATTCTGTCCGGTGACGATGTCTATGACCTGATGTTCAACCACTGCATCGACGGTATTCCGACGTATGCATCCGAGGGTTATCTTTACAACCTTGACAATCTGCCAAACATTGACATGACTGCCGAATGGTGGAACAGAGAGCAGATGGATGTCCTGCGCCTCGGCGGGAACACGTATTACGCGGTCAACGATATGATGATTCCGTGTCCGTATGTCGTTTTCTTCAACAAGGAAATGGTTGCAAACTACGATATGGAAAACCCCTATCAGCTTGTTTACGACGGAAAATGGACGATCGATGTCATGGAAAAGATGGCACGTGAGGCGGTTTCCGATGTCAACGGTGACGGTCAGATGGATGAAAATGACAGCTGGGGTATCACCGCGCAGGAAGTCTCCAAGTACATCAGCTTTATGACCGGTGTCGGTCAGTACATCACCGACCGTGATGCCGACGGCCGTATTCAGCTGGCACTCAAGACCGAGAAGACGCAGGCGATGATGGAACGCTTTGAGGCAATGACCAAGGACAACGTCATTTATATGCCGCCGTCCATGGAACGCAGCGATATGCTGACCATCGATACCGGCCGTCTGATGTTCCAGCTGGACTCGATGGCAGCTGCTGAGTTGATGCGTGAATGTCAGGTTGACTTCGGCTTCCTGCCGTATCCCAAGTATGACGAAGCACAGGCGGATTACATCTCCCTTGACTGGGGAGGACTGCTGTCTGTTCCCGGCACGATCACCAATCCTGAGATGGTCGGCGCGGCGATGGAGCTGCTCGCATGGGAGAGTGCAAACGAGGTCATTCCGACCTACTATGAAACGGTCCTGCAGGGCAAGCTCGCACGTGACGACGATGCAGTCAAGATGATGGACCTGCTCTTTGACACGATTACGTATGAGATCGGCGGCAACTACTTCGGCTTCTCCGCAGGCTTCGGCGATCTGTTCTACGCACTGCCGCGTCTGGCAATCGAGCGGAAGTCCTCTGACTTCACTTCGTTCTATGAAAAGCTCGAAAAGAGCGCAAACAAGACCATTGAGAATTTCTACGAATCTCTTGAAAACACCGAAGCGGCAAACGGATAATTCGGTTTGTCCCCGGCGTTGATATAAATTATAATCTTATCTTTTATGGAGGATACAATCATGAAGGTAACCAAGGAAAGCATCATCGGCGACGTTCTGGATTATGATGTCGGCACCGCTGAATTCTTCCTCGAAATCGGTATGCACTGTCTGGGCTGCCCGTCCGCAAGAGGCGAAAGCATCGAGGACGCGTGCGAGGTTCACGGCACGGATGCTGACGAGCTGGTCGAGAAGATCAACGAATATCTCGCAAGCAAGTAAGACGGGATTTCCATGGGCGGCGCATGAATTGTGCACCGCCCGTTTTTCCTGTTTCCGGATAATTGATGCCGATATGTATGTGTATCGATTTACATAATGAGTGTGGAACGATACACGCCCGCAGCGGAAACAGAGATTCCATAACCGGGGATGAATACCATGACCTTTGATATGCTTGATGCGCGGCTGTCGTGTGCCGCTTCCTTTGTGCGTGCCGGTGCGGTGCTGGCTGATGTCGGTACCGACCATGCTTATCTGCCGATTGCGCTGCTTTCCCGCGGTGCAATCTCCTATGCTTATGCCGCTGATGTTGCGCCGGGACCGCTTGCAACAGCACAGGCACACCTGGAGGAATGCTGCAAGGAACTGCCGTCGCCTGACGAAAAGATCCGACTGGTACTGACAGACGGACTTGCGGGGTTGGATGGCGTCATACCGTCTGTGACCGATATTTCGATCTGCGGCATGGGCGGAGAGCTGATTGCGCGGATTCTCTCGGACGCGCCGTTTGTGAAGCATCCCGGGATCCGTTTGATCCTGCAGCCGATGACAATGCAGCCGGTTCTGCGGCGGTGGCTGGCAGAGCACGGCTTTGCGGTGGAATATGAGCGGCTTTGTACGGCAAATGGCAAGCTCTATTCGGTGCTTTGCTGTCATTATACCGGACAGATATATGCTCCGGAGCAGCCGCTGCTTGGCGATGCGCTGCTTGCCGACCCGGAAAATGGTGCACTGCTGCCGCTGTACCTGAAAACGCAGCGGGACCGTCTGTCGCGTGTCATCGAGGGACGATCCGGTGCCGGTCAGGATTGCACGGAGGAGCAGCGGGCGTATGATTGTGCCGCGGCAATGCTGAAACAAGTGTGTAACGATTAACAAAAAGGAGAACATTCATGACAACCGTTCGTGATTTATATACATATCTGGATGCGGCATTTCCGCAGACGCTGTCCTGTCCGTGGGACAATGACGGTCTGATGCTCTGCGGCGACCGCGAAAAGGAAGTCAAGCGGGTACTGTGCACGCTTGACGTCACCGAAAAGACGATTGCGGAGGCGATAGACCTCGGATGCGACTGCATTGTATCGCATCATCCGATGATTTTCAAGAAAATGGCGGCGGTCAACGACGGAGATTTTCACGGGCGGAGGATCATTGATCTGCTGTCGCACGGCATTTCCGTGATGTCCTTCCACACACGGCTGGATGCGGCAGCGGGCGGTGTCAACGATGTGCTGTGTGAGGCACTCGGTCTGACGGTGACCGGAAAATTCGGTTGTGACGGCGAGGAAATCGGTCGCATGGCGGTGTGCGATACGGAAATGAATCTGCAGACATTCTGCACCCGTGTCAAAACCGCACTCGGAACGCCGTGTGTGCATGCGGTGTCGGCAAAACGACCGGTTTGCCGCGTTGCGGTGCTCGGCGGTGACGGAAAAGATGATTGGGAAGCGGCACTGGCGGCAGGTGCGGATACCTATGTGACCGGTACGATGAGCTATAATACCTTGCTCGATGCCAAAGCGGCAGGACTCAACGTGATCGCGGCGGGGCATTTCTTTACCGAACGCCCTGTGATGGATGCGGTTGCAAAGATGATCACCGATGCGTTTTCCGATGTGGAAGCGGTGGTGTCCGAGGTTCCGTGCGAGGTTCTGACCGTATGACAGCGCCTTTGATCCGCAGGGCATCCGCTGGGGATGCATAGTTATTTTGAAAATGGCGAATATGATTGATCGTGGATTGTTTAGAAGACGTGTTTGATAACTTGGATAAACGGTATTTGGCGGTATCTTTGTAGGGGCGATTCATGAATCGCCCGCCGGACGAATAGGACAAAACCGCTTTCTGTGGGCGCAAAACGAATGATTCTTTTGACAAAATTTTGATGATTCAGAATGTGAAACGGGCGATTCATGAATCGCCCCTACAGATTTCAAGTCACACTTCGTTGGTAATGTTATCAGACATAACCAAAATACAATGCAAGCGCAAACGGTTTGGAGGATACCTCCGTCCGTCTTGCTGCTCATACCACCTCCCGGCATTAACCAATCGTTGGTGCGTGGGCGGGAGGATGCACATTCGTTTTATCGGGCGATTGGATATGCGGATGCCGGAGCATCTGTGAAGTTTTTCAAGAAATTGTAAATGGATGAAGGTCCTGAGATGACTCCCTCAGTCACCTTCGGTGACAGCTCCCTCGGTGAGGGAGCCATAGAAAGGAAACAATATGGCATTTGATGCAGGTATGGTTGCCGCGGTTGCGGCAGAACTGCGAAACCGACTGATCGGCGGGCGCGTCGATAAGATTTCCCAGCCGGAAAAAGACGAAATCACGCTGGCGGTACGTGTTGCCGACGGATCGTATGCACGTGTGTGCATTTCCGCGGGCAACAACAATCCGCACATCAACATCACCGCGAAACAGAAAGAAAACCCGATGACGGCGCCGATGTTCTGTATGCTGCTGCGCAAGCATCTGTCGGGAGCACGGGTGCTGTCGGTCGTGCAGTGCGGCTTTGAGCGTGTGATCGACCTCGCATTTGAGGCACGCGACGAAATGGGGTTTGTTGTCACACGGCATATCATGGCGGAGATCATGGGTAAATACTCCAACATCATCTTCTGTGACGGCGACTATAAAATTCTGAATGCGATCAAGCCGGTTGACTTTTCGACGAGCCAGAAGCGGCAGGTTCTGCCGGGGATGCATTACGAGCTGCCGCCGGCGCAGGACAAGAAAAATCCGCTGGATGAAACGGAAGACGGCTTTCTGTCACTTGCGGCACGTGCCAATCCCGACGGTGCGGCGGATCGGTATCTGGTCAACACCTATTTGGGACTGGCTCCGGTGACGGCACGGGAAATGGTATTTACGGTCTGCGGACGAACCGATGCGACGATGGCGGCAATGCCGCCGGCACTGCTTTGGAAATCCTTTTCCGCGGTGATGGACTGCATCCGCGAGGAACGCTTCACGCCGGTGCTTCTGACCGACCCCGAAAACGGAAAGCCGGTCGAATATGCATATATCCCGACGGCACAGTACGGACAGGGCATCACGGCAGAGACACTTGCGTCGTTCGGGGAACTGATCGACCGCTATTTTGACGAGCGCGACCATGTGGACCGTGTCAAGCAGCGTGCATCGGACATTTTCAAGCTGCTGACCAACGCCGAGGCGCGTCTGAACAAGAAGATTGCGCAGCAGGAAAAGGAGCTTGCCGACTGCGCCGAAAAGGAAACCTATAAGAAGTTCGGTGATCTCGTCACGGCGAACATCTGGCAGCTGCAGCGAGGCATGACAGAGGCGGAGCTGGTCGATTACGAAACCGAGGATTTGTCCACCGTGAAGGTCGCGCTCGATCACCGTCTTTCCCCGTCGCAGAATGCACAGAAGTATTACAAGCGCTACAACAAGGCAAAAAATGCGGAAACGGCGCTGACGGAGCAGATTCTCTTGGCGCAGGAGGAGCTTGAATATCTGGCAACGGTCTTTGATGCGCTGACACACGCGGAAACGGAAGCCGATCTCGATGAGATCCGCGATGAGCTGTATCATGCCGGTTATGCATCGCGCATGAAGGCGTATGCACAGCGCAAGAGCAAGCAGGTAAAGCCGCTGGAATTCCGCACGACGAACGGCTATCGCGTGCTGGTCGGCAAGAACAACCATCAGAACGAGTACATCACGCACAAGCTGGCGGGTAAGAACGACATGTGGTTCCATATCAAAAATGAGCCCGGCTCGCACGTTGTCATGTTCTGTGAGGACGACTGGGAAAATGTGCCGGAGGTCGATTACACAGAAGCGGCAACGATTGCGGCTGTCTACTCGAAAGCAGGCGAGGCAAAGCACGCGACGGTGGATTACACGCACGTGCGCAACCTCAAAAAGCCGCCGAGCGCCAAGCCCGGTATGGTCATCTACCACAAGAACTGGTCGGCGTATGTCACGCCCGATGCGAAGTTGGTTGAGGGGCTGCGGGTGTCGGCAAAAAAAGGAATCTGAACAAATGAAAGGCTCCGGTGTCTGTCCGTTGGGACGGATACCGGGGTCTTTAGTTTTTTTGTTGAAGTATTGACATGTATGGTGATTTGTGGTATACTTGGATTACAGAGCGCTGTTATGAAAGCCGATTGACATGTCTGACTTTAATCGATTGCAAAATTGCATTTTGCAATCGGTTTCATCGGGCTGACGCAGCCCGATGGCTCCCTTTGGTCGCTTTGAAGGTGTCTTTTTGGGCGGGAAACCCGCCCAAGCGACGCAATTTGTTTATATATCGCCCTTTGG
>JAFTLK010000309.1 GCA_017455975.1 Clostridia bacterium | reverse complement strand
TCTTCCGATCTGCTGGGGTCCTCGTGCAGACCGCGCAAAGACCGAGGTCGACAAGCGTCTGCGCAGTGCCATGGCGTGCTGGGGCGGCGACTGGGGCGGACACTCCAATCCCGACTACGACCGTTATCTGCACATGGGAACGAACGGCATCCGTGCACTGATCGAGGAGTGCCGTGCAAAGAATCCAGGCAAGGACGGCTTCTACAACGGCTGCCGCGATGCAATGGACGCGCTTGACATTGTCGGCGGCAGAATCCGTGAAATGGCGGCGGCAAACGCGCTGACCGACAGCGAAAGAAGCGCCGAGTGGACGCGCATTGCCGAAACCTTTGCACGTGTTCCGATGGAACCGGCGTATGATATGTACTCCGCGACGATGATGTTCTGGATGCTGTTCACGCTCGACGGCGTCGATTCTCCCGGTCGCTACGATCAGTTCATGATTGACTATTATAACACAAGTACAGTTGAGGAAAGCCGTGACATGGTCTATCGGTTCCTGGAAGCCATGCACAATGTGCGCGGCTGGAATGTCTGTATTTCCGGCTCGGACGAGCACTGGAACGACGAAACCAACGCGCTTTCCTATTTGGTGCTCGAGCTTGTCAGGAAAATGGGTTATCAGACCCCGAACCTGACAATGCGTGTCCACAGAAACACCCCCGAAGCGCTTTGGCGTGCGGCGGCAGAATGCATCGCAACGGGAATCGGTCTTCCTGCCATTTATAACGACGAGGTTGTCTGCACGGCACTTGAGTCCATCGGCATCACGCCCGAGGACAGCCATGACTACTGCATGAACGGCTGTAATCAGATTGATATCATGGGCAAGTCGCACATGGGTCTGGAGGACGGCGAGGTCAACTTCGGCAAGGTACTCGAATTCACGATGCACAACGGCTATGATTTTGCGTCGGGCGGTGTGGAGCTGATCTCCAACCAGTACGGCGATCCGCGTGACTGCAAGTCCTTTGAGGAATTCCTCTCACTGTTCTATCAGCAGATGGAACACGTGACCGATGCCTGCATCCGCATGTCCAACGCGGCGCAGGAGACCTTCGCGCGTTTCAACCCGAACCCGCTGCGCTCCTGCATCATTCAGGGCTGTCTTGAAAAGGGACGCGATTACAAGTGGGGCGGTCCTCTCTACGGACACGGACAGATTCTTGCCGAGGGCATTGCCGATACAGCAGACGCGCTGTATGCCGTCAAAACACTCGTATTTGAGCAGAAGAAATATACGATGGATGAGATGATCGTTGCGCTGGAAGACAACTTCGAGGGTCACGAGCAGCTTTGGCGCGACTGCAAGAACGCACCGAAGTTCGGCAACGATATTCCCGACGTGGACAATCTGTGCGCCGCTATCGTCGATCACTTCTTTGCCTATCTGAAGACGAAACACACCTTCCGCGGCGGTATCTTCACCGGCGGATGCAGTCCCTTCAGCCGTGCGGCGAACAACGGACGTGCGACCGGTGCGCTTCCCAACGGCCGTCATTCGGGTGACGCAACCTTTGCCGACAGCGTTGCGGCAGTGCCGGGATGTGACGTCAAGGGTCCGACCGCGGCACTCAAATCGATGATGTGCTACAACCAGACCGAAGCCTGCTCCGGCTTTGTCACGCAGATGAAGTTTGACAAAAAGCTCTTTGCATCGGACAAGGGAATCGAGACCTTTATCATGATGGCGAAGACGTATTTTGCCAACGGCGGACAGCAGCTGTCGATCAACGTTCTTGATCGCGCAACCCTCCTTGCGGCACAGAAGAACCCCGAGCAGTACCGTAATTTGGTCGTCCGCGTCGGCGGCTACAGTGATTATTTCTGCAATATTTCAAAGGATTTGCAGCAGAATGTCATTGATCGGTCGGAGTTTGCGGTTTGATGATGTCGTTTATGATTGGGTTACTTCTACCCGTATCAATCTCTTGATCGTTTCCCCTGCTGCAATTTGTCAAGGACTTTTTTATCATTCAAGCAAAAAAATCAAGCGTTTTTGACCTCTTTTCGAAGCAAACGCTTGATTTTGACCTTACTTTGCTATCATTCCTCGTTTTTTGTATGTTACTACACTTCAACTGTACGAATATGGTACCGAAATTTAACAAATTTTCAAATTCAGCATTAGACAAATCTAAAAGCCAATACCGTACAAAAGCCATAAAATATGAGGCATTATGGCGCAAAAAACCTTGCATCTAAATCGTAATGGTTCGGATTACAAGGTCTTTCAAAAATGCAATTTTAAATAATGTTAGTCTTTTCAGGATTAAAGGTTGGAGGTGTGACAATTATTCCAAAAGGACTTAAGTTTGTCACTTGAGACATTAAAAGAGATATTTTTGAAAAAACTCCAACCAGTCCTATTGTTTTATTGTGCAAAGCTTCCAATACAATTGCCTTTGTAAGCACTTCTTCATTTTCTACTGAAACTTCATAATTGATTTTAACATATGAGTCAGTATCCGGACCTAAAGACAATTCTCTAACAACCTTAAGTAATGCACTCTTTTCATCAACTTCTAACACTTCAATACTATCATTTACAGAAATTGAAATAGACTTTCGATCAGGATTTGCGAAATTATACTGCACGCTCTTCAAAATTATATTTGAAAAATTAAAATCACTCATATACAACGCCTTCTCTCACAAAATCTTTTATTTCCTCCATGTCTTTCCAGACATTTTGGTTAATTGCAAAATTATATTTTTGTAGATCGAGACCTGAGTCTGTTACTTTTCGCAACTCATCAATTTTTTTATTAATCCCAAGATCATAAGATTTCAAGCCAATATAGTTTTCAATTGCATTGTTCAGCAACAAATTGATACTAATTCCTTCATTTTCTGAAATTTCAGCAATTCTTTTATGTGTACTCTTAGATACTCTCAAAGCAATTTTTCCACTATACTCACTTCTATAATCTTCTTCGGGAATTTTTTTACATTCTTCTTCCAAAAACTCCAAATAAAGTTCCAGGTTTTCTTTGGCATCACTAATGGCTTCCTCAACTGTATCGCCTCCACCAATGCATCCAGGAACCGAAGGATAACACGCTGTCCAATACGTTGATCCATCATCTGCAATTTTGGGGAAAACCCTTATTTCATAATTTTTCATTTTACTCACCCTTCTATCTCATATATTATATCCCTTATCATATCAATATATGCAGGTTTTACAGGACTATGCATAGGCACATTCAGCATAAATGTTTTTGACTCTGTAGGATATTCGTATATGAAATGACTCCCCTTTGATCGTTTCAATTTAAATCCATAATGATTTAAAAAAGATTGCAACGCTTTAGGTTCAATATCTTTTGCCGTTGGCGTTTTCAATATTTTTTCCATCATATTGTCGTAATTCCCCATGTGCTCCCGCTTCACCACCCTGATAATGATATTATATATGATATCATTATTATACATGATAGTTTGTGATTTGTCAAGACCAAAATCAAAAATAAATTCCGCAAATTGCAATAGCAAGTTGCGTATAAAAAAAGAATCAGAATTTTTCGGTTTTCATGCGAGCATCGCATGAAAATGCCCCTCGACTGAGGGGAAAGAAAAACTTCAAAGGAGGTGTTGCAAAATTTGCAACACCTCGGCAATGGGGTAGCTGTCATAACAGCGCAGGGGAAATGCAGTTTCCCCTGTTATGATTTTGGCATTTTCATGCAAAAATCATCGGGCTTTCCGCAGGGAGCTTTCGGCAGAACGCAACTACCGGCTCGACCGGTATATAGTTGCGCCCTTACTTTCGTTACGGGTCTTCCTCCGCTTCCGCTTCAATTTCCGCTATGATCGCTTCTTTTCGATCCACAATGATCTGGTTCAGTTTCCGCTGCACAGAATTGATGTCAAAAATGCAAGTCAGGAACTCCATTACGTCATCATCGGTCAGCACATTCGGTTCTTCAAGGAACGTTTCCAGCATCCCTCCTCGGGTACACAAGCGGCGTGTTCGTGCTTTCCGGGTCAGTTCCTTTGCTTCTGCCAGCTGCTGTTTTTCACGATGCTTTTCACGGGTCAAGCGAATTTCGGCGGTACGGTGTTCCTGGTTCAGTCGTTCAAGGCGGGGATTTTACATGGGTAGGTTCTCCTTTCAAAAGCAAATACGCCTGTCATGTGTGGCGCTTGATTCCATAGAATCAGCAGCCAATGACAGGCGTTTCATTAACGCTTATGTACAATTCGGTTTGAATCTATCAACTCTAAAGTTACTAACTCACGAGTTTGTTTTTGCGATGCGAGCTTGTACCGATGTATGAAGTTTGCGGTCAGATATCGTTTTTGATACCTGACCGCAATTCATTATATTCATGTATATTATGCTCTGTTCTGAATTTCCCGCAGCAATTCCACACGTCGATCCAAAGCATCGCAAAGCGTATCCCGACGGACAGCGTCAATATATTGGGAGGCAGACAACAGATCGTAATACTCATCCGCGATACCATCGAGTGCCGAAATATTGAGCCAGTCAAAGCTGTGAACGAGAGAAATCTGTTCCCCGTGCGTATCCTTGAATGGTTTGGACGGAATGCTTGGAGACAACGGCTTGATCAGATGGGCAGGGGTATTATACCAAAGAGACGTACCGTTATCATAGATCGGTGCCATACCGATAAACTCCAGCGTTTCGGCATTTCGGATCACGCCAAAGTTGTTGAAGTGCCGGTCTTCGTTGGCAATCAGAAAATCCACTGTCAGAAGTCGGTCTAAGAAATCTGTCACGCCTGTTAATCCGACCGATTCACAGCAGTCCACGAAATGCTGATACTTCGTCAGATGGTTAGGCTTCTTTTTTGCTTCCATCAGATGCTGTGCGGAAATCAGATCGGTATCCGCTGTAATGAAGTCTTCACACACCGAATACGGCTTTTGCTTGTGCTCCGTCACACTGTATTCCACATGAGGAATCTGCAATCTTTCCATGATAGATGCGGCAATGACTTCGTTGTACGGCTCCTGCAAAAACGAATGCCCACCGCTTTTCAGAAGACAACGCTTACCGTCGATGATCGACCATTTCTTTTTCAGCCATCCGTCTGACGAATTGTCCGGGGAAACCAGACTGAGAGATTCGCTGCTTGACGCATAACCAAGCAGGATATTCCCGACATCCTCGGAAAAAGGATTGTCAAAGAAATTGACATCTTCCCAGCGAAGATCACTATTCTTGGGACAAATCCAGTACTGATCGGAAAGAGAAAGCCCCCAGCATTTTTCCAAAAGGATTTCGGGAAGCGCGATACCCATTTCTTCCAGTGCCTGACGCAGTCCGTCCCGGCTTGCAGGAATGGCACGTCTGCGCCACCAGCTTGTCAGTGCAACCTTATCGATCACATGATTTTTATTTGCTACACCAATCGGCAGATGCTCGGGATTGATCACATCATAAATCTGAATAACAACACAGGATGTATCGTCAAGCTCCATTTCTACAACGGGAATCGTTTTGTGCATGAGTATGTAGATCACAAGCGCCCTCCTCTCTTATAACAGCAAATACATGGATTGCTGTATGATTCTGTTATTAAGTATACCACATTTTCCATGATTATTCAAGACTTATGTGCAAGATTTATTGCCCGATTCCAATAGGAAAGTTTTCATCCGCTCTCCTGTATCCCGGCAATCTTCGGCTCCAACTTCGGCAAATCATACGACATCACAAAAACACCGTTTGCCATATCTTCCGCACGGATTGTCTGTTTCATTGCTGCGATCTCTGCCCTACGCTTCTCCTTCCGATTTTCCTCATACTGCTTCTGTTTGCCGTTCGCTTTGCGTTTCAGATAATTCTGGTGCAGGCGCTCACGAAGTTCTTCGCGCTTCCGTTGTTCTTCCTGTTCTTCTGGGGTCAATTCCACCTCACCAAAGTGCGGCGGCACATAGTTACCGATGAAATTGAAATAGATATCGATCTCTTGTGTAGTCTCTCTGCGACCTTTTTCAGCACGTTCATGAACCAGTATTTTCTCAACAAATTCATTAAGCATGGCGATGGTAAGGTGGTCGAAATTCTCATATTTTTCGATCAGAGAAGCGAAATTGTCGGCAGACTTTTTGTTATTCTCCTGTTTCTGAAGAAATGATTCCAGATCGGCAATCTCCGCTTTCAAGGCATCCTGTTCCTTTCCGTACTGCGCATCCAGAGTGGCGTATCTGGCATCCGGCAGTTTTCCGAGAAGATGATCTTCATAGATTCGACACAGCAGCGTTTCCAGTTCCTCTAACCGTTGTTTGGCGGTCGCAAGGCGTGTTCTCTTTTCTCTCAGATCCGCAATGTCTTGGGTGTTCCGGGCTTCCTGTACCACACGGATAAATTCATTTCGATCATGTTTTTCATATGCTGCGATGGCTTTCAGCAAATCAGAAATCAACTCCAGAATCACACTTTCATTGATACGGTGCTGGGTTTTGCAACGTGTTCCGACAGGTACCTTGGAATATTCCGCACAGGTATATTGAGATATCCGTTTTCCGTTGTTGGTGCGATGAACATACAGCTTCCCACCGCAGTCAGCACAGAACAGCAACCCTGTAAGCGGCGCAACCTCACCTCTGCCGTTCGGATATCGTCTGACATTGGAGCGGATTTTCTGTACAAGCTCCCATGTGTCCTGATCGATGATCGCTTCATGGGTATTTTCAAAAATCGTCCATTCATTCTCCGGAACGTAATGACTTTTCTTGTCCTTGAAATGCTTCCGTGTTTTGAAATTGATGGTATGACCGAGATATTCGCGCTTTTTCAGAATTTCAACAACAGCGGATGAGCTCCAACCATATACATCCTTGAATTTTTTGTGTTTGTTGACACCTTCGTTATGTAATGCAAGATATGCGGATGGAATCAGAATCTGTTCTCTTTTCAGTTGATTTGCAATCTGATATGGTCCCATACCTGCAACGGTCATGGCATAGATTCGTCTGACAATCGCGGCAGCAGGTTCATCCACAATCCACTGATCGCGTGTTTCGTTCCAGAGATAACCGTAGATAACCAATCCGGTGACGTGCTTGCCGGAGTTACCTTTGGCAAGGAACGTAGAGCGAATCTTGCGGCTGGTATCCCTTGCATAATACTCGTTCATGATGTTTCGGAACGGGATGAATTCGTCGTCCCCTCTCGCGCTGTCTACACCGTCATTGACAGCAATCAGACGGACACCCTTTTGTCGGAGTATTTCCATGATCTGTCCGACCTTCAGATAGTCACGTCCCAGACGGCTCATATACTTCACAAGCAGATATTCCACCTGTCCGGTTTCGATTTGCTTCATTAACGCCAGAAACCCCGGACGGTCAAATTGTGTGCCGCTGATGCCGTCATCGGTGAAGTGCATCAGATTTATGAAACCATGCTGTCGTGCGTAGTCTTCAAGCAGTTTTTTCTGAGAGGTAATATGTAAAGGGTGGTTTCTCCACCCGAATACATATGACTGCGGCTCATTTGTGGTGAATTGAAAAGCAGTTATAGGAAAGGAGTAGAAAAAGCCTTATAACCGCTACAAATTCAACACAGAAAGGAGCTGTTGTTTATGAAATCTCTATTTGAGGAAATGGGCGGTACATACCGTCAAGTGGGCGATTATTTCATCCCCAACCTTGTTTTGCCGGATGACGGCGATTATCAGATCGGCAAATACGGGCGTATGCGCCGCTGTTATCTGAAAGAACACCGAAAAATCCTCTACACCAATTATGTGATGGAGGGTACGCTGTTCAAGCATCTGTCCGAGATCGACCAAGCCTGCAATGAGCGTATGGAAACCATCGTTTCCGCTATGGCAAAGCAGGAGGGCGTGACCGAAGCGCTCAAAGCGACCGACCAAATAGAATGGGTACGACGCATGAACAATATCCACAACCGTGCGGAGGAAATCGTTCTTCACGAACTGGTCTATGAGGAGAGTGTCGGATGAAGATTTTGGAAGAATTGTGGTACGGCAATATCGAGCCGACTGAGTACGACACGTCTTCCAAGGAATACAAGAAGTTGCAGGAGCTGATCTGCAGGAATGAAGAAAAACTCCGTGTCACCATGTCGGATGAACAGAAAGCGTTGTTTGAGAAATACACGGACTGTATCCGGGAATATCAAACAATGACGGATTGTCTGATATTTCAAAACAGCTTTAAGTTGGGTGCCAGAATCGCATTTGAAGTGATGGCAGAACCGTAACATTGAATATGATGGAAGCAACGAGCGTGTGGAAACCATCTTGACCGACCTTGTATATGCTTAATCG
>JAFTLK010000308.1 GCA_017455975.1 Clostridia bacterium | reverse complement strand
GATCGAGATATACGGAATGTCATCGTCGTCCTTTTCGACAACATGCAGACCGCTCGTTGCGAATGCCTGTACCGGACCGACCCACTTTTGTGTGACATAGCCGTAACGGTCGTTGTCCTTATCCATGGTACCGTCACCGTTGAGGTCAGCTGCCGCGCCCTTTGCCATGGTTTCCCATGTTTCATAGGTCCACTTGCCATCCTTGACCAGCTGATACGGGAATTCCATATCAAGATCCATAAACATCTGCTTATTGAACAGCATCAGGTTTGCCGCACCCATCGAGCAATAGGAAAGGTCACCGATCATGACATACAGCTGATTGTTGATGGAGAAGCTGCTGCGCGCATCCTGATCCCACCAGGGGTTATCGAGATTGACATACGGAAGCTCGGTATTCCAATCGAGCAAGAGCCCCTGATTGGCATAGGTATGCGCCGCACGTCCGTGTGCCATGATCAGGTCATACGCATCATCACCGGCAAGAATGGTATTGACCGCATCCGTCTCATGGTTGTCGTGGGACGACGGCTGATAGGTGATCTGCACATTGAACTGCTCGGAGATGCGTGAATTTCTTTCAAAGATGGCATCGTCAACAATATCGCCCGTCGCCGCCTCGACATACATATCCTCGATCCAGCGTTCGTTGTTGCGGATCAGCATATGGAAATCGTAGCCTTCATAATCCTTCTCCGGCAGACCGGCAAACGGATCAAAGGCTTCCTCCGTTTCGACGGTGGTCTGTGCACCGGTAACAGCCGCTGTAGACTCGGGAGTGGTCGTCGTATCCCCGCCGCCGCAGGATACCATTGCCGCACCCAGCAGGATGGCTGCCATCATCAGTGATATATGTTTCATTTCTTGATCCTCCATTTCATAATTCTGTTTTTATCAACATCATTATAACACAACCGTCTCCAAAAATCAAGACAAATCCGTGTTCTTTCGCATTTTTGGCGCATCTGTTCAAGTTTTTGACCGGAAGGTCTTGCAATCTGCGCGCCGATTGTGTATAATGAAGATAAGCGATTTCAAAGGAGTGGAAAATCATTTATGGCTATGCAGATTACAGAAAAACTCGCCCGGAAAAACAGAGATGCGTTCAGCGCCGCACCCGTGACCGTCGGATTCCTCGGCGACAGCGTGACAAACGGCTGCTTTGAGGTTTTGCCCGCAATGACCGACGCCGGTGAGCAGGGCTTTGACGTTGTATTTGAGCCGGAAAACAGCTACGCAGCACATGTCCGCCGGATTCTGTCGCTGCTCTATCCGAAGGCACAGATCAACATCATCAACGCAGGCATTTCCGGTGACAGTGCCCCCGGCGGACTTGCACGGATGGACCGCGACCTGCTGCCCTTTCATCCCGACCTGACCGTCGTCTGCTACGGACTCAACGACAGCGGTGCAGGTGATGACGGGATCGCACGCTATCACGATGCGCTTGTATCCATCATCCGCCGTCTGCAGCAGGCAGGCAGCGAGGTCATTCTGATGACACCGCAGCCCATCTGTACCCGTGTCCATACCCAGCTGCGCGGTGAGGGCCTGCGTGCGATGGCCACCAATCTTGCAGACAGCTTTGCACAAGGCGGCTTCGACCGCTATATGCAGTCCGCACGTGCGGCAGCAGATGAAACCGGCGTCCCGCTGTGTGATGTCTATGCAAAGTGGATGACCATGTTTGACTGCGGTGTCGACATCACCGATCTTATGTCAAACTATCTGAACCATCCGACGAGAGAGCTGCATCATCTGTTTGCATATTCCCTCGTTCATACAATGTTCGGCATGTAAAAAAAGCAGAGACAGCGTACCGTATCCTGCGGCGCTCTGTCTCTGTTTTTTTGTTCGTTTATGCGTTCTTTTCCCGTTCGGTGATGATGCATTCCGTATCGCGGCGATGTTCATTGAGGATAATCTCGCCGATGCGGTCGGCGGTGATGGTACCGGATGCCGGATTCTTGACGCTGAGGATTTCGCCCTGTACATCAGCCTGCACATCTGCATATTCAAAGGACAGATCACATCCGTCCATCGTGCAATCCTCGATCACCAACCCCTCGGCATAACAAAGCGGCTGTGTACCGGAGATCCGACAGCGGACAAGACGCAGGTTCTTGGAATACCAGCCAAGGTATTCTCCCCGGACCTCACTGTCGTAGACCGTCACATTCTCGGCATGCCAGAATGCATCCTTGGTGTCGAGCACGCAGTTCCGGATCTCGACATTTTTCACGTACTGGAACGAATATTTTCCGGAAAAATGCACGTTTTCCATGCGGATGCCGTCGGACAGGAACAGAAAATACGGACTCGACAGTGCACCGCCGCGGATCTCGACATCGTGACAGCGCCAACCGAATTCTTCCGATGAAATATTGCAGTTTTCCAGAATCACATCTGTGCATTCACGAAACGCCTTGACCGATTCCATACGGCAATCACGCATGCGGATATTTTTGCTGTACCAGAGCGGCGCACGGCTGGTCGCGGCAAACGAACAGCTCTCAATCTGTGCGTCATCGTCATGCCAGAACGGATAGCGGAGTTTGAATTCACATCTGCGCACGACAAGATGTCGGCTTTCCTTGAACGCACTCTCACCGTCAGCAGGCCCTGCAAAGGTGCAATCCTCGCACACCACACCGTCGGAGGCATAGAGCGCACGCTCTGCATCATATGTCTGATTGATAATTTTCTTCATTATATTTTAATCCTTTGCTGATTTCGATAGCATCATTGTACCATAAAAAAACAAACAATGCAAGGGGAGACCTTACATTGTTTGTAAATATTTTTTGAAGACAGGGTTATCACTGCCGCATGACAGTCTGCCGTCCGATGACCGTGCGCAGGAAAAGAATGCAGATGAGCACCAGCACACAGGACAGAAGCGACAGCAGCTGCTGTCCATACATCGGAAGGCCGAAGAGCGTATTGCCGTTCTGCTGGACAGCGGCAAGAATCTTCGCGCCGACAAGCGATGCTGCAAAGCCGAGCACGCCTGCGATGCTGTTCTTGATGGCCATTGCCTCGACAAAATAGTCGGCATCGACATAGCTGTAAAGGATATTATACGAATTCTGGTTGGTACCGGCATAGCTGGCATTGTGCAGAATGGTGTAGAGGATAATGCACCACCAGGTACTCTTCGTCGTAAAGATGTTGACAAAGAAGCCGAGTGCGGCAATCACCATGGCAAGCTGCATACCGCGTGCATACGAGGTCTTATCGGAATAACGGCCGAAGGGCTTCGATATACAGAAGCGTACGAGGTTCGCTGCAATGTTGATGATCTGTACCGTTCCGACGGACAAGAGCAGATCGGTCGTCTTGAAGGTACCGAGGAATCCGAGCGTGAGATACTGCGCGATGTTCCACAGCGACATCAGGATTACGACATTGACGAAGCTGCGGTTGCCAAAGGTGTTTGCAAGCACCTCCCGCATCGAATGACGCGGGGCGGCAGCTTTATCCGCATCCGGCACTGCATGCTTCTTTGTATCCGCTTCGATCATCGTCAGACAGACAAAGCAGCAGACAGAGAGGATCAGCCCGGCACATGCGATGAACAGAAAGCCGGCTGTCAGACGGTCAAGCGCCTCACAGCGGTCAATGACAACACCGACAATCAGCGTAAAGACCATACCGGAGATCAGCGAGATCATTTCCTTGGTCGCGGAATATTCGCCGCGCTTCCCCGGGTCAACAAACGAATTTGCCCATTTGAACAGCATGGATGCGACAAAATAGTTGCCGAAATATGCAAGCAGCAAACATCCGATGACAAGCGTCGACTTGAACGACGTGCTCCCGGGTAAAAACGGGATCAGATACAGCCCCGTAAATAAAAGACATCCGAGAATGTTGAAGAGGATGACCGTACGCTTGACACGTCGGATGCGTCCGACAAAGAAGACGGCGGTCAGCTGGAACAGAAACGCGGCGGAGATCAGCGATGCGATGATGCCGATCAGCGCATCGTCCAGTCCAATGTGCGTCAGCAGTTTCGCCAGATACGCATCGGAGACGAGAATGGCAATGAAATACTCAAACGCCGCCTGCATGCAATAGGCACGGCGCGAGCGTTTATATGCGGGGGATTGATAAACAGCGTCTGTCATGATCGGTTCGCAAAAAATCAGTCGATGTCATATGCGCCGCCGAACAGCGTATCTGCCGGTGCTTCGGTCGGATGGTAGGTGCTGTAGCCGAGCGGAGGCATCGTCATCAGCGCGGTCATATCTTCCTCAGCCAGAGCAAAGTCGAAGACATCGGCATTTGCGGCAATGCGGTCAGCATGGGTGGACTTGGGCATCGGGAGAACACCGTACTGCAGCGCGAAGCGGATGCAGACCTGTGCCGGGGATTTGCCGTACTTTGCGGCGATCTTTGCGACGGTCGGATCACCGAGCACCGCACCGCATCCGAGCGGCGACCATGCTTCGACGACCATGCCGTGTTCGATGCACCAGCGGGTCAGCTCCGGCTGATAGTAGCCGGGATGGAATTCGATCTGGTTGACCATCGGCTTGACCGTGCAGGTTTCCTCGAGTGCCAGAATGTGTTCGGGCAGGAAGTTCGATACGCCGATGGAGCGGAGCTTGCCTGCCTTGTAGGCATCCTCAAAGCCGCGCCAGGTTGCCGCGTTGATTTCCTTCCAGTTCGGATGGGACTTTTCCACGCAGGGCCAGTGAACGAGATAGAGGTCGATGTAATCGGTGCCGAGTGCCTTCAGGGAAGCGTCGATGGCAGCGATGGTCTTTGTATAGCCGCGCTCCATGATCCAGTGCTTGGTCGTTAAGAAAATGTCTTCTCTTGCAACGCCGGATGCGCGCATACCCTCGCCGACGCTGTCTTCATTGCCGTAGCCGGCAGCGGTATCGATATGACGGTAGCCGGCATCAATGGCAGCCTTGACGCTGTCGCGTGCGATTTCACCGGTCGGGGTCTGCCATGTGCCATAGCCGAGGCAGGGAATTTTGACGCCGTTGGACATGGTAAAGCAATCGGTTAATTTGTTGAACATGGTTGTATTCTCCTTTTTGTAATTGTTGATCTGTTTGTATGATTACGCCATCGCACACAGCGTCATCCACGCCGCACCGATGGGAAGCATATCCTCATCGAGCCGGAACTTCGCATTGTGCAGCGGCGCGTCTGTTCCCTTTGCGGGGTCAGCAATTCCGAGCT
>JAFTLK010000307.1 GCA_017455975.1 Clostridia bacterium | reverse complement strand
GGTCTGCCGGCAATCGTCACAATCGTCCTTTCCATCGGTGTCCAGCGCATGGTCAAGCGCAATGCGCTGATCCGCCGTCTGCCCGCCGTCGAAACGCTCGGCTCGGCATCGATCATCTGCTCCGATAAAACCGGTACGCTGACACAGAACCGCATGACGCTCGTCCGTGCGTATCTGGACAACGGAACAACCGAGGATATCACCGCCGAAAACTCCGCATCCATCCGCGAGCTGCTCAAATACGGCGCACTCTGCTGTGACGGCTCGGTCACCTTTGATGCCGAGGGCAAGGAAACCCACATCGGCGACCCGACCGAAACCGCCATCATTCTTGCAGCTCACAAAAACGGGATGCCCAAGGACGAGATCAACCGCGTACATCCCCGCCGCGCGTCCCTGCCCTTTGACTCCGACCGCAAGCTGATGTCCACGGTCAATGAAATCGACGGCAAGCTCGTCGTCATCGTCAAGGGTGCGTTTGACATGATGCTGTCCCGCTGTACGGCGGGTGATCTCGATGCCGCACGCGAGAAGTGCGAGGAGCTGTCCCGCGATGCCCTCCGCGTGCTTGCCATCGGTTATAAGGTCATTGACAACATCCCCGAAAATCCGACCTCCGAGGAGCTGGAAAACGGTCTTACCTTCCTCGGTCTCGTCGGCATGATCGACCCGCCCAGACCCGAATGTAAGGTCGCGGTTGCTACCTGCCGCCGCGCCGGCATCAAGCCCGTCATGATCACGGGTGACCACGTTGTCACGGCTGCCGCCATCGCGCGTGAGCTTGGCATCATGGAGGACGGCGACGACGCGATCACCGGCGTGCAGCTGGACGCTTTGACAGATGAGGAGCTCGATCAGCGTGTTGAAAAAATCTCCGTTTATGCGCGTGTTTCCCCCGAAAACAAGATCCGCATTGTCAAGGCATGGCAGAGACGCGGTCAGGTCGTTTCGATGACCGGCGACGGTGTCAACGACGCGCCCGCACTCAAGGCGGCAGACATCGGCTGTGCCATGGGCATCACCGGCACCGACGTTGCAAAGGGTGCGGCTGACATGACGCTGACCGACGACAACTTCGCCACCATCGTTGAAGCAGTCCGCGAGGGCCGCGGCATCTACGCCAACATCCGCCGTGTCATTGAATTTCTGCTCGGCACGAACATCGGCGAGGTCATCACGGTCTTTATGGCGATGATCCTCTGGCACAAGACACCGCTGCTCTCGATGCAGCTGCTCTGGATCAACCTCGTCACCGACTCCCTGCCCGCCATCGCGCTCGGTATGGAAGAGGTTGAGGAAAACATCATGGAGCAGAAGCCGCGCTCCAAGAACGAAAGCATCTTCGCACACGGCCTCGGTCTGCGTGTCATCCTGCAGGGCATCATGTTTGCGGCACTGACGCTCATCGGCTTCAAAATCGGCGAAACGACCGTCGGTACGGTCGAGGCAGGTCAGACCATGGCATTCATGATCCTGTCCATGTCGCAGATTGTGCAGGCGCTCAACATGCGCACCGACCATTCCCTGTTCCGCATCAATCCGTTCTCCAACCGCACAATGAATCTGGCTGTGCTCTCCTCCGTCCTTCTGACCGTGATTCTGGTATTCACGCCCATCGGTACGGTCTTCGGACTCGTTTCCCTGCCGGCACACCTGTATCTGATCGCGCTGGGACTGCTGCTCATTCCCCTGCCCGTGCAGGAAATCGGCAAGGCACTCGGCTGGATCGACCGATAATTGCAATTGTATCAAAAGAGAGTATCTCACGGGATGCTCTCTTGTTTTGTTTGTACGGGTTTTGGTATTCATTATGCGCTGATGCCGATAATTTGTAGGGGCGATTCACGAATCGCCCGCGTAACGAAATAATACCCTTTTGATTTTGATGTTCAAATATCGTTTACCGCGCGATTGATATTATCCAAAGGTTATCCCAACAACGGGCGATTCGTGAATCGCCCCTACAGTTACAGGAAAGACCATCGTCTTCTGAACCGCCATCCTCCCACCGTCGCCCGCACCAAAAGTTCACAAAATGTTCACCATTTGCCACCGTGATTGTGCTATACTGATAAAAACATATTATGATAAGAAAGGATTGCTTTTCTCATGAAACTGAAACAGATTACATCCCTTTTACTCGCTTCCCTGCTGCTCGCATCCTGTTCCTCTCCTGCCGGTGACGGTGACGTCACGGATACAGGTACAGGTGCCGCCTCTGATGCCGCCGTCGATACGGCAGAGCTTTCCGAAATGGAAAAGCGCGCGCTGATGGAAGACGACCTGCCCGAAAAGGACTTCGGCGGTGCGGATTTCCGCATCTCCACCAAGCGCGGTACAATGTACGAAATCGATGAGGAGGAGGAAACGGGCGACATCATCGAGGACGCGCTCTACGCCCGCAACCGCCGCATCGAGGAGCGTTTCAACGTCAAGATCGTTCCCGTCATCACCGAGGCCGGCGACGGCAATACCCACGTCAACGAGGTCCGTCAGAGCATCATGGCCGCAGACGATGCGTTTGACCTGTCCGCGACCTATGTCTTCACCTCCGGTCCCCTCGTCACCGACGGCTGCTTCCTCAACTGGCTGAACATGCCCTACAACGACCTGTCCAAGCCCTGGTGGATCGGCGGTGTCAACGAAAAGTTCCGCGTCGGCGATGCCATTTACGCGGCAACCGGCGATATGTGTGTCTCCACCCTGAAGCTGACCTACGGTGTGTTCTACAACAGAACCCGCGGTGCGGACTACGATCTCAACGATACCATTTACGATGAAATCCGTGCAGGCAAGTGGACCATTGACCGCTTCATCGAGATCACCCGCGATGCCTACACCGATGTCAACGGCGACGGCACGCGCGACGGCGGTGACTTCTACGGCTTCACTGCAGAGAAGGCAACCAACCTCGACGTTTACACCTTCGCATTCGACATTCCGATCATCGAAGCAGACGAAGAAGGTATACCGCAGCTCGTTTACAACACACCCAAGACCATTGAAGCCGTTGAAAAGGTCAACAAGCTCTACTGGGACGGCGTCGGTGCCTACATTCCTGATGATTATTCCGAGCCCGTCAATATGTTCCGCAGCGGCAATGCCCTGTTCACAACCACCTATCTGACCCAGGCATTCTCCACCTTCCGCGATATGACCGATGACTACAGCATCCTGCCGTATCCGAAGTGGGACGAATCCCAGGAGAAGTATATGACAGGTGCTATGGACAACTACTCCGTCCTCGGTATCCCGGTCACCGTTTCCGATCTGGAAATGGCATCGCTGATCACCGAATCGCTCAACATCGAGTCCTACAAGACGCTGTTCCCGACCTACTACGAGCAGGCGCTGCAGTCCAAGTATGCGCGTGACGCAGAATCCATCGAGATGATCGACATTCTGATGCAGGGCAGAAACTTCGACTTCTGCACGCTGTTCGCATCGACCATTCCCGGTATGCCGTGGCTGTTCCGTGAGCTGGTTGCAAGCAAGTCCACCTCGTTTGCAAGCAAATATTCCGCGTCGGAAAAGGGTGCGCTGAAGGCAATCGAAAAGATTGTCAAGGCTTATGAAGACAATGCGGAATCTTAAAGTTTTGAGCCGTGTGCTGTGTGCGCTGCTGCTGTGCGCGATTGCCGTCTGTGCATCCGCATGCGACAGCACACCCGCCGCGGACAGTGAGAGCGGCACAGATACCGCCGCCGTGACCGAAACGGAGGAACTTCCTTTGAACGAGAAAATCAAGAGCTTTGTAACCAACGGCATTGACAAATACGCCGCCGAATACGTCATCGAGGACAACGCACCGAAGTCCGCCGCCATCTATATGGCGAAAAACGAGGACGAGGGCGCGCAGGTCTTCTTCCGCGCATCGGAACGCTTCGGCAGCGTCGCGTTTGAAACCGTATCCGCACCCGAGGACGGTCCCGCGATTCTCATTTACAGGGAAGATACCGTTCTGACCGGCAAGGAAAATACGCCCGATGCACTGGCACCGTTTTCCGGAAAGCTCACGCTGAAGCGCGACCAGACCGCAGGTCTGTATCTGCGCTTCCGTGCGCCATCTGACCAGAAGCCGGGAACGTATACCTACACCTTTGCACTCAAGAGCAAGGATGCGGTCGTCGATACGTATCAGGTTGACGTCACCGTGTACGATTTCGCATTGCCCGACGCGCTGCATTGCGCAACCGCGGTCGGACTTTACAAGCATCATATTGCCAACCGGCATCAGAATTGGGATGAAGCGGCGGTGGATGCGCTGTACAAAAACTACTACGATCTGATGCTGGACTACAAGGTCACGGCGTACGATCTGCCGTATGACATCCTCGATGAACGTGCGGATGCGTATATGTCCGATCCCCGCGTAACATCCTTCCGCGTACCGACGTGTGATGACGACGATGCGCGGCTGGCACAGATCTATGACAAGCTCTGCTCCGATCCCGTCTGGCTGAAAAAAGCATACTTCTATCCGCTCGATGAGCCGACCTCCAAGGATATGCTCAATCAGCTGGCGGCGCTTTGTGAACGCCTGAACCGCATCGCGCCCGGGATCCGCATCTGTACCCCGTTCTTTGTCAACATCGATTACGACAAGGATACCGATCAGATCACGTTCATGACGGGCAAGACCACCTTGTGGTGCCCCAAGAGCTATATGTACATCACCTCCAACGTCTACTCCGCCGCGCAGAAGGAGAAATATCCCTCCTTTGGGGAGCGCATGGCAGAGCGTGAGGCGGCAGGCGACGGTGTCTGGTGGTATGTCTGCTGGGAGCCGGGCGATCCTTATAACAACCTGTTCGTCGATCAGCTCGGTGTGCAGCACCGCATCCTGTTCTGGCAGCAGTATGCCCACGGCGTGGACGGCTTCCTTTACTGGGGCGCAAACTACTGGGACAGCACGAACGGAACGGCTGACCCGTGGACCGACATGGCGACGGTCAAGAACCTCAGCCCCGATGTCTACGGAGACGGCTCCCTGCTCTATAACGGCAATGTCGTCGGTGTTGACGGCGGCTGTCCCTCGCTCCGTCTTGCGGCGATCCGCGACGGCGTTGAGGACTACAACCTGTTCATGATGGCAGCATCTCTCCTCGGCGATGAATTTGTCAGCGCAAAAATCGGAGAAATCACCGAGTCGCTGATCAAGTACACCACCGATACCGAGCAGTTCCTCGCTGTCCGGAAGACGGTTTATGAGGCGATTGCCGATGCGGTCAAGAAATGATTTTGTAACAGCTCCTTCTTGTGAGAGGGGGCTGTTTTCTTTGCGAAAATTTTGTAAATTTTCAATTTGCTGTTGAATTTTACGAAGAATTCATGTATAATATATACAGCAATCCAATTCTTGAAAGGAGAAACATCATGCCTAATATCAAGCCCGTATCCGATCTGCGCAATTACAATGAGGTTTTGCGCGACATTGCTGTCGGCGAACCCGTTTTTCTCACCAAAAACGGCCGCGGCAGATATGCCATTGTGGATATCGAAGAATTTGAACAAACACAGGCAACGCTCAAGCTGCTGAGCGCACTTGTGAGAGGTGAGGCCTCCGCAAAAGAGCAAGGTTATCTGGACATCTCGGAGGCAGAAGCACTTAAGGATTAGAACGTGTTTATGATTGCACGAATTTTGTAGGGACAGGCGTCCCCGACTGTCCCGTCCGTATTCCGACACAGGGACAGTAGAGGATAAATCCTCGGACGCCTGTCCCTACATGAATTATTTGATGTGATACCGTATTTTGCGAAATTCTCCCCTCCTGTCCCCCGATTCTCTGTTTTTGAGAGACAATTCGCGGGATATTGGGTTGTAAAATGTCTCTCGCGGTGGTAGAATGGCGGCACAGGCGGCAGGAGCAAGCCCCTGCCAGTCGGAAGTATGACAACCGCCGCCCAAAACCACAGAAAAGAAAGGAACCTCACCATGGAAGCAAAAACAATCGGTTCATTCATCGCCGCACTCCGTCGCGCCGCAGGCATGACACAACGGGACTTTGCCGAGCGTCTCAACGTCTCCGACAAAACCGTCAGCCGCTGGGAGCGTGACGAGGGCGCACCCGATCTCACCCTCATTCCCGTCATTGCGGAAATCTTCGGTGTGACCTGTGACGAGCTTCTGCGCGGCGAAAGAAGATCGCCTGAGGAGCGCATGTCCCCGACAGACCGCACTGCTCCCCCGTCCGACACCGCATCCGACGAGAGCACCGCCGCAGAATCCCCCGCCGCACCGACCTATTCCGCCAAAGCGGAAAAACAGCGCAGTTACCTCATCCGCGCGACCCTTGCCCGCCACCGCAATCTGTCCCTGACAGCAGCCGCGGTCGCAGGGATCGGCTTCATCGGCGCGATGATCTTCAACATTGCCTTTACCCGCGCGTACCTCGGCTTCTTTCTCGCCGCGATTCTGTATCTTGCGGCTGTGATCTGTGAGGTCATGGTTCTCAACGGCACGCTCGCAGCAGTCACGGAAGATCTCGCGGACGTAAAAGAGCTTGCCGTGTTCCGTTACCGCGTCTACGCCGACTCCCGCGCTGTGTTTGTGCTGGTTGCCGTTCTGCTCGGCGCGTGTCTTCCGCTGCTCATGGTCGGGGATGCGTACTGGGGTCTGACGGCGGAGATGTGGCTGTTCCATGGCAGTATCTTTGCCGGTATTGCGGCGCTGATCTGTGCCGTGGTGCTGTATTTTCTCGAAAACCATATGCTCGCCGAGGACATCATCGCCTATCCGCCGAAGAACGCCGCCCTCATTTCGCACCGCCGGAAATGGAAGCGGAATCTTACGCTGATCTGTGCCGCCGTCCTTGCCGTGACCGCGCTGCTCAACGGCATACTGACCGCGTTCGGCAGCACCTACGCACTCGCCGACAGCATCCGCTTTGACGATGTTGAGAGCTTCATCGCGTTTGCCGAAGAAGATGTCCGCGATACCTATGAAGCACCCACCGTATCCATCCATTATGACGGTGAAATTACCGCTGTCCCGGACTTATCATCCATCGGCGATACGGTTTATTATGATGAAAACGGCAATCCGATCACCGAGGAAGAAGCCATGACGCGGACGATAGAGGACAGCGACGGCAATGTGGTCTTCTCCTACATCCAGCGCAACGAAACGATCTCCTCTATCGCATTCGGCACGGAATCCGAGGGCTTTCTGCCGATTCACGTCAAAACAAAAGAGCATGTCCGTGCGGCGTACCGGCAGGTGCAGATGACAAACGCCGTGTTCACGGTGGTCTATGTCATCGAGGTGCTCGCCGTCCTCTTTGCCTATTTCCTGCTCCGCACACCGAAAAAGACCGCTCCCACTGCATAAAAAAGCACACATGGGGTATCCTCCCTTTAAGGCATCACCTCCGATGCCATCCATAAAAAGAAAGGAACTACCCTATGTGTGAAAACCGTTTTTATCACTGCGCCGCGTGCGGTACCGTCATCGGTATGATTCATGACGGCGGCTGTCCGATTTCCTGCTGCGGCACGGAAATGGAGCATCTGATTCCCCAGACCGTCACCGATGCAAAGCATTCCCCCGTTCTCCGCGTGCACAAGAAATACTCGACGCCCGAGGAATGCTGCACGACACCCGATACCTGTACCTGTGCCCCCGGCGAATGTGAGCAGTACTGCGTCGAGGTTGGAGAAACCCATCACCCGATGGAGGACGATCACGCCATCCGCTGGGTCTATCTGCAGACGACCGTCGGCGGACAGAGAAAGTGTCTTTCCCCCGGCGGCAAGCCATCCGTCTGCTTTGCGCTGACCGACGAAAAACCGACCGCGGTCTATGCCTACTGTGACAAGCACGGGCTGTATATGACAGAATTATAAAAATTGAGAGGTGTCTTCCGTAACAGAGGACACCTCTCAAATGTTATTTACTTCTGATAGGTTTCGGAGAAGTACATTTTTACATTGTCAAGCATGAAAATGTCCCCCTCGATCGTCCAGCCGTTGGTGTTGCACAGCCGTGCGTAGGAAATGCAGAAATCCTCCATCGGGTTTTCTTTTTCGGACAGGACAAGCTCGCCCGCATCGTTGTAGGTTCCGATCAGCTTCTGTGAGGCTTTGGACATCAGCGCGACGTCGGATGCAAGCAGCTCACCGTCGATATACAAGTCAAACGTATTCTCAACAGGATGCACATGGACAGCGATGTTCATGAAGCGGTCGGTCGGAACAACAACACTGATTTTCGGTGCTTTGCGTCCCGCCATGCTCGGGAATTTTACTTCATAGGTATTGCAGTCCATGGTCAGAAGGCTGTCGCTGTAGGTAACAGTGTTGCCGTCCTTGTCCTTTGGCGTATAGAAGCTCGTCAGACGGATGAGGTCGGTCGTGGCTTTTCCATAGTTCGGATGCTCCACGGCGCGGATGTCATAGGAAATGACGAAATCTCTGCCGCGATAATCCTGATAGACAAACGCATCGAGGTTCTGTCCGCCCGATGCCGGCTTGACATCAAGCGTGATGTTGGAGGTCTTCGACACACCGTTCGGATTGCCGCAGCCCGTCCACAAGAGAGCGCGGTTATCGCCGTCGACGGTCACCTGCTTCAGATTCATGTCGGAATGCACCTCATTGCCGTCGTAGAGGATACCGGAACCGACACCGCCCTCATGCGCAATATCATTGATCGTTGTGACAAAGTCACCGACGGTGCGCAGGTTTTCCTCAAAACCAAGGGAGAAGACAGGGACAACCGCGTCCGCACCGGCGGCAAACGCATCGCCCGTCTCCCCGGTGAACGCCGGGAACGGAATGCCGCTGACAGATGCACGGAAGCGCGTGCCTGCGGGGTTGGAGAGCACCTCCATAGTCTTTGGCAGAATGAGCGGATTTTTGTTTTCCGTGCCGTCGGCAAGCGTCGAGCGCGTGACATCCTCATAGCCGTCAAAGCCGGCGGTGAACGCCGTGATAAAAGCCCCCTCGGGAACGGTCAGATTTTCGATTGTGACCTTCTGCGGCAGATACAGCGGATAGCCGAAGTCATGGTTGTACCATGCGCCGTTGAACAGCGAGAGCCGCTGGGTATCCTTTTTTACCATATTGACATTCCGGACAATGACCTCACCTGCGAACATCGAGCCATAGTCCTCGCGCAGATTGAAGATATAGCGGTCGTGAATGGTCGTATCCTCGACCAGCGCCGTACCGAAGCCGATCAGATTGATGCGCTCCATCTCACAGCCTCGGATGGTGACGTTGTAGACCTGACAGTGTGCGTCGAAGCGGGCAACGGTGCAGTCGGTCATCGAGATATTGCGGCAGTAGTTGGTGCCCATCAGCCCCTGCGAGATCAGACGGCCGTTATCGTCAAACAGGTTGGTCTGCACACAGCCTTCATAGCTTAAGTTGTTTGTATAGCTTGCAAGGAATTCGTAAGAACCGAGCAGCACCTGCTGTCCGGCATCGTTGATAGAATACGAATCGCGGTGGCACATGATCTCACAGTCACGGATCGTGACATCGCTGCAGTAGGTGACATTGAAGAAGCCGCCGTATGCCGCACGGTAGTCCTTTTCCTGCTCGATTCTGTGCTTGACACCCTCGACGGTGACGTTGGAGCGGGTG
>JAFTLK010000306.1 GCA_017455975.1 Clostridia bacterium | reverse complement strand
CGGCGGTGTTATACAGGCACAGAAACGGACATCCGCATGCAGCATCGTTGCGAGAGCCTCCTCGGGATTTTTATCACGAAGCATGCCGCAGAGATAGAGCAGCGGTCGGTCGGGATAGTAAAAATCGATGTTCTCGGCAAGCGCTTCCATGCCGGAGACATTGTGTGCACCGTCCAGCAAAATCGGCGGATCCTGCGACAAAACCTCAAAGCGTGCCGGAAACTGCGCCGCGGCAAGTCCTGTTTCAATGGCCCCCTCGGACATCGCATAACCGAGCGACGGCAGAAGCCGCAGTGCCTCGATCGCCGTCAATGCATTGCGCACCTGATAAACGCCTGACAGCCGCAGACGGAAGATGCTTTCCCGATAGGTAAATGACAGCATCCCCGGTCGCGCCTCCCCGACCGTCAGTGCATCAGAATCGGGAATGACGAGCCGTGAGCCCGTTTCCGCACAGCGGCGGCGGATGACATCGTACACCTCGGCGTCATTGTCGGCGTACAGCACACACGGCGCACCGGACTTGATAATCCCTGCTTTCTGCTGTGCAATGGCAGAAAGGGTATCCCCGAGCAGCTCGGTATGGTCATAGTCCACACGCATGATGACCGACAGAAGCGGCGTGACAACATTGGTCGGGTCATACATACCGCCGATGCCGACCTCAAGGACAACAAAATCGCATGCATGCCGTGCAAAGTACAAAAATCCCATCACCGTGACCAGCTCAAACTCCAGCGGTGTCTGTCCGGTCACTTGTGTGTAACGATTCACAGCCGACTGCAATTCTGCACCGATCGAGATGACCTCGTCCTCGGAAATCTGTTCGCCGTCGATTTCCATGCGTTCGCGGAACTCCATGATAAAGGGCGAGATGAACCGTCCGACGCGGTATCCCTGTGCGCGGAGAGCGGATGACAGAAATGCACACGCCGAGCCTTTGCCGTTCGTACCGGTCACATGCAGAAAGCGGCCGGACAGGGCGTTCTGCGGGTCGCCGACCATGGACAGCAGGGCACGGACACGCTCCAGCGTCGGTGCGGAATGGATGCGCGGCATCGAATGAAGCCACGAAAGTGTTTCTTGATAGGTCACGGTAATCTCTCCTTATCACGGCGGTGTTTTTCTTCATTATAATGCAAAAGCACGGCTTTGTCAAGATTTCCTCCGAAAAATGTCAGCGGTATTCAAATGTGTATCGTTACACCCATTGACAGACAACCAAAAAAGGCGTATAATGGAGAAAAATAGTCTGTTATGCGACAGAACAGACCACATTCAAACAGGAAAGGAACACACATCATGAAAAATCCCGAAATTTTCAGCATCTGGTCAAGCTATGACGTTGATCTCACCCCCGAGGACATGGTTCTCGCCATGGAACGCCGCGGTCTGACCGTCTGCGAGCTGTCCGACGAACACGCAGCGGTTCTGCTCAAGCGCGAAGGCACGCCTGCCGAGATCGGTGCGGCATTCGGTGCATACGCAAAGGAACACAATCTGACCTTCCCGCAGGGGCATCTGTGGCTGGCTGTCCGCCTCTGCTCAAAGGAAGTCGACGCGGTTGCGATTCTGCGCGGCTGGTTTGAGCTGTTTGCGGCAATCGGTGTCAAGAACGCTGTGCTCCATCTGGACGGTCATTCCCTCGGCGCGGAGGCATCCCATGAGGAAGTGATTGCGGCGAACGTTGAAAAGCTGAAGCTGCTTGTTCCCTATGCGGAAGAGCTCGGTCTTTGCCTCTGTCTTGAAAACCTCGGCGGTCACTTTGCGCACCTGTCCGATCTGCTCGATGTCATCGGACGTGTCAACTCCCCGGCACTCGGTATCTGCCTTGACACAGGACACCTGCACATTCACGATAAGGAAATGACGCAGGAGCAATTCATCCTCGGTGCAGGCAAGCTGCTGCACGCACTCCACATCGCCGACAACGATACCTCGGGAGACCAGCATCTGATGCCCTACGGCCGCGGCACCGTTGATTGGCCGTCTGTCATGCGCGGTCTGAACGCCATCGGCTATTCCGACTGCTTCAACTACGAAATTCCCGGTGAGCGCCGTCTGCCGATGCCCGTCCGCGACGCAAAGGCGGAATACCTCAAGACCGTCACGGCATACCTGTTCTCCCTGTAATCACACAGAAAGGAATCACACATATGAATGCATCTGTTATTGAAAAAATTTTTGCGGATACCGCCTATATCCGCACCGGCGGCTCTGACGCGGAACGCACAGCTGCCGAATACATCGCAGGTCACTGTGCCGCGCTCGGTCTGCAGGCACGCCTTGACCCGTTTGTCGTCGACATGGCGACCATCACGGAAGACACGCTGACGGTCACGCTCGGCAGCGGTGAAACACAGGAGATTCCGTGCAAGGGGTATCTGTGTGCCGGCTCCGGCGAGGCGGAAGCGCCGCTTTACTATCTGACCGCCGGCGGCGATAAAATGCAGCTGTCCGAGATCCGCGGTAAAATCGTGCTCATCGACGGGTATCTCGGTTATTGGATGTACCATGATCTCGTCAAAAACGGTGCTGTGGGCTTCATTACCTACGACGGCAATGTCCTTTATGCCGACCGCGATATCGACCAGCGTGAGCTGCGCTCGTATGTCTGTGCCGGTGCAGCCGACGGCAAGAAGCTCCCCGGCGTGAACATCAACGCAAAGGATGCGGTCACGCTGATTGAAAACGATGTCACATCCGCCAAAATCACGCTTGCGCAGGACGAATACAAGGGCAACTCCCAGAACGTCGTGCTCGACATTCCCGGTAAAACAGACCGTGTCATCATCCTCACAGCGCACTATGACTCGACGTCGCTTTCGCAGGGTGCGTATGACAATATGTCCGGTGCCATCTGTCTTCTGTCCATGGCAGAGCATTTTGCAAAGCCGGAAAACAAACCTGCGTGCTCCCTGCGCTTCCTCTGGTGCGGCTCCGAAGAACGCGGTCTGCTCGGCTCCAAGGCTTACTGCGCAAATCACGAAGACAAGCTCGGCGCAATTGAGCTCTGCATCAACATCGACATGATCGGCTGTACGATGGGACGCTTCATCGCCTGCTGTACGTCCGAGGACAAGCTCGTTTCGTACATCACCTACATGGGACGAGAGGTCGGCTTCCAGGTCGCTCCGTATCAGGATGTCTACTCCTCCGACTCCACACCGTTCGCGGACAAGGGGATTCCCGCCGTTTCCTTTGCAAGGAGTGCCCCCGGCAACACCGCCGTCATCCACAACAGCTATGACACCGTCAAGTCGATGAAGACCTCGCACATGATCGCCGACATCGACTTCATCACCGCCTTCACCGACCGTATGGCAAACGCGGCATTCCCGCCCGTTGCGCGCGAAATGCCCGACAATATGCGTGACAAGCTCGACCGTTATCTGTGCCGCAAGAGATAATTCCAGATAAGTACGCACACACCCCATCCCGCAGACCGCACCGTCTGTGCAGGATGGGGTGTATTTTCGTTTCAGCTGCCCGTATCAATCAGCTCCGACACCGTTACAAACTGATATCCGCGTTCCTTGAGTGCGGGAATGATCATTTTCAGTGCCTGCAGGGTCTGCGGATCACGCCGGGAAACGCTGTCGTGGAACAGAATGATGTCGCCGGACTGCACATCGGTAAGCACCTGTGACGCGATCTCGTCGGCACTGGCTTTGTCCCAGTCGCGCGTATCGATGTTCCAGAGAATGATGCGGTAATCCATGGCGGATGCGACAGCGGATATCTCCTCGGTACAGTAGCCCTCGGGCGGACGGAACAGGCAGGTCTGCCGCTCGGACAGCTCATAGACCGTATCGGCGCAAGCCTCAATTTCCCGGATCAGCGCGGTACAGACGCAGCTGCCGACACCGCCCGATGCCGCAGGACAGACGCTCCCGTCATGTGTGATGACGCCGCCGCACTTGTCACAGACGGAAAATTGCTTTCCGGACAGGCGCGGATGCGTATCGGTATGGTTGCCGATCTCGTGTCCCTCCGCCTCCTCGCGCAGCAGCAGCTCGGGATTGCTGCGCGCCTGCGAGCCGACAACAAAAAAGGTCGCATGAACCCCTTCTTGGCGCAGATAGTCAAGAATGTCCGCGGTATACAGCGCGCTCGGACCGTCATCAAAGGTCAGCGCGATCTTCATGCAGTCGTTGTCGTGATGCCGAAAGACGTTTTCATCGGTCATCACGCTGTAGGTCGGAACGGCGGACGGTTTCGGTGCACGGCACAGCTCGTCAAGCGTTCCGAACCGATATCCCTGCTCTTCCCACGCGCACAGCAGCCGGTCGAGGATCGCCGCATTGGTGGACGAGGTCGGGTGCAGAAGCAGCACCATGCCGTTGTGCGTATGGTCGAGGATATTCCTGATCGCCGCATCGGGATCCGGCTGGTGCGCATTGTCCCAGTCGGCATAAGCAAACGACCAGAACACGGTCTGATACCCTGCCTCCGATGCGCGGCGCAGAACGGTTTCATTGAATTTTCCTTCCGGCGGGCGGAAATACGGTGCGATCTCCGTCCCGGTCACCTCAAGGCAGGCCGCAGCCAGATCATCCAGCTCCGCGCGGAATGCCGCCTCGTCCAACGCTGTCATATCGGGATGGCGGGCAGTGTGATTGCAGACGGTGTGTCCCTCCCGTATCATACGGCACACAAGGTCCGGTTCTGCACGGATAAGATGCTCCAGCACAAAAAATGCACCCCTCACTTGATGCGCATCAAGAACATCCAGAATCCGCGCAACATTGCCGTTTTCATAGCCGGCATCAAAGGTCAGATAGAGTACCGGATCGTCATCTGCAGCGGATTTGTCAAGATAGTACCCATCCAGATTTTCAATGATTGCAAGCGGTGCATCGAGCGGCGGCGGACTGTGATCCTCTGTTTTTTTGATATACCATCCGATCGCCTGACCGTCCTGCGCGGCGGCACCGACGGAAAACAGCGGCATCAACAGCACAAGCATACCAAGTAAGGTTATGCCGATGCGGCGGATGGCAGACAAATTTTGCTTCATAAATATGACCATGACTTTCGCGCAGCGAAAGTTTCCTTTCTGGAATTTCGTCCCGAAATTCGGGAATTCCGGGACTGTTTTGGTACTTGCACCAAATCGCAGTTGTAAAACTGCGAAATGTCACACATATTT
>JAFTLK010000305.1 GCA_017455975.1 Clostridia bacterium | reverse complement strand
GCACATGGGCGTTTCCAAGCCGAGCGTCAGCCGTGCCATCGGACTGCTCAAAGAGGGCGGCTATGTCTTGATGGCGCGTGATGGTGCGCTGACGCTGACCGAAGCCGGCGTGGAAGTCGCAAATAAAATTTATGAACGCCACCGCGTGATCACCGCCCTGCTCACTGCGCTCGGTGTTGATCCCGAAATTGCCGCAGATGATGCCTGCCGCATCGAGCACCACATCAGCGACGAATCCTTTGAAGCACTCAAGCGCCATGCGGAGCAGTTTGTTTCCGTGCTCAACCGATAATTTCATCACAAAAAACGGCACCGCCGGAGGGGAAAACCTCTGGCGGTGCTTTTTGCATGCACAAAGATCGTTTATGCTTCCAGCGGAATACAGACAATGTATGTCGTATCCTCAAACGAGTACGGCGACGGTGCGCGTCCGGTGGCGCAGAACAGATGCGTCGGCCGTCCGGTTTCATCGAAGAGCAGCGACGGACGCTCGAGGTTGCCCTGCGTCGTGACCGTGCCGTCCTCCCATGTAACCGTGCGGGAATAGACCTTCGGGTCGGGTGCGATCGAGAAGTCCATGCAGTCGGTGCTTTCGGCGTAGAAGCCCGCGCCCCACTCACCCGTGATGCCGTGGGAGCCGCCTTTGACGTCGTCCTTGGCAATCAGACAGAACACACCGCGTGCACTGTCGTACCAGATGAACGGATCCTCAATGTGGTAGTCGCTGTTCTCAAACTGCAAGATCGGCTGATCGGACAAGCGCTCAAACGGCCCTGCCGGATTGTCGGCGTGCGCGATGCCGAGCTTCAGCGGCAGCGCGGCACCGGCACGGGACTTGTAGATCATGTAGGTCTCGCCGCCCGGCAGGATCGCAACCGACGGATTGGTCGTGCAGGTGCAGTCCCAGTGATCCGCACCGCGCGGCTGCAGCAGAGGTGCATCACAGCGGACATACGGTCCGTCGATGCTGTCGGCGACGGCAACACCGATGCGCTTGCGGTTCCACGTTTCCAGCGCGTGGTCGGGGGAGATATTGCCGCCGTCACACGGAATGTCGGCGGGATATGTCGTACCCATGTAATATAAGTAATACTTGCCGCCCCATGCCTTGATGCAGGTGTTATGCGTGTTCATACCGTCAAAATACTGCCGTCCGCGGCGCGGCAGAACGACCGATGCAAATTCGTAGGGACCCTCCGGTGTGTCGGACACCGCGTGGACGATCTCGGAATTGAGCAGCCAGTTCCAGCCAAAGCCGTACTTTTTCGGCCAGCGCGAGGAGAACATGTGATATTTTCCCTCGGCATAGATCACCGAGCAGTCCCAGATGTAATAGTCCTCCATCGCAAATGCGACACGCGCCGCCCCCGGCCTGTACGGAAAATTCTGCGTCATAGTCATTACCCTTTTTCTTTCTTCTTTATTCTTTATTGTTCTATATCCTGTCTCCCGTCACACCAGCAGCCGATCCTCTTCCCGCAGTGTGCCGTCGGCAAACCGCACGGTCTTGACCTCGTATCGGCCGAAGTGCAGGGGGAGCTGCTGATCTGCGAGCGTGAGTGTGCAGGCTTTGTCCGCGTCGCTGTTGTTGAGCAGACGGAGCAGATACGCATCCGCGCCGTGCTGCTTCTTCATCGTGATCAGCGTGATCTCACGGTCGGAGACAGTTGGGACGACGGGTGTGGCTGCAGCCTGATCGGACAGCCCGGATTCGGCCGGGAAGACGTTGCAGGCATACGGCGGGATGTTGAACTCCCATGCCAGCCGCTCCAGCGATGCCGCAGGTGCGCGGTCGAGCCGGAAGCAGAAGCTGCGCTCGCCCATATCGATCTTTTTTACAAAGCGGTCGGCGGGAATGATTGCGCGGTCGCCGATCGGATGCGCACAGTAGGAGACACCGCGCACAAGCGACATCGACAGAACGCCGTTTTCATACGAGGAGCCGTAGGTGCCGCGGTTGAACAGCGCCGTGACCGCGCCGTCCTCGCCGCGCAGCCCCACAAAGCGCTGTGCGACGTTTTCGCGTCCGTCGCGGTAGAGCACTTCCGTACCGAACGCCGTCTGACCGAGCACATCACCCGCATCGCACAGCGGGAGCGCCAGCTTGACCATCCGGTCGGCATCGCCGAGGAAGACATCGGCGCGGACATCGACGGCGGCACGGGTCTTGTAAAGCGTGTATTCCAGACGGACAAAGGTGTTTTCATGACGGAAGAAGCATTCGGCGACCGTGCAGATCGGACCGTCCTCGGCGATCGAGACGGGCTTCATGCCGACAAACGGACCGTCGGTGATCCGGCCGTCCGCACCGCCTTCAATCAGCGCGAACGGCGCGGGCTCGCGTCCCATGCCGGACAGCTGGAACCAGCCCATGCCCCACGGGTCGGGATTGTCACGGTACATGACCGGCAGAAAGGCGCCGTGCAGACCGAGGTATGCATCCTGCGAAATCCACGCCCGGTCACCGACCGTCAGCGTGCGCAGCAGACCTGTCTTGCCATCGATGACGGCGTGCTTGTGCACCGTCTGTCCGTTTTCTGCAAAATCGGCATCGAAAACGACATCCCCGCCGTGCGACAGCGGCGGTTTTTCCGTTTTCGGAACAAAATCAACGTAAACGGAGAAGCGCGTGACATCGAGCGGCTTCAGCGGCGCGCGGAAGACGAACCGCTTGCGCCAATCGAGGTTCAGATTCGATTCCTCCTTGACGACCTGTGCATCAAGGACCACACCCGCCTCGTCGACGATCCGCATCTGCGACGCGATCTCATCCGACCAGTTCTGATCGGCGAGCATCATTTCACAGGTGATTTCGGTTTCCCATGTATACGGGCGCGGGTTGTAAACGAGCACCGGGAATTCTCCCTCGGCAGCGCGCGGCTGATTCTGTGCCAGCGCAAAGTATGCCCGTGCGCGCAGACGGCTGCAGACGAGCAGACCGTGGTCGAGCAGCTGCAGACCGTTCTCCTCGCCGGCACGGACGGAGGAGCCGGGCAGGATATCGTGGAATTCGGCGTTGAGCAGATCCTCCGTTACCTCATCAAGCTCGCGCTCGGGGTATTCGATGAAGCCGCGCAGTGCGGCGGCGGAGCACAGCGTTTCTGCCATGTAAAGCGCGTTTTCGAGCGCCGCATGCTTCTGCTTGATCTGTACCATCGAGGTGTAGCAGCCCGGCATGACCGTGCGGAGTGCGCCGCGGTGGACGATCTCCGGATTGAGCTGTGCAAAGAAGTGCTCGGGGGTCGAGTGCAGGATCTCAAAATCGTCACCGAACTCGGCTTTCAGCGTTTCAATATCGGCAAGGTCTTTGCGGGACGGTCCGCCGCCGTGGTTGCCGACGCCCCACAGAACACAGATGGTTTCCTGCTCTGCCTGCGAATCAATGCGGCCTTTGATTGCCTCCGCCGCATGACCGAGCGGGGAGTTGTAGCCGTGGTTGGATGCGTAAACCTTGATCTTTGAGCCGTCGACACCCTCCCAGATAAACTGCCGTGCCGGAATCGGATCATTGCCGGGACGGGACAAGATCAGGCTGTCCTGACCGGATTTGGACAGAATCTGCGGCAGACCCGAGGAATGACCGAACGCGTCAAAGTTGATTGCGGTGGTCGGGCACACACCGAACTTTTCTTCAAAGTAGCGATGTCCGACCGCGATCTGACGTACAAAGCTCTCGCCCGCCGGCATGTTGCAGTCCGGCTGCAGATACCAGCCGCCCATGATGTGCCAGCGTCCCTCGCGGATCAGCTTTTTGATCTTTGAAAACAGCGCGGGCGCGTATTCCTCGATATATTTATACAGGGTCACTTCATTGTGGCAGAAGATATAATCAAATTCATCGGCTAAGTCTGCCGCCGCACGGAACGTCGACAGCGCCGCCGCCGCACCTTCTTCCCATTCCCATTGCCAGATGGGGTCAAGATGCGCGTTGCAGATCAGATGGACTTCTTTCATTTTTGGGGGTCCTTTCTTTATTTATTGTCTTTTTGGTTGTTTTTATGAGGGTTTCACGCTTTGAGAAAGCAAACGCCGCCATTTCCCGCGCAGGGCGGGGGCTATGTCTTCCGCCGCGATGCAGATCGACCTTGCATCAGAACGCGTAGGGCGGGGGAGAGAAGTGAAGAGTGAAAAGTGAAGAGTGAAGAGTGAAAAGATCTCATGCTGCAGGGAAAGCAAGCGCCGCCAATCCCGCGTAGGGCGGGGGCTTGCTCCCGCCGTAACCTCATCTTTCGCACTCGTTTTTCAGCCCGCTCCGCGCAAGCTGGAGGGGCGAAGGAATCCAACCTCAAACGCAGTTGTCGGGGTGGAATCCTCTGTCATCCCACAGCGCGGCGTGGGCATCCTATCTATCTGTAACTGTCACATTTCGCACACCGTGCGAAATATATCACCCGCCATCGGCGGATATCACCGCGAAGCGATATCACATTCCTGCGTCAGCGGGAATATATCACTGCTGTCAACGTCTGCATTGACAGCATTCCGGTGATATATTTCGTCTGCGACGAAATGTGATATTTTTCATCATCAAACAAAGTTTGCTGATGAAAAGTGATATTCGCACTTTGTGCGAGTGATATTTTTCGCTTTCAGCGAAAAGTGGTAGGTTACTTGTCACATTTCGCACACCGTGCGAAATATATCACCCGCCAAAGGCGGATATCACCGCGAAGCGATATCACATTCCTGCGTCAGCGGGAATATATCACTGCTGTCAACG
>JAFTLK010000304.1 GCA_017455975.1 Clostridia bacterium | reverse complement strand
TCATCGAGCGGCGCGCCTGTGCGACGAACGCACGGTAATGCGGCAGGCAGAAATACGGCTGCGCTTCGCACTTTTTGCGGAATTCGGTTTCATTTTCCCACAGATACGCGGCGGTATCCATCATCTTTCCGAATGCAAACGCGATGCGTCCGCAGACGTAGCAGGAGCTCTCTAACTTTTCGAGCTTTGCTTCCTGATCGGTACCGGGGGCTTTTAAGGACAGCGCCTTGTTTTTCTGGCCTTTTGCAATTTCCGCAATGTGCGATTCGAGGATCAGACCGAGCCCGAGGCGGTTCTTGCGGACGAACATCATCCTGAAATGCGTATCGCAGAAGCCCTGTGCATTCGTTTCGATGCGCACATCGGGTTCCATCATCGCCGCACCGAGAATGCGGTCAAGCTCGTTTTCCTCCAGCGTATTATATAAGGTACAGAACGGACAGCCGCAGGCGGCATCGTCGCGTGAGGCTTCAAACGCTTCGTTGACGGGTATGGTATAAATCTTTTCCGGCATGGGAATTTCCTTTCTGTTATGAAGTTTTCTATGATATTAAGCGAAATACAGCGAAAAGAGCTTCGCATCGAACATACGGAACCGCAGGCGGATCGCTCTGCCTTCATACGCGGAAAAATCCCCTCCGTCGGCGAAGCGAATTTCACGGTCGGTCGTGTCGCCGAAGATTTCAAAGCTCTCCCCCGCGGACAGCTTGCCGCCGTTCTCATCGAGGACATCCACATAGATATACCCGGCGGCGGAGGTGGAGAAATTCAGATGCAGGGACGTTCCGCGGAACACAAAGGGCTTGGTCACGACATACTGTTCTTTCCGGTCTGCCGCAAGACACGCAAAGCCGTCCTTGCGCAGCGTATACTGCCGCAGAACCGCAGGCTTGTCGGCACCGATGCCCGTCTCCACGTTGAACAGGGTATAGGTATGCACGCCGGTATCGACCAGCGGATAAGAAAGATAGCAGTCGCCGTAGATCCAGTTGTATGTATCCTCGAGCCCCGGCGTCATATAGGCTTCGGTGTACCGGTGGAAGTGCACGCCGTCGCGGCTGCACATGAACATCGCATCGGTGGTTGCCCGCGCAAAGCGATCTTCAATGGAATGGCTGGCATGCAGCTTTGTATCCCGGCTTGCAAACTGCTCGTCGTTGTACGTCCAGCTCTTGCGTTCCACATATCTTGTCGGGAAACCGACGGTCATATGCGGTGCGCGCGGATAGAGCATCACATTGTTTGTATACATCTGATAATCGAACCCGTCGTCGTACTGAAGCGGGGTCTGCTCCGACCAGTTGACAAAATCGGTCGAGGTGATCAGACGGACATCGCGGACACAGTCACCGTCCACCCAGTGCAGGTCGCGGACATAGCCGTAATAGGTTCCGTCCTTCCAGAAGAAGGGGTTCAGCGAGTCAAAGCGTCCCTTGTCCGTGACAAAAAACGGCTTTCCAAAGTGACAGCCGTCGCCCGATGCATAACACCACAGCGTGCGGATATCCAGCTTGCGGTCACGGAACACCAGCGTCATCACCTTATAGCGTTCATCCGCAGGACAGGCGGGATTGGTATCGTAAAAGACGCAGAGGGAGCTGTCATCCAGTCCGTCGATCACGACATTGGTGCTGCCGCCGTCCTCATCCGGGAACAGATCGAGTGCAGGACGTGTCCAGTTCAGCCCATTCTCGCTTTCAAGAACATGGAGCTTGTAGCGGCGCCGCTCCTGGCTCGGGTCAAAGGTGATATAATATAATTTATAGCCGCCCTCGTCCCGGACGACATTCGGATAGCTGATGGAATGGCGTTCATCCGGGCGGTCAAAGACAAAGCCGATGTCTGCCTTGACGGGTGGAATCAGTCGGTGGCCGGCGGTGGTTCTGTCGGTATCGATGAAAAAATCATCCCAGAAGACCTCGCGTCTGCCGCCGATGGAAATGACGTTGTTGTCCATATCGTTCATCCTTAGTTTGACTGTAGGGACAGGCGTCCTCGCCTGTCCCGATAAATGTCAGATCAGGGACAGTCGAGGACGCCTGTCCCTACATATATTAATGTCGATGTGCAGCAGGAAACCAAAAATTACTCGTCCGCAAACATTCCTTCCAGAATCAGCGAATCGATATCGAGGAATGCCTGCGTCGACATGGAGCCGTTGCAGCGGATTTCGCGTCTGGCACCGCAGCGGGAGCAGGAGACAAAGATCTGGTCGCGGTCACAGACGATGTCATATTCGCCTGTTTCACCGCGCTCGGTACAGCGGCAGACGATCTTGTCATCCGCCTCCAGCTCGCGCACGACAAACAGCACCATATCGTAGATGTGGTTGTCGGTGAAGTTGACGTCGTCGTAGTACGTTTCGTCCCCGTCGTCCTCCGCATCGTCGCGCAGAAGGTCGGAAAGGGTCGCATCGTCGCCGTATCCTGCTTCTTTGAGCATATCAAGCAGCTGCTTTTCGTTGTCGGCGAGGCTCTGCAGGACATCGTCCTTATGCCCGATGAAGCAGATATCGATGCCGGTCATGCCGCAGGGGATGGTGTAGATGTTCTGATCGAAAAACGCCGCGTGGGACAGCACAAACTGGTGAGGCTTGGGGCAGAACATACAGGGGACGGTCAGACGGATTTTTCCGTCGCCGCACTTCTGAATGAGCAGCTCGGAGTGTCCGCAGTCGCATTTGAGTTTGATCATATCGCCGGACAGCGCGAACACGCCGACCATGGCGAGAATGCCCGAGCCGCAGTGCGGACAGCGGTAGGCAATTGTGGATTCTGTATTTTTGAGTACCATAATTTGATTCGTTGTGTTTTCGGTTATCTGACTTTGTTGTTTTTGACAAGACCTGTGATGAGCAGTATGACAGACAGAATGCATGCGGCAGCCATGATGACATACGCGATCATCTCGGAGGTGATCTCCACGCCGGCAATCGACGGCGGGGTCTGTACGGGGTCTGTCACGGCTTCCGTCTCTACGGGTGCGGTTTCGATGGGGTCATCAACGGCAGGTGCGTCCGGTTCCTCGGTGATGGCCTCCGTTTCAATAGGAGCAGGTGTCACATCAATGACAGGCGCATTGGTCGCCATAAACGCGTCAAGCAGTGCCTGTTCTGCAAATGCCTGGTGCCAGATCTCATGACCGAGCTCCGGATAAACGGCATAGGTGAAATCCTGTACGGAATCGTAGCCGGTGTTGACAGTGTCAGCCAGCTTGCGGACGGAATCGGGCGGCGTGACGCTGTCGTTTTCGGACAGGAACGCATAAACCTTGGTCGTTTCAAAGACCGCTGCGTCCTCGGCCGTGGTTACGGTATAGTCGGTCGTACCGGCGACCATGTATGCAGCGGAGATCGGGAACATGTCTGCGTTTTTCTGCATGCCGATCATTGTATAGCCTGCGGTTGCACCCATCGAAATGCCGCCGATCAGAATGCGGTCGCTGTCGATGGGCAGCTGCATGATGTGGTTTTTAATCAGGTCGATGAGCAGACGCAGATACAGTTGATCGTTGTCATTCCATGTTGTCCCCTGCGGACACTGCGGTGCAAGGATCAGATAATCGGTCGCACCGGTGCCGGAAAGAAAGGCATTCATCAGACCGTTCTTGGCTTCATTGGCGATGTGGGAGCTGTTGTCGTCGCCGCGCAGATCTTCATCATGCAGCCAGATCAGCAGACCGTATTCGCGGTCGCGCGGGATTTCGATGACCGGTGCATCGGGGACAGGCTCGGCAGCGACCTCGTCATCCTCTGCGGGCGCAGCATCGGAATCAGAATCAGCAGGAATGTCGAAAACGGCATTGTCTGCGCTTTTCGGGAATGCCGCTGCAATCGCATCGGGAAGGTAGATGCGGTACGGCAGGAATGCCGTTTCGGAAATCGCGGTATTCTGGTATGCATGTGCATCCATGACGCCGCGCAGATCAACAGCCGCCGCAGTTGGCATTGCCGTGACAATCAGCATGGAAATCAGAACAAAGATCAGTGGGAGTACGCGCATGTTACGTGCTTTCATTTCTTCGGTTCATCCTTTCTCTGGGGGTTTTTGAAGAACTGGTAATAGCCGCATTTGATCATACCGTTATAAAGACGGCGGATCTTATCGGCGCGGCGGCCGTAATGCATTTCAAACTGCTCATCGGAGGTCAGGATATAGATCTGCCAGCGGTCGAGCGTCGCAAAGTGGCGTCCCATCGCACGGTAGAGATCAAAGGCACTTTGCTCGTCCATCAGACGTTCCCCGTAGGGCGGGTTGCAGACGATCGTACCGCGTCTGCCGCCGGTTCTGATACGCAGGGCATCGTGCTGGAACGTTTTGACAATGTTCTGCATTCCCGCGCGAACGACATTGTCCTGTGCCGTGCGCACCATATCGCGGTCAATATCGGACGCCCATGCCTCAAAGGCGGTATTCAGGTTTTGCAGATCGCGTGCTTCCTCGCGCGCCTGTGTCCAGACGGTGGGCGAAATGTCATAAAAATCCTCGGCGGCAAAGGCGCGGTTCAGACCGGGTGCGGTCTTCGTCATATACAGCGCCGCCTCCAGTGCGATCGTACCGGAGCCGCAGAACGGATCCCAGAACAGCACATCCTCGCGCGGGCGTGCAATGCGCACCATTGCCGCGGCAAGGGTTTCGCGCAGCGGTGCAGCCCCGGCGGCAGGACGGTATCCGCGCTTATGAAGGGCAGTACCCGAGGTATCGATCATCAGCGTGACGCGGTTGTCGATGATAAAGAACTCGATCTGGTATTTGACGCAGTCCTCCGAAAACCACGAAATGCCGTATTCACCGGACAGGCGCTCGACAATGGCCTTCTTAACGATGGACTGACAGTCGGGAATGGAGTAGAGCTGGCTCTTGATGGAATGCCCCTTGACCGGGAACGCATCGTTTTCACCGATCCACTGCTCCCACGGCAGGTTTTTCGTGCCGTCGAACAGCTCGGTGAAGGTGAAGGCGTTGAACTGTCCCATTTGCAGATAGACCCGTTCCGCACACGACAGCCAGAGATTGCACCGCGCAATCGCCGTGATGTCACCGCGGAAGGTCACACGTCCGTCGATGGTCGAAATACGCTCATAACCGAGCGCGTCGATTTCCTCGCCGACGAATTTTTCCAGCCCGAACAGGCATGTTGCCACATAAGTATAAATTTCTGCCATGCAGTAATTACTTCCTTTTTGGTTTCTTCTTATATTTTAACACAGATGGGCTTGTTTTTCAATAGGTTTTGGAGATTTTGGGGGATACGCAGCGGTTTCTGTAAGATGTAGGGACAGGCGTCCTCGACTGTCCCTGTGTCTGCATTGAAATACGGGACAGTCGGGGACGCCTGTCCCTACAAAAATCTACACGGGAAAGGCAGGATGCCTGTCGGAACAAGTATCTTGTTCCGACCAATTTTGACGGTGATGCATTTCCGAAACAGAACCGTCACGCGCCGCCTTACTCCTCGACGACACAGATGTTGGGGTTTTCCTGTCCCAGCTCGGCGAGCATATCGAGCATCGCCTGATACAGCGTCACCATACGGGAGGACTGTTTTTCGCGGTTGATGATATGGAAGGTCACGGCTCCCGCTTTATTGAAGCCGCTTAAAATGTCGTGCAGGGCATCGAGGTTGCGTCCGTAATAGTCGGGCAGATGAAGCTCCTGTTCAAGATAATCGTGCAGAACCTTGCGGGAGCGCAGTTTTTCGCAGTTAATGAGGATGTCTTTCATGGGTGTTTGCTTTTTGGATACCTTTCGTGGGGGTTGCAAAGATTTTGTGCGCGGCGGGAAGATCAATCCTCACCGTATAGCTGTTCAAATGTGGAATAATGGTCGGCTGTGTACCAGATGTTGCCGTCTGTGTCGAAGACCAGGCGCTCGCCGCCGCGGTAGCCGCCTTCATAGTTGACATCGCATTCGGTGTAGCGTCCGCTCTTGGGGAGCAGACCTTCGTAATTGCCGAAGCGGTCGCCGCCGATGCAGGCACCGGGCGCAACGTCCCAGAGATTGCCCTCGGAGGAGATCCAGCCGAGCGCTTCCGCTTCTTTTTTGGTCATATAGTTGGGCGGAAGCTCCTCATATTCGGCAAGGTAATATGCCACGTCGTCGACTGTATAATAGTCCTCGCCGTAGGAGATCAGCGCATCGTCCTGCGTTTCCGTGACGGCTTCCGTTATCGGTGCTGTCTGCGTTGTGACGGCCGCGGTTGTTGTCGGGGCAGGCGGTGCTTCGGTGTCGGGTGAAATACTGACGCTTGCATCCGGGGTATCCCCGTCGCCGTCGGGAAGCATCACCGTGACGGTGTCGACAAAGTCGGCATCCTGCAGCTGTCCTTCCTTGAGTTCCGTAAACAGCAGCGCGCCGACGGCAATCACACAGGCCAGTACAAATACAATGAGTTTTTTCATGGGATCTTACTGCTCCTCGGACTGTTTCTCTTCCGTCTTTGCTTCGGTGGTCTTGACGCTCTTTTTGATGGAGAATTTGCTTTCCTCTCCGCGCATCAGACGCTGAATATTTTCACGGTGCTTGACAATGACGATGACCATGACGACAAACGAAACCATCGTCGGAATGAACGGCACGCCGGCCGGATCACGGACGAGCACATAAACGCGGTTGAGAATCAGCGGGTACATCATGGCGCACATGATGGAACCGAGGGAGAGAAACTTGGACATGCTGACGATGCAGACGAACATGATGACAAGGATGAGGAACGCAAGCGGTTCTGTGCACAGGATGAGCGCTGCCATGCTTGCCACACCCTTTCCGCCCTTAAAGCCGAAGAAAACGGGGAAGACATGACCGATGATCGACGCAAGACCCGCGATGTACATGCCGGATTCGGCTGCAAGGAACGCACCGATACCGACGGAGAGCGCGGTTTTCAGCATATCGCCGAGCAGCGTGAAAATGGCGGTCTTGCGGCCGTATGTACGCATCATGTTGGTCATGCCGGCATTGCCGGAGCCCTTGGTGCGGATGTCATCGTGATAAAAGTGCTTGGACAGAATGACGGCTGTATTGACGGAGCCGAGCAGATAGCCGATGACAGCCGGAAGAAGACAAGCCAGCGCGACATACAGCGCAAGCATGCCAGTTGATGAAGCTTCTGCGTTATCGAGAAACAGGACGCCGAAGAGTCCTTTGGTTAAAATTTCAGACACGATGGTTATTTCCTTTTTTGTTTTGATTATTTGGGGATGTTGTTAGGAGCTGATGGTTGAAATTCCGCGTCCAAGCCTTCCCTGGTGAGGGAAGGTGGATTTCGATGAAAACGCCCCTGCGTTTTTATCGAAAGACGGATGAGTCGTCAACACGGCGACAAGGCTGTAGAGCATACCGCAGCAAGAAGAAATGTGAAAGTGGATTATCATTCAAAGAACCATCTATCACATATAAGTAACAAAGAACGACTCAAATCCGTCGAAGATGCCTTTGGCATCTTCTGAAGAAAGCTCCGCTTCCTTCGACAAATATCCCCACGGGAATTTGACACCTTCCCTGACCAGGGAAGGCTTTTGTGCGCGCCGTTACCTTATCGTTCTCTCCGACATGCATCTCAACCATTTTTGCCAATATCACTCATCACCCTTTTGTCTGATGATGAACTTGATGGGTGTACCGTGGAAGCCGAAGACAGAACGCAGCTGGTTTTCCAGATAGCGCTGATAGGAGAAGTGGAACAGCTCCGCGTCGTTGCAGAAAATGACGAATGTAGGCGGCTTGACGGACTGCTGGGTCCAGTAGTAGATCTTCAGACGCTTGCCCTTATCGGACGGCGGCTGCACACGTGCGGTTGCGTCGGCGAGGACATCGTTGAGCATACCGGTGGAGATACGCATGACGGACTGGCCGTAGACGGACACGATCTGCTCAAAGAGCTTATCGGTGCGCTGACCGGTCTTGGCGGAAACGAAGGACAACGGCGCGTACTGCATGTACGACAGCGCCTGGTAAATCTTCTCGGTGAACTGCTTCGTCGTTGCGTTGTCCTTTTCAATCGCGTCCCACTTGTTGACGACGATGATGGATGCCTTGCCTGCGTCATGTGCAAGCCCCGCGATCTTTTCGTCCTGCTCGGTGATGCCTTCCTCGGCGTCGATCATGATCAGACAGACATCTGCACGTTCAACTGCCATCTTGGCGCGGAGTACGGAGAACTTTTCAAGACGGTCCTCGACCTTCGACTGACGGCGGATGCCCGCGGTGTCGATGAAGATGAACTTGCCGTGCTCGTTTTCAAACTTGGTATCGATGGCATCGCGCGTCGTGCCAGCCATATCGGCGACGATACAGCGTTCCTCACCGGTCAGACGGTTGACGATGGACGACTTGCCGACGTTGGGCTTGCCGATGACGGCGACCTTGATATAATCCTCATCGCCCTCGACCTCCTCGTCGGACGGGGAAAGCTCCAGCACGCGGTCGAGCAGATCACCGGAGCCTGTGCCGTGCAGAGACGACAGCGGAATCAGGTCTTCGTCAAAGCCGAGCTCGTAGAACTCGTAGAATTCCATCGGAAGATCGCCGATGGTGTCGATCTTGTTGACGAGCGGAATGATCGGCTTGCCGGAGCGCTTGAGCATCATGGCGATGTCGATGTCCTCGGGAGCAAGACCGCGCTTGCCGTCAACCATGAACAGGATGACATCTGCCATATCGATGGCGACCTGCGCCTGCGTCTTCATCTGGGACAGAAGCACATCGTCGGATTTCGGCTCGATACCGCCGGTATCGATGATGGTCAGCGCACGGCCGTTCCACTCGATTTCGTATATGATGCGGTCACGGGTCACGCCGGGGATATCCTCGACGATGGACACGCGTGTACCCGCCAGTTTATTGAACAGGGTGCTCTTGCCGACGTTCGGACGTCCGACAATCGCTGCCACGGGTTTGGACATGGTGTTTCCTCTCTTTTGTAAGGTGTTATCTTATATATTATAGCAAAATTATTTGAAACAGAATTGAACGAAATTTGAAATATCTATGAACCGACGCAAAGGGATTGGACGTTTTTGCCAAACATTTTGGTAATGTTACACAATGCGGCGGTGTGATATTTGTGGGATGTGACCGAATATGGCGGCATGTGGCGAGGAGCAGACGGTACGTTATTTCGCGTAGGGCGGGGGCTTGCTCCCGCCGCATATAGCATTGATGATGCTGCCGATTGACACATATGTTTCTCTGCCGTCGTTTCGATGATGAAATACTACATGAAAAAATATTTTCCAAACACACATCTTCCCACCGATGATATCCCAAAACAGAACCTTGTTTACCCACAACGGCGGGAGCAAGCCCCCGCCCTACGCGGTAATTGCAACCGCCATCGAAAAACATCAAATCCCCAGCAGGGCATCGACAAACGCATCGGCGCCGTATGCCGTATCAACGACGGTCAGCGGCACGCCGAGTGCTGCCTCCGCTTCCTCCACAGACATATCGTCGAGGAACAGATCGCCCTCATGGCGGAGCATGACGGACGGGATACAGAGCGTTTCCCCAAGCGGCTTGCCGCAGAGCTGCTTTGTGAGATCACCGCCGGTAACAAGACCTGCAACAGTGATGTTTTTGCCGAAGAAGCGGTTTTCGATCGGGTAGATATGAATCTTCAAGCCCGGAATCTCGCGCATCAGGCGGCCACAGAGCGAGGACAAAAACGGATATGCCGCATATCCTGTCGCAACGGAAACCTCTCGGGTCACCGCACGTTCGTCGTCGGTGAGATCCTCCATGCGGAAATCAAACTCATCGCGCATCGACGGGATCATGCCGACACCGTTTTCGATCTGCGCATAATCCTCGTAGAACGCGCCGTCCGGGAAATCCCTGCCCGATTTGAGGTAAAATTCATCCGAACAGTAGAACACCGGTCTGCCGTGCTTTTTGATACATTCGTTCTGAATCTCTGCTACGCGGTCGAGCACCTCCCGGCATTCCTCCGGTGTGAACGGCTCAATGTGACACAAACCGTCACGGTGATCCGTCAGACCGCAGGGGACGATGGAGCAGGTGGAGAGGGCAGGGAGATATGTGCACAGGTCGAGCATCGAGCGGGTCAGATGTTCCCCGTCGTTGATGTTTTTGCACAGAACAATCTGACATTCCAGCGTGATACCGGCATCTGCAAAACGGCGCAGATACGAAAGAACCTCGCCGGAGCGCGGGTTTTTCATCATCTGCACGCGCAGCTCCGGATCTGTCGTATGGACGGAGATGTGGATCGGCGACATATGCATTTCGATGATGCGGTCGACGTCGGCATCGGTCAGATTGGTCAGTGTAACGTAACTGCCCATGAGAAAAGACATGCGGGAGTCATCGTCCTTAAAGTAGACCGCATCGCGCATCCCGTGCGGATTCTGATCGATGAAGCAGAACACGCATTTGTTTTTGCACGCATGCTGTCGGTCCATCAGGAATGTCTCGAATTCCAGCCCGACGTCCTCATATTCCTGCTTGCGCAGCTTGACCGTAATCAGCTCCGGTCCGCGGTGCAGCAGCAGTGTAAGCTGCTTTTCGGTGATGTAAAACCGGTAATCCAGCACATCACGGATGTCATGTCCGTTGACGGACAGAAGTACATCACCCGGTAAAATGCCTTTTTTCGCGGCCGGTGTTCCGGGTGTGACTGCGGTGATCGTTACCATGTCATTCTCCTTCAAAAATCAAATCCGGTTAATTGAAAAACGGTAATGCGATTGTCGGTTATGAAAATCGGGACTGTCCGGCGGCAGGTCATTCTGCTTCCGTGTTACAGTCCCGTGTTTTCTGTCGTTTGAAAATTACTTTTCGATGACAACCTTGCCGTCGTAGGTGCCGCAGTTCTTGCAGACGCGGTGTGCGAGGTTATATTCGCCGCACTTGGGGCACTTTACCATGCCCGGCAGGTCGAGCTTCCAAACATTGGAACGTCTCTTGTCTCTTCTTGCTTTGGATACTTTTTTCTTCGGTACTGCCATGTCGTTTGTCCTCCCTTTATATCCCGGTAGTTTTTCTTTATTGTTGGTACAGATGCCGTTGAAGCGATGCGAAGCATCGTTTCAACACCGTCATTCCTCATCGTCGGGCATTTCTGCAAGCAGCGCTGCCAGCTTTGCCAGACGCGGGTCAACTTCTTTCTTTGTACAGCGGCACGCCTCCCGGTTCAGATCGGCACCGCAGCCGGCACAAAGGCCCTTGCAGTCGTCCGAGCAGAGAATGCGCATCGGAAAGCCGAGGAGAATCTCGTCGCAGATCGGTGCGTCGAGGTCAAGCTTTCCTCCCTTGATCTGTACATAGTCGTCGTTTTCCGTGTTTTCCAGACGCAGAAGACCTTTTTCGTCTGCTACCGTCTTTTCACACAGGAAGCGCACGGTATCTTCCACTTCCGCAAGACATCTTGCGCAGTGGGTTCTGTATGACATGCTCGCCTCCGCCGTCAGCGTGATGTATCCGGCACGGTTGATCACCGAGCCCTCCACCTGTACAGGTGCGGTCACGACAACGTCATCGAAAACGATGGGAAGGATGCCTCCCTCGTCTTCTGTGTCCTCCGCGGCCGTCTGTGCGCCCTCTGCCGTCTCCACCTCCGGAGCATCGGCGTACGGAACGCGTGCGCCCGACAGCGTATAGGAAAAATCAAGCCGATCCACCGCGCCGCCGAGAAGTTGTGTCATATCGAGCAGCATGGTTAATCGCTCCTTTCCCACAAGCAATCATTCATTTCTAAATTATAACCGAAATTGCGCAATTTGTCAATGGGGTATTTCAAATTTCCAAAAGAAATTTTTCGATTTTTTCGTTATTTTTTGGGCGTTTTCACGGAAACGGCACGGTGTAACGATTCACATACGTGACACTGTGCCTGTATGAGGCTGCGCACCCACACAAACCTTCCCATCGGCACAGACGCCCACAAATCCCGCGTAGGGCGGGGGCTTGCTCCCGCCGTAACCTCATCTCTCGTACCCGAATCCCAGCACGTTCCGCGCAAGCGTGAACGGCGAAGAAAAAATAGTTGATGGGGAGGAAAGTTCCCGCCTTGAGAAGGCGGACAACTTCAGGTTATCTCCCGCCGGAGACGGATGTTACTTTCTCTCCCGTGCGAGAGAAATGTAACCCGAGGTTAGGCATCGCCTAACCTCATAGAGGCGCACTGCGGTCGCGCTGAATGCCGCCGGACAAGAGTGCAAAAGATGCGGTGGTCAAGGCGGCATGAGGCGCTTCCCTTCCTCTGGCGGAATTGTCGCACAATCTGCAAAGATGTGGTGGTGCGAATATCGGATTGCTGCTGTGTACGCTTTTGAACAGGGAAAGATCGCGTCGGGGAGGTTGGTGTCTTCCTCTTGGCACAGACGCTGCCAATCCCGCGTAGGGCGGGGGCTTGCTCCCGCCGTAACCTCATCTCTCGTACCCGCTTCCCTTCCTCCGGCGGAATTGCTGCACAACCTTCAAAGATGTGGTTATCGGAATATCGGATTGCGGCTGTGTGCGCCTTTACAAAGGGAAAGATCGAATGATGGGGTTTGTGCCGTCCGCTCGGGCAGTTACGAGATCCGCACGGTTTTGCCGCAGAGGCGGGTCATTTCCTCGGTGCGCTCGGTCAGCGCATGGGCATCGAGGAAGGAACGGTTGTCGTAGCGCACCTCGCGTCCGAGCTGCTCGAGCTTGGAGATGCCGAGCGGATGATACGGTTCAAGATGTACTTCTTTGATATTGTCATATTGCTTTGCCAGTGCGGTGATGCCGTCAAAGTGACGGTCGGAGTCGTTGCAGCCTGGGATGATCGGGCAGCGCAGGATGACATCCTTGCCGAGCGCCGACAACAGACCGAGGGTATCGAGAATCGGCTGCAGCGGAACGCCGGTCAGCGCTTCATGGACATCGGCGGGCGCCTTATAGTCAAAGAGGAACAGATCGACCCACGGAGCAGCTGCGCGGACAACGGATTCCGACGCAAAGCCGCAGGTTTCCATGGCGACGTGCAGACCGGCTTCCTTAGCGGCACGGCAGAGCGCGGTTACGGCTTTGGGCTGATAGAGCGGCTCACCGCCAGAAACGGTCATGCCGCCGCCGGACTGCTCATAGAAAATTTTATCGGCGAGGACTTCTTTCAGGATGTTCTCAACGGTTTCCTCGCGTCCTGCCATCTCGACTGCCTTCGTCGGGCAGATGCCGGCACACGCGCCGCAGGCAATGCAGTCCGTGCGGTCAAGCGTATGGGCACGTTCTGCGTCAAAGGTATGTCCGCCGCGGTCACAGACGGTGGAGCACGCGCCGCAGGAGATGCACTTCTGCGCGTTGTACATCAGCTCCGGTTCTCTGCGGTGCGATTCGGGGTTATGACACCAGACACATGACAGCGGACAGCCCTTGAAGAAAACCGTGGTGCGGATGCCCGGTCCGTCGTCGACGGAAAAGCGCTGGATATTGAAGATCATGGCGGTGGTATCGGTCATGATAAAATTCGTCCTTTCGGGAGTGTTTGATGGGTCTATTATAGCGGATTTTGGGGGAAATGTCAAGTGGGAAAGTGCGGCTGACCCTCGTACAGGGACATCTCTCTTTTACAGGGACAGGCGTCCACGACTGTCCGGCGTTCTTTTCGTTTACCCCGCTGTGTGTTTCTTTTACTTTTTCCGGCACCGCACTTGACAATCCGTGTAAAGTATACTATAATTAGTAGTAACAAAACTTCAATTCAAGGAGAGTCTTCTGCCATGAAACACACCCAAATCACAACCCTTCTTCTGCTGGCATCCATGCTGTCGGCAGCCATGATTTCCTGCAGCGATACCTCCGCCAACACACCCGCTGAAAAAGAAGATATTCCCGCCGAGTCCGGTGCGGTCACGGAAACCTCCGCCGAGACAGAGGAGCTCGACGCTCTCGAGCAGCGTATGCTCGTCGATGACGGTCTGGAGGACACGGACTTCGGCGGACGCACATTCCGTATCCTCGGTGACGATGCCTGCGAGGATTATTATGTCATCGCAGAAGAAACGGGAGATATTCTGGACGATGCGGTCTATATGAGAAACGCCGTTGTCCAAGAACGCTTCAACGTCATCATTGAAGCCAATGTCTTTGACGAGGGCAGTCTGACGGGAACGCTGAAAAACTCCGTCATGGCGGGCGATGACGAATACCAGCTGTTCGCAGGACACATCATTTATGCCGGCAATGCTGTCGGACAGGGCATCTATTACAACTGGTACGACATGCCGCACATCGATTTTTCAAAGCCGTGGTGGTCTGACTCAACCGTCGAGGACCTGACTTATGACGGCAAGGCGTTCATCGCCATGGGTGACTTTGCGCTGACGACGATTGACTCGACCTACTGTATTTACTACAACAAGCAGATCGCTGCGGAATACGATCTTCCCGATATGTATGAGCTGGTCAACTCCGGCAAGTGGACGATTGACACTCTCTCCGAATATACAAAGCAGGTATACCGTGATCTGAACGGCGACGGCAAGGAAGATGACCAGGACCTCTACGGATTTGTCATGTGGCCGCGTTCTCCCGTCAATGTCTTCCTCTGGTCCTTCGGCGAGAAGCTCGGCAAGAAGCAGGCTGACGGCAAGATCGAGATGGACTACTTCAACGATAAGGTCATTGAAATCTACCAGAAGCTGATTGACTTCTGCTGGAATACCGAGGGTACGTTCATGGATCTCAAGAGCGCTTCCGGCACCAACACGCAGAACATCGCCTTTGATATGTTCCTCAACAATCAGGTACTGTTCCAGCCCAATACCTTCAACGTCGCGGCAACGGCACTGCGTGACTTTGAGACGGATTATGGCATCATTCCTTACCCGAAGTGGGATGAAGCACAGGAGGGCTACTATACGATGGTCGACGGCGGTCATGAGGGTCTTGCTGTTCCGCTGTCTGTCGGTGACACCGAGTTCGCAGGCACCATCATCGAAGCACTCAACGCCGAAAGCTATAAGCGCACCGTTCCGACCTTCTACGACATCGTTCTGAAGGCAAAGGGTTCGCGCGATGAGCAGTCCGTTGCAATGCTCGATATCATCTTTGACGGACGCGTCTT
>JAFTLK010000303.1 GCA_017455975.1 Clostridia bacterium | reverse complement strand
TCCGCAACGCGGACAAGGATAATCTGTGTTTAACGGTTGGATGATGGTTTCCTGTATGCCAGCCGCCCCGACCATCAGCGCCATCGGCGCAAGGCACAGAACGAGTGCGGAGTTTTTCCGGAATACAGAAAAATCAAAATGAAGTGTGTGTATAATAAGACGTCCCAAGCCGCAGGCTGTGACACGCCGCGGCTTGAATTTACAATTTATTCACATATTTGCGTCATTCATTGAGGTAAATCCACACGCGGGAATCGATGATTTTGGTGGTTTCCTCAAGCGATCTTGCGTTGTTTTCCCAATAGGAAATTTCCTCGGTGATGATCGATTTGAGCGTATTGTCAACATTGGCTTTCATATGGCAGCTGTTGAGGAAATCGATGAACGTATCAGCATAATCATCTGTCAGCTCAACGGGGACATAGGTGACATCAGACGGCTTCATCCATGCCTCGTCGTATTCTATATCATCGGGAGTCTGCCCGAAGTCTTCAACCAGCACGGCGGTGGAACCGACCGCACGGGTAGGAATGTATTTCAGTGCAGACAGTACGCCGTAGAACGGAGCTTCGACAAGCTCTGCATTGGGATCACAGAACTTTTTGTAAATGGATTCCTCATAATACCACCAGCGGCTGTGATCGATCAGTGCCCGCAGACCCGATTCGGTGACAGGCAGATACGGAAGCGTCGGCTGACATTGCTGTTCCTCGGAAAGCAGATACAACAGAAATTCGATGCAGCCATCGGTCACATCGGAATCGGAAAAGACGGAGAACATATTCCGGGCGAAATTGAGATGTGCACTGCCGCCGTCTCGCGAAGGATAACCGCACCATGTGAAATCGGTATCGCCGTAGATCAACATCGGTGCTAAAATATCATTGAGCTTGCCAATCGGTACATTGAGGAACTTGATGCGTCCTTCCCCAAGGTAAGCGGGCAATGACGCACGGGTATAGCCGTAGGATTGATCGACTGCTCTTTTGATGATGCCAACATCCTCAGCGATCATACTCTCCAGCTTCTGATGATAGTTCAGCATATCACGGAACGCATCGGTGTCGTAATACGATTCCGCACGTCCGACATCACAGAAATCCATAATGCCGTTGTTGTAAATGTAATCGATCACGTTGGGATCCGTTGTCAGAATCGAATCGGGGACGGAAACGCTGTCGATGACGGAATGGAATTTTTCCCATGTCAGCGCGGTGTCGGTCACGCTGTCGGCGCAGACGAAGGTCTGCAGCTCCATTGTGGTCGGCAGAGTGTACAGCTTTCCGTTCCATGTCATACCCTCAGCGGCACACGTCAGAAGATCATCGCCGAGGAGCGGCATCAGATCGAGGAACACTTCTTTTTCATAATAGATATCAAGCGGCACCCATGCACTCGGGGTAAAGAGCAGGATATCGGGATGTTCCCCATACAGCATGAGGTCGGCGAGGTCGGCGTTGATGTCCTCTGTGGAGCGGTCGATGGTATTGACATAATGCAGATCGATGCGGTAGTTTTCGTTTTCTGTGTTAAAGGTATGAATGGCATTCGTCAGCCATTCTGTCTGGATATCGAAACTCGTAATTTGTATAGTTGTACGCGGATCTTCATATGGGATTCGTTCGGTGGTTACACACTGCAGTGTGTTTTCTGCTTTGCCGTTGACAATTTTGCTTTTGAGAAAATAAAAGGTATGTTCATCGATAATCCAAAGCAAATTATCCGATTTGCGAATATTACATTCAGTCCAATCCAGCACTTTCGTCGGAATATCATTGTTATATAAATAAATTCCTTCATAATCGGAAAGATAGATATTTTGATCTGTACCGATATGAACGGTCATGCTGGTTTTGTCTTTCGGAAGGCGAATCGATTTCGGTTTTAGGGTACCGTCATTCATATCCAGTTGTATAGCCGAAGTACCAATGAAATTAGAAGCGAGATAGAGATTGTCTCCAAGCGGTCGCATATCACGCATGATAAAAGTATAATCTGATGATATCTTGGCATTATCAAAACCCCGAACAGATGTTAAAAGATTGGTTTTTGAATCATATTGATATAAATGATAACTTCCATCTTTTGAATATACCAGTACCGAAATTCCGGTCTCATTCTCTGTGACGATATAATCCTGTGGATAATCGGGATAATCCATCTGTATTTGCGCAATGATGGTGCCGTCCTCTTCTGTCAAAAGCATGAGATGAGGTAAACCAACTTTTCCGAATAGGATAAATCTGCCGTCGGATAAACGGTATGCCGCAGAAGGTGAATTGTTGTCAACCAGAGGAACCGATGTCTGTGTAACAGGCGTTGTGAGGTCTGATGACAGTGTATATATGGTTGGCTGTTTGCTGTTGTGATTCGCAACATATATATGGCATCCGTTTTTTTCAGGGTGAATGACCGCATCCTTGATATTTCCGGATTCCAGAAACTTTTGAGGCAGATATTGAGACAAGTTATGGACAGTATGGCGAATGGTATACCGTTCAGAGGACACAGGTTCTGTGTCCTCTGCGGTTGTTTCTTCAAAGGTGATTTCTGATGTTACGGTGACAGGTTCGGCAGAGGTTTCATCGATATGTACGGAATCGGAAACAGATGGCAGATTGTCAGTATCTGTTTGACAGGAAGTCAACAGCATAAGTGTTCCCAATAGGAAAATCATGAGTTTTCGTACCAATATTCTTTTCGATTTCATCGATAAAATCTCCTATTAAACTAATTGTGATAATAAGTACATTTGATTTCTCCTTAATCATAACATACTTGTGATTATAATTGGTGAATAAAGTGTAAAAAATGGGGATGCCCTGTAATCTGTCTTAATTGATAGGACAGATTTTTGTGGTTGACGTCGTATCCGTTTCACTTCCGCCGCTTCCGTATGCTGTTGCACGCAATATTGCTTTATATTCCGCGCCTTTCACAGCATCGAAAGTGACTTCCACTGAAAGCG
>JAFTLK010000302.1 GCA_017455975.1 Clostridia bacterium | reverse complement strand
GTATTGTCGGATGTCCAGATCTGCGGAGAGTATGCCAGCCAGCCGGCATCGAAGCGTCCGCCGCCGCCGGAGCAGGATTCAAGCAGAAGATCGGTGTACTTCTTTGTGAACTTTTCAAGGAATTCATACAGACCGAGCATGTAGCGGTGGAAGAATTCAAGACCGTGTTCCGCATCGAGAAGCGCAGAACCTGCCTCTGTGATGTTGCGGTTGAAGTCCCACTTGACATAGTCGATGTCGTAGTTGTCAAGAACGGAGGACATCTGCTCGAAAATGTTGTCACGGACATCTTTGCGCGAGAAGTCGATGACATACTGCTGTCTGCCTTCCGTTGCGGGTCTGCCGGGAACGTGGATATGCCAGTCGGGATGTGCGCGGAACAGATCGGAATCGGGGCTGATCATTTCCGGCTCGTACCAGATACCGAACTTCAGACCCATGCCGTGAACGGTATCGGTCAGACGCTTCAGATCGAGCTTTCCTTCATAAATGTACCAGTCACCGAGGGAATCGTTGTCGTCGTCGCGGCGACCAAACCAGCCGTCATCCATGACGAGCATATCGATGCCGTATTCTTTGGCATGCTCTGCGAAAGCGATCAGCTTATCGGTGTCGAAATCAAAATATGCGGCTTCCCACGAATTGATGAGCAAGGGACGCTTGGTATATGCCCACTGCGCCGGGATCAGATGGTCAAGATACAGGCGGTGGAAGGTGCGGCTCATCTCGCCAAGACCGTTTGCGGAATAAACGAGGACGCATTCGGGTGTCTGGAAGTTTTCACCCGGCTTGACCTCCCACAGGAAATCGTGGTCGTTGATGCCTGCCATCAGACGTGTGGTACAGCCTGCATCGACCTCTGCAGAAATCGTGAAGTTGCCGGAGTAAACCAGATTGACGGCATAGACTTCACCGTGCTGTTCATCGGTGCCGTTGGTCGCCAGAGCCGCGAAAGGATTGTGGAAGTGACCGGATGCACCGCGCTTGGAGCCGATCATCTGGGTGCCGTGCTCAAGGGGTGTCATGGACAGCGCACGCTCCTGGCAGTGCTGACCCCAGAGGTGAATCCACTTGTAATCCATTGACGGCAGATCAAGGCACAGGGAAGCGGCGGCATCGACCTTGAACGTCTTGTCGCCGGCATTTTCGATCTTGACCGAGCGGACGATGGCGTCGAGGTTCTTGAAAACGGTGTAGTACAGCGTCACACGCGCCTTTGTGTACGGATCGAGCGCAATCAGCTCCAGCGTTTCGGCGGATGTTTCGTCGGCGTACAGAGAGGGAAGACCCTCGATGCGCGGCTTGCCTGCGTAGATCTTATGGCTGTCGTAGCGGATATCGGTAACGGTGTTGCCGTCTGCGTTCAGAATGGAAAGGGCAGAGTTACGGAAGTCGCCGGCACCGTTGGTCGGATATTCCATCGGCGCATTGCCGGGATAGAAGCAGGGATAACCTGCTTTTCGTACCTCGACATTGTAGGGGATAAAGGATGCCTGCGGTCCGCGGTAGTACATATTGGCAAAGTCTTCTCCTGTGGGAATCTTTGCGCCGTAGTAGTAGTGCAGGATATAACCGCCCTCAAAGATGCCGATGACATAGCTTGCGGATTTGGAATCCAGCTGGAAGACTTTGGTTTGTTCGTTGTACGAAATCATAGTTTCACCTCAAATTGTACAAATGGATGATGTTTGCATTTCATTGCAGAATATATGATAACTGTAGGGGCGATTCACGAATCGCCCGCTGCAATGGTAGTAATTCTTTATTCACCTGCGACCGACATGTCGGGAACGAGAACGTCGGGAGAGCCGATCTGGGAGAATCCGGGAGACTTCATTTCCAGCACATTGTCAATCGCGGAAATCTGCTTGAGCAGCTCAAAGAAATTTCCGGCAACGGTAAAGGACTTGATCGGCGCGCCGATTTTGCCATCTTCAATGAGGAATCCTGCCGACTCGATGGAGAAGTCGCCGGTGACAGCGTTTGCACCTGCGTGGAAGCCCTTCATTTCGGTGACATAGATACCGTTTCCGGCCTTTGCAAACAGCTCGTCGCGGGTCAGCTCACCGGGATTGATATAGAAGGAATACGCACGGGTACCGATGGAAGCGGCACTGCGGGATGCGTTGCCGGTTGTTTCCACGCCGTCCTTTTCGGCAGAGGTCAGATTGTAAAGCAGGGTCTTCAAAACACCCTTTTCGATGACGTTCTTTTCCTTCGTCGGAACACCTTCGCCGTCGAAGGCGATCTTCATCGGGTTGGATGCAAAGAACGGGGTATCGGTGATCGTGATGCAGTCTGCGGCGATGACCTCACCGGTCTTGCCTTTGAGCAGGGAAAGACCCTTCTGTGCGTTTTCTGCAAAGAATGCGGAGAGGAACGTGGACAGAATTGCCTTCATCTGCTTGTGGTCGAAGATGATGTTGTACTTGCCGGTGGCAACCTTGCCTGCACCGAACTTGGCGTTGGCACCTTCAATGACCTTGCCTGCGATTTCCTTCAGCGCGTCGGCATTGTCGCCGTACTGGTTGTACAGCATTTCAAAATCATACTGCTTTTCCTCGCCGTTGTCAAGGACAGCCTGCAGGTATTCGCCGCAGTTGCCGACAGACGTTCCGAGGTCAAGCCCGTGGGAGTTGAACAGACGGATGGTGGACTGTCCTGCAAACGCGCCGCATTCGGTACCGTCTGCAATCCGGTCATCTGCCGCATACAGGATATCGCGGCACTTCATCGCCTCTTCCTTGATGGTGGCCGCGGTGGGCATGGAGAAATCGATCGGATCGATCTTCTGATAGTCCTCGGGCTTTGCGCCGCCGTAGATGATCGCGCGGTCTTCCTTTTCAATGCACTGTGCGTTGACTGCAGCACGTGCGACCAGTACGTCCATTTCGTCCTCGTCCATACGCTCGGTCGATGCATAACCGATCTTGCCGCCGACGATACAGCGGTACAGCAGCATACCGCCGACAGAGGAAGAAAACGCGCTGATTTCGTCGCGGTAGGTTTCCGCCGAGATGGATGCATCCTCGGAGTAGTAAAGCTCATATTCGGCGATGCCGCGCTTCTCGGAGGATTCCTTGACAATATTCTTTAAAATATCAAACTTTTCCATGATTATCTGCCTCCAACAGTAATTTCGCTGACACGGATGAGGGGCTGACCGACATCGGTGGGAATCGAGCCGGATGCGGAACCGCACATACCCTGACCGGTTTCCATATCGGTACCGACCATGTCGATGTTCTGCAGAATTTCGGAGCCGGTGCCGATCAGAGATGCACCGCGGACTGCTTCACAGATCTTGCCGTTCTTGATGAGATAGCCTTCGCTGACGGCAAAGTTGAACGCACCGGTGACGGGGTTGACAGAGCCGCCGCCCATCTTCTTTGCGTACAGACCGTTTTCGATGGATGCGATGATGTCCTCGTTCTTATCATTGCCTGCCGCAATGTAGGTGTTGGACATACGGGAGGTCGGGTCGTATTCGTAGCTCTGACGGCGGGAAGAACCGTTTGCTTCCATACCCATGCGGCGTCCGTTGAGCTTGTCGATCATATAAGACTTGAGAATACCGTTCTCGATGAGGATCTTCTTCTGGGAAGGATTGCCTTCGTCATCGATGTTGAAGGAGCCCCATGCATTCGGGATCGTACCGTCGTCGATGGCGGTGACCTTTTCATTTGCGATCTTCTGACCGAGCTTGCCTGCCATCTGGGACATACCCTTGGCAACAGAGGTTGCTTCCAGCGAATGTCCGCAAGCCTCGTGGAAGATAACGCCGCCGAAGCCGTTTTCAATGGCGACGGTCATCTTGCCTGCCGGACAGTAGCCGGCGTTCAGGTTGACCATCGCGGAACGTGCTGCTTCCTCACCGATGGAGGCAGGAGAGATCATATCAAACAGCTCAAGCCCCATTCTTCTGCCGGGACCTGCAGAGCCGGACTGATTCTCGCCGTTCTTGGATGCAATCGCGGAGACTGCCATTCTTGTTCTGATCTGGCGGTCGCCTGTCAGCAGTCCGTCGGAGTTGGCGATCAGAATCTCATGGTCGACGTCAAGAAGATTTGCGGAAACCTGCGCGATGTCCTCGTGATAGTTCTTTGCGGCAAAGTAACCGGCTTTCAGAAGATCGATCTTAGTCGACTTCTTTGCGGTATCGGGAACGATGACGATGGGGTGCACGTCGGCAAAGCGGCGTTCGGTCAGGTGGATGTCAAGCACGGTCGGATTGTCCGCGATGACATCGGCGACCTGTGCGGCACAGCGCAGAAGTCCCTCTCTTGTCAGGTCAATGGTCGATGCGCTGACACAGCGGACACCGAGGAATGCGCGGATACCGACACCGCACACCGTATGGTCGGTGATGCTGTCGACCTTACCGTCGATCATGTAGACGGAGTTGGTGCGGGTATTTTCGGCGTAAAGCTCCGCAAAATCCGCGCCCGAGGACATGGCACGCGCCAGAACCTCTTCCAGTATAGCTTTTGCAATCATGTTAATTTACTTCCTTTCATGAAAATGAAATTGTATAGGAATAGTATACCACATTTTTCCGATTCTGCAAATAGGTTTTGCATGATTTCTCGAAATTTTTCTGTTTTTTTACCTGGCAGAGGTACTTTTAAGAACAGAATCTTGACAAATCGGAGATTTGAATTTATAATATACATGAAAAACTGATTTTTGGGAGGACTTCGTATGCTGACAGCCGCTGATTACCCGTGTCCGATCGGCATCCTGCACGCGGAATTTGACGGTGATGTGCTGTGCACACTGATCCTCTCGACCCCGGCAGAATCGCGCATTCCGGATACACCCGCGGCAATCGCACTCGGGCACGCGCTTGATCGCTATTTTGCCGGGGATGCACACGCCTTTGCGGATATTGCCATCCGGATGCGGGGAACACCGTTTCAAATCAAGGTATGGAATGCATTGCGCGGCATTCCTCACGGGCAGGTACGCACCTACGGTGAGATTGCCGCGGTGATCGGACAACCGGGTGCATCCCGTGCAGTCGGCGGTGCGTGCAGCAAAAATCGTCTTCTGCTGATCGTCCCGTGCCACCGTGTTGTGTCATCGGGCGGCGGACTTGGCGGTTTTGAATACGGTGCCGATATCAAACAGCAGCTGCTGCGTCTGGAATCGGCGAAGATCGGATGAATATATATCAGAAAGGATGATGATATGAAACCGACCATTTGCGGACTTGACTGCTCTTCCTGCGGCTATTTTGGACAGTGCGCCGGATGTGCGGAGAGCGGCGGGAAACCGTTCGGCGGCACATGTATGGTTGCAATGTGCTGTACAGCGCACAAGGAAACCTCCTGCGGCGACTTTGCGCACGGTGTCTGTGCACTGAAACGGCAGGTCATCGCTGAGTTCAATGCGCTTTCCATTCCAGATATGGACGAGGTGACCGATCTGTATGCACTCGTCGGCTCGTATATCAATGTGCAGTATACATCGCCCGGCGGCGAGCCGTTCCGCCTGTGGGATGACCGCCGCATCTATCTTGGCAATCAGCTTCCGAAGAAAAACAGCGACCGCTGTTACGGGCTGACGGCGGATGAGCGGTATCTGCTTGTCTGCGAATACGGCGAGGGCGGTGCGGATGCGGAGATTGTTGTCTTTGCTCGCAGAAAAATCAAAAAACAAGGAGATTCAGATAACAATGAAAACAAGTGAAATATTCCGTCTTGACCGGGCGGCATTTATGACAGAAATTGGTTGGGTAACACCGCTTCACGCAATCTGCGGTGATGCAGCCACATGGACAAGCGCAAATCCCGATGTTGCCGCAGTCGATGAAAACGGCGTTGTCACAGCGGTCGGGAACGGTGATACGAAAATCACAGCGACAACAGCGGACGGAAAAACAGCCAAATGTACGGTTTCGGTCGGTTATCACGGACAGAATCCGCTTCTGCCGCCGACATGGGGCTTGTTCATTGCGGACGGTGAACCGCATGTATTCAACGGACGCATGTACATCTACGGCTCCCGTGACAATGCCATGGGTGTAAATGAAACCGGACGTCATGAATTCTGCTCCGGTGACTATCATGTCATTTATTCCGATGACCTTCTGCACTGGACAGATGCCGGTGTCGCCATTTCCGTGGATGATTTCCCAGAGGAGATGCGGTGGGGCGAACCGACAGCCGAGGAGCGTAAACGGGCAGAGGAAAAGGGAGAGCAGGTACGTCCCCGGCGCATTGAATATCTTTGGGCACCTGACCTCTTCAAATCTCCGCGGGAGGAAAAATATTATCTTACGTTCTGTTCAAGCGAACCGCAGGGGGAATATTTCATTGCGGAAAGTGACAGTCCGACAGGACCGTTTGAGAATATCCGCTATCTGACCGATCACGGAACACGGATGCGCGGCATCGATCCCGGTGTGCTGGTGGATGATGACGGGCGTGTCTACATCGCACTGCCAAAACCGTTCCGTATCGGTGAGCTTGACCCGGACAAGGGTTACGCCGAAATCAAAGAAGGTTCTTTTGTCAATGTGCAGCATCTGGTTGCAGAGTCCCCCGACGGTCATTACGGATTTGAGGGTCCGTCCCTGCGCAAGTTCGGAAACCGTTACTACTTCATCTATATCGCATCGGAACTCGGTCAATGGCGACCTGTGCGTATGAATTATCTCGTTTCCGATAACATTCATGACGGCTGGAAATTCGGCGGTATGATTATCGATACCTACGACTATCTGAACGGCATCAATGTTCACGGTTCCATCGCTCCGTTCGGTGATCAGTTGTACCTTGCTTATCACCGTCTCTGTCCGGGTGTTTCGACGGATTTGATGCGCGAGATGCATATGGAACGTGTTTCCATGGACGAAAACGGAAGCTTTATTCCGGTCACAATGACCTCCTCCGGTGTGCGCGGCTCGTTTGTGCCCGGAGAGCGGATTCCTGCTTCTACTGCAGTTTACTTCTCCGGCGGACGCGGCGATCTGCGCTTCATGCACCGCGGAACAGAAGAGCCTGCCGGCAGTCACCGCTGGAAATTCCACGATTATCCGTTCGCATGGTTTGACATGGCAGGACAGTACAACGGCTACCGTTATCTCGATCTTGACGGTGCGAAGGCTGTACGATTCCGTATCCGTACCACCGCACCTGGCGCTGCACTGCTTCTGCGCGACGGTGAACATGGCACTGTTCTCGCACGCGTGACGCTGCCTGATACAGCCGGGGAATGGACAGAGGTTTCGGGCGCACTGACGGGCACGTTTGTTGGTCGCTATGCTGTGAACGTAGAGCTGGAAACAGCACCGGAAGCAGGTCGTGTTGAGTTTGACAGCTTCTGCTGCAGTTTGTAACATTGCAATATCACAAAATACAATCAGAGGAGATATCAATATGAAGAAAATCATTGATGCCGCATCCGAGCGGATTCTGCTTGCCGCACACCGCGGTGCTGCCGGCGGTAACATCCCGTGCAACACGCTCGCCGCTTACGAAATCGCACTCCGTCACGGTGCGGACATCGTCGAAATCGACGTCGCTGTCACCGCAGACAAGCAGCTTTACGTCTTTCATCCCGGCATGGAGCATCCGCATCTGCGCTCGGACATCCGTCTGCGCGACATGACCGCTGACGAAGTGGAAAAGCTCGTCTTCGTCAACCAGGACGGTACGAAGACTGTCCATCCTGTCAGCCGTCTCGACGATGTGCTTGACCTCATCAAGGGACGTGCCTATGTCAACGTCGACAAGTTCTGGGACGACATTCCCGGCATCACCGACTGCATCCGCCGTCACGGTATGCAGGAGGAGGTCATTGTCAAGACGTCTGCCGACCCCAAGTGGTTTGATCTTGTTGAGCAGTATGCACCGGAGCTTCCGTATATGCCGATCATCTCGGAAAACGATACCTGCTCGGAAGACCTTCTGCGCCGCAAGATCAACTTCATCGGTGCGGAAGTGCTGTTCAAGACGGAAGAGGCGCAGGTTGCATCGCCCGAATACATTGCCGATATGCACAAGAAGGGTCTGCTTCTTTGGGCAAACGCGATCGTCTACGACTACCGCGCTGTGCTGACTGCCGGTCACACCGACGATTCCTCTCTGACAGGCGATCCGTATTCCGGCTGGGGATGGCTCGTTGACCGCGGTTACGATATCATTCAGACCGACTGGACGCTGGCGGCAAAGCTGTATCTGGATGAGGTAGGTAAGAGAATCAAATAATCGTGAAAAATCACGGCGCATTTCTGTATGAAAACAGGGATGCGCTGTTTTTCTGCGTATTTTGTTGTAAAAAGTATGATAACGAGAGGTGCTGTCCATGACAGATATGACAGAACAACAAATCCGTGCCATTTATATCGAAAACGGATTTCCCGATGATACCCCGATACTGACCAATGTGGGGTTCCGCAATCGGGTCTATATCGGCGAACATGCGGTACTTAAAGTATACCCCGAGGAAAACCGCCGTGGCTATCAGAAGGAACGCTGGTTTTACGAAAAAGCAAAGCTTGACAGTATTCCGAAGCTGTATGCTGCAGGGGAGAACTGGATTCTGATGGAGCGTATCCACGGCACGGGACTGTTCCGGCTGTGGCGCGATTTATCGGAGAACGAAAGGGAAGCGATGGTCAGGCAGATTGCCGCCATTGCGCTTGCGGTAAGTGATGTCGATCTCGCCGGCTCAGCGGAATTTCTGCCGTATACCACCGATTATCGTGAAGCGTTCGTTTGTCAGACCGAGGCATTTGCCCAAAAACTGCGCGAGATCCACGGGATTCCCGAGGATTTGCTGTCCCGTGCGATGTCCTATGTGCAGCACTGGGCAAATGTGCTCGATGATAAACAACTGTATCTTATCTACAATGATCTCCATTTTGACAATCTTCTGGTCACAGATGACGGTCGCGCAGTGCTCCTCGATTTTGAAATGCTGGAGGTCGCGCCAAAGGATCTGGTGCTCGATGTCTGGCAGCGGATGCTGATCCATCCGTTTACCTACGCAAACGAGGACGATCATCCGCATACCCATCCCGAAGATTACCGCAATTTGCTTCTCTGGATGCAGAAATACGCACCTGACCTGTTTTCTCATCCCGATGTACGCCGCCGGGTCAATCTGTACGGCATCCGGTATGAGCTGGATCTTCTTTGCGATTATCCGATGGCGGAATGGCCGACGGAGCGCCTTGAACGGTATCTTCGCGAGGATCTGTGGTAATTTTTCATATCATTTTAACAATCATAACGCAGAAATCATCCCATTTCTAAAGAGGGTTTGATTTCTGCATTTTTCATATTGGCGGCCGCGTGCGCATACATTGTGGTCAAGAGCAACCGGGCAGTTGGTAATAGCTGAATATAGCCGGTACAGGGGAGTTCTATGGACACCATCAGAGAACGCGTTCTCACCACAGCCACCTACATCTGCGACACACATGCAACCGTCAGAGATACCGCCGCAAGATTCGGTATCTCAAAATCCACCGTCCACAAGGATATGACACAAAAACTGCCGCACATGCATCCGGTGCTGTCCGCATCGGTCCGGGCAATCCTCGACGAAAACAAGGCGGAGCGGCATCTGCGCGGCGGGGAAGCAACCAAACAGAAATATCTGCGGCGCAAAAGCTGCGAAAACCGCGCGGAAGCCCGGGAGCAATCATCGCTGAAAAAAAGTTGCCGCGGCGGCAGAATCTGACCGTTTTTTCAGCGGTACAGGTGTATAATGGAGATACAAAAAACAGGGAGGTGCGGTCCGGATTGAACGGCATTGTCATCTGGGGCGAGGTCTTATTCTGCATCGACGCATCCATGGACTTCTGCGCGCTATACTTTACGTTAAAGCTGTGCGGTCAACGGATATCACTCTTGCGTTTATGCACTGCAGCATTTCTTTCAGCCGGCCTCGGCGTGTTCTGTACAGCATACGGGTTATCGACCGGGTGGTCACTGCTTTTGCTTTGCGGCGCATGGATGATGCTATGGCCGATCGCGGCCGGGTGCCGCTTTGGGCATCGATGGCCGGAATGTATACGGGCTCTGCTGCTGTTTTTGTTTCTGCAGGCATGTGCCGGCGGTATGATGACGGCGGTATTTGTGTTTCTGAACCGTTTTGCGGTCAAAAACGATATCTTTCTGCCATCGGAAATCCCCCGGACAAGGCTGTTCTTTGTATTTGCCGGGGTGATCTTTCTTCTGCTTGGAGTGTTTTCCAGACTTCTCTGCGACAGTAAGGTCAGGCGTCTTGTGCAGCGCGGCGGTATCGCACATGTGACATACAACGACCGTTCGCGGCAGATCCCATGTCTCTTTGACAGCGGCAATCTTGTCCGCGAACCGATCTCCGGCAAGCCTGTAATGATCCTGCCGCAGGCTGAGGCTGATGCTCTCGGTATCCGCCAAGAGATGCTCAACGAGGGGAACCTGCGCGGCAGCCGTCTGATACCGATGAAGACGCTGACGGGTGACAGGCTCCTGTGGGGAATCATGCCCCGTGAGACAACCCTGAAAGCAGAAGGTATTCTAATAAAGAGTACAAATATGTACATGGTATTTTCGGAAGGTACCGATCTTGCGATCGTTCCGACCTCTGTAATTCAACAGAACGGATAAACATAAAAAGAAAGGATGCTGCGTCATGACTGACATGAAATCCAAGAGGACAATGAAATGTGATGTGCACAAGCATTTTACACCAAAAGAGGATCTTCAGGATTCTTTGTTGCGTCGTCTGATTTGTAAACTCTATATAAAATTCAGTCATCCGGTGCTGTATATCAACGGTGCAGACACACTCCCGACACCTCTGACAACGGAAGAAGAATCTGAATTACTAAACAGATTTTATCAATGCAGCGAAGATGACAAGACGCTTGTAAGGAACATTCTGATCGAACGGAATCTGCGGCTGGTGGTATTCATTGCAAAGAAATTCGAGAACACCGGCATCGGCATTGAGGATCTGATTTCCATCGGAACGATCGGACTCATCAAGGCAATCAATACATTCCGGGCAGATAAGAATATCAAACTGGCGACTTACGCATCACGCTGCATCGAAAATGAAATTCTGATGTACATCCGCAAAAATTCGAATATCCGACAAGAACTGTCAATCGATGAGCCGCTGAATGTAGATTGGGACGGCAATGAGTTATTGCTGTCTGACATTCTCGGCGACGAAGAAGAATCTGTATCCGATGCGTTGGAAAAGGATGAAGACCAGAAGATCATCGCCCAGGCGCTTCGTCAGCTTGATGAACGTGAACGGTTGATCATCCGTCTGCGATTCGGTCTGCATGAAGATGGACGGTTTGACAATGACGGACGCGAGATGACGCAGAAAGAAGTCGCCGACCATCTGGGCATCTCACAATCCTACATATCCAGGCTGGAAAAGAAGATCATCCGGACATTGAAGGCACAGATCGGCGGGATGCTGTAAAAGTATTACAGATTGTAAATATCTTCAAAAATACAAGAAACGGGAACGTATCCATCTACGATTCCCGTTTTTGACTTCCCTTTATTATATAAAATTTGCATTTTATACATTTTATAATGTTTTTTTGAACAGAGCTTTTTGGTTGTTCGCCATCCCCTGCAGCATCATAATTTCAATTTTATATCCATACGCGGACAACCATAACACACACAGCAGCAACTGCAATTGCCGCAGCAAGATACAGCACAGACACAATACCGCAGAGCAATCGGTTACGTTTACGGTAGTTCGCGGTTATGTATGCACAATCCAACACATCGACACAGAAAATAAACTGTGCTGCCAAATGCAGCATACAGTGTTTTGAAGGCATCACACCAGCGGCGATCAGCGCACGGATCGCACGTACACCGATGATGCTTCCCGGCAGCATCGCCGCCCATGTTGCACCGGCAAGAAACGGGATCGCAAGCAATACGCCGAATATAAAGATGCCGCGTGACGCGACAGTCAGCCAAAGAAGCACTGCAGCAATGGACAAAAAATTGACGATGAAAAATGGAATCATTCCAATTTTTAATGAAAACCATAGCTGCGGCGCTTTTTCTCTTACATCTGTCTCGGTCATTCCGATGCTCTTGACCACAATTGTAATTCCAATTGAGAACAATACAAGATAATAAACCAAGGCGATCACCAGATACAGACCGCCGAGCGCTTCTGCCGCAGCCTGCTCTCCTGCATGCCGCCAGAACAGCAGAATGTATACAATATTGAACGGAACCTGTACCGAGCACATTACAATATATGCAGTTCGCAGACCGTACATAGCAGCACTTCCCTCCACATATGATCAAAAACCCGCCGTTGCTCCGATTCGGATAACGGCAGGTTTCACTGTTTGATGATTCTTTTAATCTTCCTGATAGAAGCCGTCGGCCTTCATCTTTTCAAAATCGCAGGTAAGAACGCGGGTGCGTTTCAGCGATGAGACCCATACCTCTTTGTATACCAGATACCCCTCATTGAGCATCGCGGTCATGGCGTCTTCAAGTATGTCCGCATGGAGCTTCTGATGTTCGATACATGCGGCGGATACTCTTCCGGGCGTCAACAGTCTTTGGGCATGGCGGCCGGTAGTCAGATCCTTGATCTGGCGTGCGATATAAGGATAGTACAGTTCTTTTACGCGATCCTCGCCCGGGTATTCGACCACACGCGTGACCTGGGACTTGAGTGTCCCCGAAATGTTCCCTTCCACGCCGTTGATGACGACATCCTTATGACAGTTCTTGATGAGAAACCGGGAGACCGCACCAAAGTGCCCGTCACCGGTGAACAGGATATACGTCTGTGCACGGTTATTTTCAAATGCCTTCTGGTAGATTCTGTCCAGAAGAAAGAAGTCCGTGAAATCCTTCTTATGATGGGATGCGGTGTTCTGCGTTTCGATGATATTATCGGTGATCTGACGCAGAACCGGCAGATTGCGCTTCATTGCCTCATTGGAAAAATCAGCAAAGACATACAGCTCACGCACGTCATAATCGGCGCACAGTGAACGGTACCAATCGAGAATCGGCGGCTGTACGCCGTACCTCTTCTTGAAGGAGATCTGCATATACTCGAAATCGACAAATACCAGTGCTGTCGGTTTTCCGTTCTTTTTCTTTTCAAATAATTTCAATCGGGTTTTCCTCATTGTCCATCCCTATGACAAAAAAAGGCACCGCAAAACCGGATTTGCGGTACCCTTCAGTCATCGACAGGTCAAGCAAAAATATATGGATTTTTGGGTGTGTCACAGCTTCGAACTGCGGACGCCGCGGATATATTCAGGCTGTCTGTGTCAGGATGGATGGCTCGTTTCTGTGATTACTGCTGAGCCTTCATAGCTGCATAGCATTCGCTGCAGTATACGGGTCTGTCGTTGGAAGGCTGGAACGGAACCTTTGCTTCCTTACCGCACTTTGCGCATACGGTGGAGAAGAGTTCCTTCTGCGGTCTGGTTGCATTCTTTCTTGCGTCTCTGCAAGCCTTGCATCTCTGCGGTTCGTTCTGGAATCCTCTTTCTGCGTAGAATTCCTGTTCACCTGCAGAGAATGTGAATTCAGCACCGCATTCCTTGCAAACCAATGTTTTGTCCTGATACATGTTTTTTACCTCGCTTTAATGGTTGAAGATTTTTCGCCTGACGACGGAATTGCACCGCCTCCGCAAAAGTGCCATACACTCCCCCGGTTGATACCTTCAGGCATAATTATTTTGCAGCGCGGCCTCACTGTGCCTGCAGCTGCTGTTTTAACTTGACGCGGATCCGGTATACCGCGTTGTCAACGGATTTGAGCGGCACTTGCAGTGCCCCGGCGATTTCCTTATAGGAACATCCCTTCACATACCGATGAAAAACCTGTTTCTCGTATGCGGTCAGAGAGTCCAGAAACCGATCAAAAAGTGCACGAAACGCATCACGCCGGACAACCATGTCCCCGACATCCCCGACCGTCAGCGCATCTGCCTGCACGGCATACGGAACATCGTCGCGCTCTTCCACGGATGTACCGAAGGAGAGCATCTGCTCCTCGTGCTTTTGTTTTCGTAAAAAAGAGACCAGACGGTTACGGATACAGACGCGTGCAAAATAACCGAACGTTGCATGCGTACCTGCGTGGTAAAACAGTGCCGCGCGATAAAGCGCAATGCATGCCTCCTCCTCCAGCTCCTGCCGGTCAAAAGACGACACTGCTCCACCCGCACTTTGTCCGTATTTTGCTACCATATGCTCGGTCAGCGGACGGAAGCGCGCACACAGCGCGGCAAATGCATCGGATCGCTGCTGCTCCCGTGTTTCCCCGCGGATGATGCGAAGCAGCGCAAGGATCTCACTGTCCTGCTCATACACGCAATCTGTCAGATCGGTGCTGTCCACGGCATCCTCCGAGAACGACAACGGCGTCACGGCACAACGATCCTCTCCGCGCGGTACACAGAGAGCCTCCTGTACATCGGCGGTGCCGGCGTCTGTTTTGCGTGACTCAATCATCGATTTCTCCCAAGGGTAGTTTCCTGCTCTTTTTTTCGTTAATATTATTATACCATGAAATTAGACAATGTCAAGACTTTTTTGAAAAATATTTTGGGAAATCTTGATAAAATTTATAAATTTTTTTACAATAGCCATCCAACATTCCGTGAACGCAAAAAAAAATTGAAATTTTGGAAAAATAATTTCAAAAAACACTTGAAATTTCTGAAATTATGTGGTATAATTTATAGGTAAATGTTTAGCGGCCAAATACCGCTGCCCATTCTGTGAAGGAGGTGAATCGATTTGCCGAATATTAAGTCCGCAAAGAAGCGCGTTCTCGTTACCGATGCAAAGACCCTGCAGAACCAGATGTTCAAGACTTCCATGAAGACTTCCATTAAGAAGTATGAAGCAGCTCTCGCAGCAGGTGACAAGGCACTCGCAAGCGAAACCTATAAGGCTGCTGTCAAGAAGATTGACAAGGCTGTCGCTAAGGGTATTCTTCACAAGAACAACGCTGCAAGAAAGAAGAGCCAGTTTACCGCAAAGCTCAACGCTCTCGCGTAAGGCTGCGTTCTGTGCTTGAACTGATCAACACAAAACAAAGATCGCCCGTGCGGCGGTCTTTTTGTTTTCATACAAACAATTCCCTGCTTAAATGGTTTTTGCATTTGTTCAAATATACGCGGACACATTTTCCATAAATCATCACAATATTGTAACAAATTGGAAATCTTTTGGGTGTATAATATGCGTATGATTGATATATTCAAAAAGGAAAGGATAAGAACGTGCTTCGATTAAAAAACATCACAAAGACCTACACCGTCGGAGATACTGCAGTACAGGCGCTGGACGGCGTGTCCATCGACTTCCGACCGCATGAATTCGTCTCGATCCTCGGTCCCTCCGGCTGCGGCAAAACAACAATGCTGAACATCATCGGCGGTCTTGACCAGTACACAAGCGGTGACCTTGTCATCTCCGGACGCTCCACCAAGGAATTCCGCGACGGTGACTGGGACACCTACCGCAATCATTCCGTCGGCTTTGTCTTCCAAAGCTACAACCTGATTCCTCACCAGACCGTGCTTTCCAACGTCGAGCTTGCGCTGACCCTGTCGGGTGTATCCAAATCCGAACGCCGACGCCGCGCAATTGCGGCGCTGGAGCGCGTCGGCCTCGGCGATCAGCTCAAGAAAAAGCCCAATCAGATGTCCGGCGGTCAGATGCAGCGTGTTGCGATTGCAAGAGCACTCGTCAACGACCCGGAAATTCTGCTGGCCGATGAACCGACCGGCGCGCTTGACTCCGAAACCAGTGTGCAGATCATGGACATTCTGCGTGAGATCTCCGCAGAAAAGCTGATTATCATGGTCACGCACAATCCCGATCTTGCCGAGCAGTATTCCTCGCGTATCATCCGACTGCTCGACGGTCACATCATCGGTGATACATCCCCCTACAACGCCGATGAAGATCAGACCGGGGCTTCCGCACAGACCGCACAGAAACGCGATAAGAAGCCGTCCATGAGCTTTGGCACTGCCCTTTACCTGTCGATGAACAACCTGATGACCAAGCGCGGCAGAACGATTCTGACCAGCTTTGCCGGCTCTATCGGTATCATCGGTATTGCACTGATCCTGTCTATCTCCACCGGTGTGCAGGCATACATCGACCGTGTGCAGGAGGATACGCTTTCCTCCTACCCGATTACCCTGCAGGCGGAAACCGTCGATATGACGAGCCTGGTTACCTCTCTGATGAATGTCACGCCCGCACAGAACGAAAGCGAGGGCGATGCAGCTGATCCCGACGCCGACTACGACCGCGTCTACACCAGCCCGATTCTGTACGATCTGATGAATGCGGTCAATAATGTTGACACTAATGTCAACAATTTAAGCGCATTCCGTGAACATCTGGAAACCAACGAAGCGTTTGACGAGGTTCTGTCGACGGTGAAGTACAATTACGCGGTTGACATGAACATCTACACCGAAAATCCCGACGGTGATATCATTCTCTGCGATACCGAAAAGCTGATTGCCGATGTCTATGCGATGCCGGATGAACAGCAGCAGGGCATGAGCGCAATGATGAACAATTCCGGCGCGTTTGCATCTATGAACACATGGAGCGAAATGCTTCCCGGTCAGGACGGTGCACTGATCTCCGATATCTTTGAAACGCAGTATGATCTTGTTTACGGCACATGGCCGCAGAATTACAATGAAGTCGTTCTGTTTATTTCCTCCCGCAACGAGGTCAGCGATCTGACGCTGTACACCCTCGGTCTGAAGACCTCCGAGGAGGTCCGCGAAATCATGGAAGCGGCATTCTATGCCGAGGATATCGCAACGGACAATCTCGCATCGTGGTCTTATGAGGAAATCTGCCAAAAGGAGTTCCGTCTGCTTCTGACCGCCGATCAGTATCAGAAGAACACGGACGGCAGCTTCCACGATCTGACCTCGACACAGACAGGACTTGATATTCTGTTTGATTCCGAAAAAGCCATTCCCTTGAAGATCGTCGGTATCGCAAGACCCGACCCGGATGCTGTCGCATCGATGATCTCCGACGGTATCGGCTACACCACAGCACTGACCCGTCATGTCATTGAAGCATCCGACGATACCGAGCTTGTCAAAGCACAGCTTGAAAATCCCGATATCGACGCAATCAGCGGTCTGCCGTTCAAAACCGAGGAAGCCGAGAATATGCCTGCCTCCGAAAAGACAGAGCGCGTCAAGGAATATTTCGCTTCCCTGCCCGCGGCTGAAAAAGCGGCACTCTATACGGAAATTGCATCCACACCGACGGAAGAATTTCTGAATGATTCCGCATCCCAGTATCTGGCTTCCATGGATCGCGCGTCACTGGAACAGATGATGATTGCGGCATATGCCGAGGAAACCGGCATGACCGATACCGCCGCCATTGCCGACTACATTGCCAAGATGGACGACGAGACGCTGTTTGCGTATGCTGCAGAAGGTGCCAAGGCGCAGGCAGCCGCACAGTACGCAGCAGGCGTACAGGCGCAGCTCGGCGCTCTGCCGACCGACCAGCTCGCGGCAATGCTTGAGACCACGCCGTTTACCGAGGAGCAGTATGTCACGTTCTTTGAGACCTATCTGCCGGCGGTCTGGTCCGAGTCCACGTATGAGGACAACCTCAAGAAGATCGGCTATATCACCATCGATAAGCCCTCCTCAATCCTGCTTTATGCATCGACCTTTGAGGACAAGGACGCCATCGCCGATCTGATTTCTGCCTACAACGATTCCGTTGCAGAAGAGGACAAGATCGAATACACCGACTATGTTGCGCTGATGATGTCCTCGATTACGACGGTCATCAATGCGATCTCCTATGTGCTGATCGCGTTCGTTGCGATTTCCCTCGTTGTTTCGTCGATTATGATCGGTATCATCACCTATATCTCTGTTCTGGAACGTACCAAAGAGATCGGTATTCTCCGCGCCATCGGCGCATCCAAGCGCGATATTTCCCGTGTGTTCAATGCCGAAACGCTCATCGTCGGCTTCGGTGCCGGTGCCATCGGTATCGGTGTCACGCTGCTGCTGATCATCCCGATCAACGCCATTGTCCATTATCTGACCGATATCATGATTCTCAACGCATTCCTGCCGCCCGTCGCCGCTGTCATTCTTGTCGGCATCTCGATGTTCTTGACGTTCATCGCAGGTCTGATTCCCTCCGGCGTCGCCGCAAAGAAGGATCCGGTTGAGGCACTGCGGTCGGAGTAAAATCAATGGCGCACTCCCCGAGGGTTACGCTGTCAATCTGAATGCAGATGTTTTCGGTGCTTGTAGGGGCGATTCACGAATCGCCCGTACCATATCTGTTTCATCCGATTGAAATCAAGGAATACAGAATGCATCTTGGTTCTTTATCTTATCAACTTGATTGACAAATATAAGTAGACGGGCGATTCGTGAATCGCCCCTACATATAACAAGGACATACCGTCACGGACATCCGCGGCGGTATGTTTTTATGTATGGGTAAGAAAATTAGCAAATGTCCGGTTATTCGCGCTTTATGGGGTGGACAAATCACAAAAAATCAGGTATACTTATGATACACAAAGGGGGTATCCACATGGATTTAACAGCAATCGGCACATTCATCGCCACACTTCGGAAAGAACACCATCTGACACAGGAACAATTCGGTGAGCAGCTTGGCGTTACAAGCAAAACCGTATCCCGCTGGGAAACCGGAAAGTATCTTCCTCCTGCTGAGGCATTGCAGGAAATGAGTACCCTGTTCGATGTCAGCATCAATGAAATTCTGCATGGACAGCGGCTCGCAGAAGCGGATTACAAAACAGCCGCAGAAGAAAACCTACGGACAATCATCCAAACAGGAGCATTTTCCTACAAAGAAAAAATCGAATATTATAAGGCGAAATGGAAAAAAGAACACCGCGCGGTGATATCGCTGACGATAATTCTCCCGCTCGCGCTTCTGTTCGCCGGAATTCTAATAAAACAAACCGCGCTGATTGCCGGTGCTGTCATCCTGTTTCCACTTGCATATGCATGGCTGTACAATGCCATGATGATCTATGTCGAGCAAAGAGCATTTGACGGCTTGGGTTCTGCAGAAGAAAATACGTAAATCCGCTTCGATCTCTTGACAATGTCGATTTTCTGGTGTATGATTATGTTATCCCATACCGATGAAACAGGAGGAACCCCCATGGCAATGACAAACACCCTTGTCCGTGCACAGGATGACATTTATACCAACTACCGCATCCCTGGCATTATAGTTACAAAGCGCGGTACGGTCATCACCTATTATGAAGCACGCCGGACCGCATCCGACTGGGCGCATATGGACATTCTGCTCTACCGCTCCGAGGACGGCGGCAAGACCTTCGGCGACCCCATTGTGATGGCACAGGGCGATGACGATTATCCGACCGTCAACAATCCCGTGTGCATGGTCGGAAACGACGGCACGCTGCATTTCATTTACTGCCGCAATTATTCGGTCGGCGGAGGAGATGTCTTTTACCGCCGCTCCGAGGACGACGGTGTGACGTGGTCTGCACCGCGCAACATCATGGCATCCACAAAGCCCGAGGCGCACAATGTCTTCGCCTGCGGTCCGGGTCACGGCATCTGCACAGCCGACGGCATGCTGCTCGTACCCGTTTGGCTCGTCCAAAAATCAGCCGGTGAAGAACCGATGTCCCATCACCCGGGCACCGTCTCCACGCTGTATTCTCTTGATAACGGTACAACATGGCAGACAGGCGACTTCATTGAAGCCACAGCGGACTGCCGTGATCCCAACGAAACACAGGCAGCAGTTCTGTCCGACGGCAGAATCTATCTGAATGTTCGCCTGTCCGGCGTTGGTTACCGTGCATATACGGTCAGCGAAACCGGGTATGACGGATGGTCTGCGCTTGCACTCGATCCTGCCCTGCCCGATCCGACCTGCTTTGGCAGTACGGCATCGGCTGTGGTCGACGGTCAGCATATCCTCGCCGTTGTCAACTGTGCGCATCCCGATAAGCGTGAGAATCTGACCTGCCGCATCTCCTATGATGACGGCAAAAGCTGGGTAAAGTCGCTTGTCGTGGAACCGGGCGATGCAGGATACGCCGACATTGCGCTGACGGAGGACGGTACGTTCTATGTGCTCTATGAGCAGAGCGCGGGAGTACGTGACCGTCTGGCGGTATTTTCGATTGAGGATTTTGCTTGATTTGCGGCAGGTTCTGATATATGGATACGCAATGGTTCGGGCGATTCGTGAATCGCCCCTACAACCATAGGACAATCCCTCTGCGATCCGTTGACATATCACTATACAACACAGCTCCCACATCCGTGCAAGTGCATGACGTGGGAGCTTTCATATTTCTGTGATTATTCGGTAAACAGTGCGAGGGTGTCCTCAAAGAGCTTTTCGACCTTCGGTGTGTGTGCGGTGATGACAGATGCAATTGCGCTGTCACCCTTGGAGAGCTTCTGGTAGATCGCGGTATCAAGATCGGATGTCCAGCCGTAGATGCTGCCGATGTTGATGGCACGGGTATCACCGATGATACCGAGCATCTCGATGGAATCCTCGTTGCGCATCTGCTTCTGCTCGACGTTGACGCCGTAGTATACGGGCAGAACATCGGCATAGGCATGGTATGCCATCGCATCAACGATCGCAGCGGCACGGTGCGGATCGGCGCAGGTAACGGGAATCGTGGATGCAACGATGTTGGAGGTACAGAAGCTGTAATAGCGATCCTGCGCTTCATCGTACTTCGGAGCCGGCAGAATACCGTATGTATCTTCCATGTCACGGAACTTGGTCGAGCCCTTCAGCTGAGCCAGCGTGAACAGGGAGCGTCCGTCCTTGAATGCATCCTCATAGTGCATACCCTTTGTGGACTGATTGAGGAAGACCGTTTCGCCTTTAGTCTTGAACATTTCCGCGATCTTTGCGGTGACATTGTAGAAGTGCTCATTTTCGACATTCAGATGCGGGATGCCGTCCTTGTCGAGCTTGACATAGTCAAGACCGCAGCCGTACATCAGCGCAGGTGTGGTCTGTTCCCAGAACGTCAGACCGTAAACAGCATTGCCCTCGAGCGAGAACGTCCAGTCGGTGTCACCGTTTAAGTTGACAGCCGCCTTCATGTATTCATGCATCTTGGAAAGTGTCCATGTACCGTCGCGGACAGAATCGTAGAGCAGCGGCATATCGAGATTTTTCAGCATATCATCGTTGACGTAAACGCCCTCAATGACCTCGAAGTTCATTAAGTTGATATCGCTGATACCGAAGAAGACGCGGTCAGAGCCGCCAAGATGGGAATATTCCTTGACCTGCTGATCCCACCACGGCTGATTCAGCTGCATTTCCGGGATCTCCGACAAGTCCAAAACATAGCTTTCCAGCATGACAGACGAGCTTCTGCCGGCAGACATCAGTGCGGTCTGGTAGACATCGTCACCGGAAAGGATGGTCTTGGAATATTCATTTGCGGTTTGTGTAATCTCCACTTCCGTAACCTTGAGCTTGACGTTGAATGCTTCCTCAACCTTGCTGTTTGCCTCGAAAATGGTGTCATCGAGGATGTCGCCGGTGGTTGCCTCATGATAGATGGTGGTATAGAAGCCCCAGTTTGTGTTGGTATTGAGGATGTGGAATTCCTCGCCGCCGCAGTCGATGTCTGCATACTTGTAAGCGTTCGCATCCTCACCTGCGGTAACAGCGGCAGTCGTATCAGCAGTGGTTCCGTCATTGCCGGCAGGTGTTTCGGTATCACCGCCGCACGCCGTGACAGAAGCGGCAGTCAGCAGGGATGCCAGCAGCAGGAGTGCTGCGGTCATGGATTTGCGTTTCATGTTGTTCCTCCGTAATCATTTTATATTTGTTCGCAAATTGATAGGTTTATTATAGCAGATTCCGCAGAAAATGTCAATTCCCAATCATTTGTTTTGGCTTATTTTATAAAATGATCGAGAATCCACCGCATCGCGTGCTCGTCATTGGAGCAGATCACTTCATCCGCGTCTGCTTTCAGCGCATCGTTTGCATTGGACACGACAAATCCGGTTCCTGCCGCTAAAATCATCGAGCGGTCGTTATCGCTGTCACCAACAGCCGCGGTTTCCTCGTGTGCAATGCCGAGCTTGTCAGCCAGGGCAAGCAGTGCGCGTCCCTTACCGGCATCGGACGAAAAGATTTCCAGACCGCAGTAGGCAATCGATGCAAACCCGATGCCTTCCATGGCGGACAGTGCGGTCTTGCATGCTTCAAATTCCGCCTCGGAATGGAAGTATACCGCGAACATTTCCACGCCGTCTGCATCATAGGCGCGCGATTTGAAGTCGGGCTCATATACGGCGAACTGTTCAATGACCTCGCGGTGACGCTGCCACATGTTATAATAGGCGTAGGCTTCCTCTGTCTGCTGGGATGCATCGGCGACACAGACCCCGCGATGACGGTACGTGATATGCGTTTCCATCGAAAACAGCAGATCGAGGACACGGTTTGACCGCGCCTTGGGAATGCACATCTCGATGATGTTCTCCCCTGTCACAGAATCCATGACGGCGGCACCGTTGGAATAGAGGTAATAGCGGATATCGGGATGAGAACGAAGCACCTCGGGCATCTCGGAGTAAGAGCGTCCGGATGCCGGAACGAGCAGAACACCGCGCTGTGCAAGCGCATGAATGGCATCGAGGTTTTCCGGCGTAATCTCACCGGTCGTATTGAGCAGCGTCCCATCGAGGTCGGTTGCGATCAGCTTGATTTCAGCCATTTTACTTCCCCTCTGCCAGACGGATAGCTTCCTCGGTATATGCCGCATCGAGCATCGGCTGGTCGTCGTATTTGTCAAACATCCCGACCAGAACGCCGTCACCGGGCTTCATTTCGGCAAACGCACGGATGAAGCAGTCACGCACCGTCTCCTGTGTCTCACATTTACGTCCGGCACCGAGGATCTTCAGCGCAATCGTGGGTGCGGACAGTGAGCGGATGGTCTGATACATCACCGGAACGTCGGAATCCTCAAACCGCTCACCTGTCGGGTTGACATCGTGGGAGCGGTCGGGCTGGAACAGATTATAGACCGATGCCATATAGTAATCGGGCTTGAGATGATGTTCCTCCGCATACGCAAGTGCCTGTGGGAAATGCGAGCAGACACCGCAGGGGACGTTGTACCGTCGGATTTTGTTAAGCAGTCCGCCGAGCCGGTCAAGCATCCCGCACAGGTACAGTTCATCGGAAAGCTCTCCGTGTATACAGACAGCAGCCGGCCGGTACTTCATCATTTCGTCCAGCTCTTCCTCAAAGGTCGCAAGGCTCTTGCCGGTCTGTGCAAGCCACATAAGATTTCCGCCGGACATTCTGTATCGGTGCAGAAGTCCCATCACGGGCATGGAGCCGCGGGACTGCACCGCATTGATGCCGGCCTGCTCACAGCGACGAAGCATTGCAAACGCGGCATCTTCCGTAAAATGCGCTTTCATATCCGCATCGACATCCGGTGTCAGATGCGATTTTCCGGTAAACGGATTGGAGCCGACAATCAGACGGGAAACGTGCAGGTCGCCGATTTTCATGGTAGGGAGCATGGTTACTCTCCTTTCAATATCAATGATTTTCTCTATGTTTTTCATCTATTTCTGTAGGGGCGATTCACGAATCGCCCGTTTCACAATCTCAATCAACAAAATAATTTCAACAAATCATTCTTTTGCGTCGATCAATTATGGTTTTACTCAATTTTTCAAACGGACATATTATGACCGGCGGGCGATTCATGAATCGCCCCTACAAGTTCTCATCAGCCCACATCCTCGCCAAAAACAAAAGGACATAGATCCCCC
>JAFTLK010000301.1 GCA_017455975.1 Clostridia bacterium | reverse complement strand
GCGTATCTCATCGACACAGTCAAATTCCTCCCACGGCATCCGGTCAAGATACCATGCATTGACGAGTGCCTGTACCGAGAAGACGACCGTCTGTACACGGCGGATCAGATCGCGGGCTGTCTTGCCCTCTCTGACCTCCGGCGCCCAGAGCAGACCCGAGAAACCGGCATTGACCGTACCGCGGATGAAATCCCTGTGCGCATACAGATCGGAATACAGTACAAACGGATACGATGCGGCAAGTGCACCCATATTGCGCACCTCCGACCATGTCCGCCTCTCACCGAGCGCACCGAGCATCGTCTTTGCATACAGAAGTCCGAACAGGTTGTGGTACTGCTCGCCGTCCATACCGGAAGGAAACTCCTCACAGTCGGGGAAGGTCCAGCCGCCGGTGTAGTCGGAGCCGTCACATTCATCGAGCTTGAAGCCGGTGATGCCCATATCGCAAAGCGTCTTCTGGTGTGCGGCAAATATCTTCTGTGCCTCGGGCAGTGTGAAGTCCGGCACCAGACCGCGGTTGAAGACCTCATAGCTTCCGGCATACGGTTTAAGCGCCTCATAAACGGGTGAGGTCGGGTTGGTGAATGCGTGCTCCCACAGATTGACATGGAAGCCCATATCAATCAGAGAAGATACCGTTTCCTCCGGATGCGGAAAGCGTCCGCCCCTGTCCCAAAGATACGAGCAGGAATACGAACAGGTCTGCCATCCCGGCTCCAGCCCGAGGATATCGCACGGAATCTCATATTCACGGAAGCGGCGCGCAATGTCCAGCACCTGCTCCTCGTTGAACTTGCCGCAGCAGCGGTAGAAGCCGCCGAGTCCCCACAGCGGAGGCATACAGCCGCCGCCGGAGAACATGTTGTACTGTGAAACAAGATCCAGAATTGTGTCCCCGGTAAAGTAATAGACATCGACACCGGGGGCAAACGGGATCTCGATCGTCATGACGGTATCGGCACCGGCACTGACCGCGGCATAAAGTTCCTCTGTCGTCAGCGCAACCTCGCGTTTTCCGGCAGAATCATCGGCATTGCCACCGGTATCGCGGCGTTTGCTCTTGCCGTTGTAGAACGACACATACCGCGCCGAATCCACAAACAGTCCCCAGCCTGCCGTCGTGACAAAGAACGGTACCGGCGCATGGGAATCGCCGCTGTCGGACAGCGGATCGGCATTGGAACGGATCGTCTTCTTTTTTCCGCGCTGCTGAAAGCCGCGCAGCTGAAGGCCGAAGCCGTAGACGCCGGCATCGCCATCAATGGGCATGGTCAGGCAGACGCCGCGTCGGGTGATTTTCCCATCAATTGTGACACCGTCCGGTAAGCCCTCTGTGACATCGCAGAGCGGTTTCGGTGCAAAGCGTGTCGGAACGATCTCCTCCGGTGTGCCGAAGCGAATTTTATAAATGCTCATATACAGATCAATAGTCGTTTGACATATAGAAGTCAAGGGTTTCCTGCATTGCCTTCTCACATGCACTTTCCTTGGATTCCCAGACCGTCGAGAAGGACTTGCCGCTGGTTGCCATAACGTCCAGCTGCGACTTGATTGCACCCCAGTTGAATACGAAGCCGAGGTCGTAACGCTTGGTGGAGAAGATGATGTCGAGCATATCGCCGGATTCGTCGTCACGCGCCATCTTGGTATAGAGGTTGAGGTCGTAGTACGCCTTTGTGACGGTATCGCGGGATTCGTATGCCAATGCTTCCAGCAGATGGCAGGTCATATCGAGCTTGTCGACATTGGTTGTCGGAACACAGATGCCGGGAGCGACGTGCGTTGCGATCAGATGGTAATAGTCCTCCTGCTGCTCGTCATACAGCGGATACGGCAGAATACCGAAGTCGTGCTCCATGTTGCGGTAGTAGATAATATCATAGATGGAGCCGGGACGGAACAGGTTGCGGTTTTCCATGAAGACCTTGTCAAGCGTGGTCCAGGTTTCGGAGCACTTGGATGCCCACAGCATATTATCGGTATCGTTGAAGTATTCCACCAGATATTCGCAAATATCAAAGGTACGCTGGGACTCTACAGTGAAATGCGGTACGCCTTCTTCATCCAGCGTAACGAGGTTGTTGCCGCAGGTAAAGTAGAACAGGAATGCCATACCGCCATCGGAGAGGATACCGAAGCGGTCATTCTCGTCGCGGACACCGTCACCGTTGAGGTCAGCGGCAACCTGCTTACCAAGCGACTTCATCTGATCCATTGTCCATGTCTTGTCGCGTGCCATCTGGTAAACGTCCGGAACGTCGTAGTCATTGGCTACCTTCTTGTTGAAGTAGACGCAGTAGTTCAGTTCTTCGTCATAAACGGAGATGTCACCGGTCATGACATAGATCTTGTCAAACATTGCAAGGTCACGCTGGATTGCCTGGTCCCACCACGGTGCATCCATCTTGACGGACGGCAGATCGTACCAGTTCAGGAACATGCCCTCCATGGCCATCGACATTGCGTTATTGATGTACAGCTCCATAATCTCAAAGTCATCGGAGCCGGCGGAAATGGAGTTGCGTGCGGTCGTTGCGGGGGCGGTATCATTGGTCACTTCGATCTCACAGTTGTAGCGTTCTTCGATCAGCAGGTTGCGGGCACGGATGGCATCGTTGACAAGCTCGCCTGCCATGGCTTCATCGTAATAGAAGTCATACTGGTGGATACAGTCAACTCCCAGCTCGTAGCCGAGGATGCGCAGCTTCTCGCCGCCGAAATCCGCGTCCGGCAGATCAAGTGCGGGACGGTCATCGGTCACCGCTTCCGTAACAGCAGCCGTTGTGTCATCACCGCCGACCGCTGCCGTCGTTTCGGCAGGCTGTGTACCGCTGTCGCCGCCGCAGGATGCAGCCGTACCCATGACGGTGCAGAGCAGTAAAAATGCGGGAAGTATTCTCTTGAAATTCATGATATGATTCCTCCGGAAATGTATATTGTGATATTATTTTTTGCATCAGTAATGCTCGGTACGCGCAAGGATATCCTCCTGCACCGCACGGTCGAGCTTGGTATAATACGCCGAGAAACCGGAAACACGGACGACAAGAGATGCATAATCCTCCGGATGCACCTGTGCATCGCGCAGCGTGTCCTTGGAAACGCAGTTGATCTGCAGCTCCTGCCCGCCCATTAAGAAATACGAGCGGATGACAGCGCCGAGCTTGGCACGTTTTTCGGCATCCCCGAACATATCGGGCGTATATTTCTGATTGACAACGGTACCGCAGGCAACGCGCGTATAGTCGGGCTTGCACAGCGACAGAGCCGCTGCCGTCGGACCCGATCGGTCCATGCCGCGCATGGGCGATGCCGCATCGGATACCGGCATACCTGCACCGCGTCCGTCGGGTGTTGCGCCGACCTCGCGGCCTGCGCTGATGTTCTGCGTATTGGAGGCAATGGCGATGTAATACCGTCCGCCGTCGGGAGTACGGTACGAATCAAACAGATCCGCCTGTGCCTCAACAAACCAGACGGCATATTTATCCGCAATATCGTCGTTGTTGCCGTACTTCGGTGCGGCAATCAGCTTTGCCCGCAGGTCGTCATAACCTTCAAAGTTTGCCGCAAGCGCATCACGCAGCTCTCCGAGTGTCAGCACCTTGTCGCGGTAGACCAGCGTTTCAATGGCAGCAAGCGAGTCCGCGACTGTGGCAATGCCCATACCGCAGGCACCGTGTGCCGTCGGGTATTTTGCACCGCCGCGGTTGATGTCGATACCGCGTGCGATACAGTCATCGCAGAAGCAGGACAGAAACGGCGACTGATGGTTGACGGAATCGGCAATATAGTTGACGCGGTTGAACCCGTCGACATAATTCTTCGCACCGACGCGCAGCTGTGCCGTGAACGCATCCATGAAGGCATCCATCGTCGCAAACGAATCGGGCTCGCCCGTTTCGATGCCGCGCTTGACACCGTCGAGCAGAGAACAGCCGTTGTTGAGCGCGTATTCGAGATACACAGGCGTATTGAAGCGTCCGTCAGACCACGGCGGCTGCTTGCCCTGAATGAAGTTCTCAATACAGCCGACCATGCAGTAGTCGCGGCAGTCCTCAATCGAATAGCCCATTCTGTGCAGAGCCGGAATGTTGACATCGTCATTCATCAGCGCGGGATAGCCAAGACCGGTGCCGATGACCTCAAGACAGGCATCGAGAAATTCCTTCGGTGTATCTTTGTGAATCCGTGCTGACAGGTTCGGGCCGGGAATGAAGCACTGTCTGACCGCACGAAGAACGCAGAACGACAGTGCGTTTGTCGCGTCCGAGCCATCTTCCGGCTTGACGCCGCCGATGGCAATGTTGGAAACATCGTCGCCGCCGACAAGCGTTCTGCGCTCGCCGATCTTCATAAAGACCGATGCCAGATCGTCGGTTGCTTCTTCCTCGGTCAGCGTGCCGTCTGCAAGGTCGCGTGCAAAGAACGGATACAGATACTGGTCGAGCCGTCCGAACGCCATGGCATATCTGCCCTCATAGGCAAATGCGATGTACGTCAGCCACACCAGCTGCAGCGCATCGCGGAAGGTACGGGGTGCCTCCATGGCGACCCTGTCACAGCGCGCCGCCATTTCCGAAAAATGGACGCGGGCGGCGGCATTGTCTGCCGCATCTGCCTTTTGCTCTGCCGCGCGGGCATACCCCCGGACCAGTTCCGAAAAACCCTCCATGGCAATGCGGGCAGCGTGCAGAAATGCCGTTTTTTCCGCATCTCCGTCATAGGCAGCAAGTGAAGCATCGATGTCATCCAGCACACCGCCGATGCCGCGTGCAAGAAAATGTGAATAATTGGCGCCATAATGGTCAGAATTGGTATGGAAGCCGCGCTCAGGATACGCAGAACAGACCGCACGGGCGGCTGTGACGGCATCCTCTGTCACATCGGCATACATGCCGCGCATAGAGCCTGCAAAGCGGTCGTTGCCGTAGATGTGCTTTTCGTGCCCGACAAACAAGGTACGAATGGCATATGCACGGGCAATGACGTTTTCATCGCCGGCATGTGCTGTATATCCCTCCGCCCGGAACACCGGCAAAGCATGCCGACCGGACAGCGGAGCCTGCACCTCCGCTTTCAGTGCCGCAAGATCAAACTGCTGCATAGGACCCTCCAGTTCCCGGATGATCCTTCAGCGATCATCCGAATGGTATAGTTAGCTTAAGTATATCATATTCTGTGCATCTTGTCCATACGATTTTGCAATTTTCTCGATTTTCTTTTGATTTTTGCATCTGTACCGCCCCAAATTCACCAAACGAAAGGAAAACATATCCATGACAGACGCACCTCTTCCCAATACCGTGCTTCCCATCCTGCTTGCCGGAGGTGAGGGCACCCGTCTGCGCCCGATCACATCCGATCTGCCCAAGCCCCTGATCCCGGTCGACGGTGTCCCGGCTCTATGCCGCATCCTCGATACGCTGTCCGCCCTCGGTGCCGACCGTGCTGTCATCACCGTGCGTTACCGCGCCGATGACATTGTATCTCTGCTCGGCGGCAGCTATGCCGGCATCCGCCTTTTATATGCCCGCGAGGACGGTGCCGCACGCGGAACGGCAGGCGCCGTGCGCGATGCATGGGCGCGTTTTTCTGCGCCGGAAGATGAAGATGCACTCGTCATCAGCGGTGACGCGGTCTTCACCTGCGACCTTGCTTCATTTGCCGCACAGCACCGCACATGGCAGGCAGATGCTTCGCTTTTGTGCGTATCGGTGGAGGATCCCGGCGCTTTCGGTATCGTCATCACAGGAGAAGACAGCCGCATCGCGGCCTTTGCGGAAAAGCCGTGCGCCGCGGAAACACTGTCCGACACGGTCAACACAGGCATCTACTGTCTGCGCCGCACCTTTCTTGAACGCATTCCGACAGAGGGTGCACCGGATTTCGGCGCGGATATCTTTCCGCAGGCACTGACCGACGGATGTGCGCTGTACGGTTATGCCGGGGACGGATATTGGTGCGACATCGGTTCACACCACGCCTATCTGCGCTGTTCGCTTGACATAAGTGCCGGCAGAATTCCCTGCGTCAGCACACCGCGCATGCATCCCGTTCTGCCGCCGCATCTCACGGAATGCTCGGTCGGCCGGGAATGCTTCATTCCGTCCACCGCATCGGTTCGTGAAAGCATCCTGTTTGACAGGGTGCACATCGGCCGCGGCGCATCGGTCTCCGGCTCCATTCTGTGTGCCGATGTCAGGGTCGGAGACGGTGTAATCATTGAGCCGGGCTGCGTGCTGGGACGCGGATGTGTCATCGGCGATCATATGCATCTGCCGCGCGGAACAAAGCTGGAGCCCGGCAGCCGGCCGACATCTGCCGTATTCAGCAGAAACAAGCCCGCAGACGATGCATTTTCCGACGGCTCACGTCTCACACCGTTTTTGTCGGACACGGGCTACCGACTGTCCGTCGGCACGTACCCCGTACCGGAAACCGTGCTTGCGTTTGCACGCGCACTTGCCGCATTTGCCGGAAAACAGAACGCCGCACTGCTGATCTGCAGGAGCGGAGACGAACGTGCACTTACCGGCACGGAAGCGCTGCTGCGCGCCGCATTTGCCTGCATGCCGGACACAGACGGGAGCGGTGATATCTTTTTTGCCGATGCCGTTCTGCCGCTCTCCGCCGCACGGATGCCCGATCTGCCTCTGCCGTCCCCCGTTTACCGCATTGTGCTCCATTTGCTGCGCGGATGTGCGGCGGCGGCTGTATTTGATCCGCACGGTCTGTATCCGACACGTACGGAGGAGCGGCAGCTCGATGCCTGTTTTGCCGAAGCACTGTCGGCACAGTATGAAAATCTCCGCCGGAGCTCCGATGCGGACATCCGAGGGGTCAGCGCACCGTCCGCACCCCGCACCGTGCGCTCCGATGTCCTCACAGATGCGTATCTTGCAAGGTACGGGGGTACCGTTCATCCCCATAATACCCGGCTTATTCTCCCGCCGTTTGCTTTTTCCTGCGGAAAAACGCCGGAGGAACGTCTGCTGGCAGCATTGCTGTCTTCCATGGGCGGGACAGAGACCCCGGATGCACCGCTGCAGTTCTCCATTGCCGCACCGTCCGAGGAGAGCGCGGACATTCTCTGCCCTCTGACGGTCACCGAGCAAAACGGAACAAACACCGTTACCGCCGACCACTGGACACTCATCACGCTGCTGTCTGCCGCACGGGATGCACAACAGGGAATCCCGTACTTCCCGACGCCGCGCACGACCGCCCCGGGGGATGCCGTCCCGCTGTCTCTGCCCGTCTGTGCACCGCTCTCGCTGTCCTGTGACCTGCGCTATTCACATGCACCAGCCGGCACAAAGGATGCACCCGCCCGTCTGTATGCCGCAATGGAGGGTGAGGACGCCTTGCTTCTTGCACGGGATACCGTCTGTCTGATGGCAGCGCATGGCTGCAGCCTCTCCGCGCTGCTTGAGCATTTTCCTGCCTGCCGTCCGATGCACCGCCGCTTCGGCCTTGCCGCATCCCATGCAGAACCGGGACGACCGCTGACGCTCTCCGCCGATCTTGGCCGCCTGATGCGGGAAAAGACCGAAGGTACGGCATTCCGCCCCGCACTCGAGGGCGTGGTCTGTCAGCGGGGCGACGGCTCGGTTCGCATTGTGGCCACACGCGACCGCAATTTCCGCATCATCGCCGATGCATATACCACAGAAGCGGCGGATGCACTGTTTGATTATGCCAAGGAGCGTCTGCTCTGTACACTGCATTCCGCAAAAAGATAATAAAACGCCGACCGCCGGAGGATTCGCACAGAATCGACCGATCGGTCGGCATTGCTTTATTCGATTGGTTCGGTGATATCGCGAAAATCGGCTTCATATTTGCCGTCGGGCGCACGCTTCGGGGTATCGCTGCCGAACAGGTGAAGCGTAACCTTCAGCGCATGTGAGGTCCAAAGGGCACCGATGCCGTTGCAGACGATCAGAAATCCGATGATGCGCAGGGTCAGATCAAGCGCACCGAGCGGATACAGCAGAAGAAGCAGACCGCAAAGCAGCGTCGCTGCTCCGATGATGCAGGCGGAATAGAAGCGCCGCTTCTGTTTGCCGGCGAATGCCGCCTGCCGTTTGCCGGCCGCCGTACTGCGTACTGTCCGGTGCATTGCCGCGGCGCAGCGGATGCGGTCGATTCCATCCAGAAGGAAAAAGATCCCCGCGGCAATCGGTAAAAGTGAGAAGACGTTTTCAGGCTGACGGATGACATAAGAGCCCAGCAGGATGGAAACCGCACCGCCAAGCAGCGCACCGACCCGTGTAAAGCCTGCCGAGCGCAAAGCCGTGATCAGCTTCCATGCGCCGTATGCAATGCAGAGCAGTCCGAGGATCAGCGACAGCGTGCCGATCACCCAGCCCGGAAAAAACAGAAAGACCAGACCGATGATCACACAGCAGATCACAAACACCGTCGGAGAGGCGGTTTTGCCGCCGTCCCTGTTCCATACTGCCATCCGGATCGCCTCCTTACACATTTCATCTGTTTTTATGCTTATATTATACGCAAAAAATATGAGCGAATCCGCAGAAGTTCGTGACTATTTTTTGAATTTGTTGTAAACATGTTGACATCCGGCGTTTTTTTCCTTATAATTAAGGTGTCAATCACAACCATGTACCAAAGGAGGCACACATGATGAGCAAATGCATCGTTCTGGATGCCGGACACGGAAAATACGGCAATCCGTATCCCGTCATTGAGGGGAAATACGAGGGAACACAGAATTTTATTTATGCGGGCAAACTTGCCGCACGGCTGGAGGACGCCGGCTTCACCGTCCTGCTGACACGTCCGACCGTTGACGATGACCCATCGCTTGCGGAACGCGGTGAATTGGCCGGAAAGAACAACGCGGTGCTGTTTCTGTCTCTGCATTCCAATGCTCCCGGTACTTCCACCCCGCCGGAGCGTTATCCGCTCGTCCGCGGTGTCATGACCTTCTATTCGCTGACCGCAAAAGAGGAAAATGCACCGTTCGCCGCCGCACTCAACGCAGCTGCAGCCGGGATCATGCAGACAGACAACCGCGGCATTATGATCCGTGAATATCCCGGCGTGCCGGAGGATGACTACTACGGCGTCATCCGTGCCGCAGCCAAAAGCGGATGCCGTCAGGCATTCCTCATCGAGCACGGCTTCCATACCAACATCGACGACGCGACATTCCTGACGACCGATGCCTGCCTTGACCGTCTTGCAGATGCTGAAGCGGCCGTCATCTGCAAATATTTCGGATAAAGATACGGAAACTGTTCTCCATTTGCATTTTCCGGGCAGAAAATTTCGTTTTGCTCTTGTATTTTTGCCGGGTTTATGGTATAATTAAAGAACAGTTTCATATTGGGGTATCGCCAAGTCGGTTAAGGCACAAGACTTTGACTCTTGTATACGCAGGTTCGAGTCCCGCTACCCCAGCCATAAACCAAGAATCACCACAGGTGGTTCTTGGTTTATCTTTGGAGTTGTGGGATTGTACTACATGCGGACGAAAGATTCCCGCAGGGAATCTTTTGCGGAACCGCAGGCGGTTCCGCGGCAGGTCTTCGAGTCCCGCTGCCCCAACCGGAAAAACCGACGAGTTTCACTTGCCGGTTTTTCAACGAAATCCACCCTTGCGGGTGGGTGAAATCGTCTTCGGCAATGAAATCCAACTTTGTTGGATGAAATCCGCCTCGACGGCGGATGGGTGGATTTCATTTCATCTGAGGCATTGCCAAAGATTTCTTCAGTGTCAGCTGATTTCATCCTTGCTTCAGCAAGGATGTTTTTACATGCGAATGGAAGAGGCCACACCGGAAAGGAACCGATATCATGACCCCGATCACAGCCAAAACAGGACTCATTTTAGAAGGCGGCGCGATGCGCGGCATGTACACAGCAGGTGTATGCGATGTATTGATGGAACAGAACATCACCTTTGACGGCTGCATCGGCGTCAGTGCCGGTGCAACCTTCGGCTGCAATTTCAAATCCCGCCAGATTGGACGCACGATCCGCTACAACACAAAATACAGCCGCGATCCGCGGTATGCGTCGTTCCGTTCTCTGCTGTTCACGGGCAACTACTTCGGAACAAAGCTCTGCTACGATGACATCCCGAACAGGCTCGATCCGTTCGACTATGAGACTTATCAGAGCAACCCGATGCCGTTCTACATCGTCTGCACCGATGCGGATACGGGCGAGGCGCTGTACCACCGTGCCGACACCTGTGACGCACGCGATCTGACCTATATGCGCGCCTCCGCATCAATGCCGCTGTTCTCCCGCATCGTCGAGGTGGACGGTTATCATCTCTCCGACGGCGGCACTGCCGATTCGATTCCCCTTGCCTGGTTCCGGAAACAGGGCTATGCGCGCAATCTGATCGTTCTGACCCGTCCGGAGGGCTACAGAAAATCCACATCCTCACCTGCCATGAACGCCCTGCTGCGGCTGTCCCTGCACAAATATCCCGCTCTTGCCAAGGCGCTGGAGCAGCGTCACATCGGCTACAACCGCACGCTGGATGAAATTGCGGCGGCAGAACAGACCGGTGATGTTCTGGTACTGCGTCCGTCACGCGATCTGCATCTCGGACGCATCGAAAAAGATCCCGACAAGCTGCGGGAAATGTACAATCTCGGGCGTTCGGATGCCGAAGCGAAGCTTGCGCAGATCCGCGCATTTATCGCAAAATCCGACGTTTAACGTTACACATATCATATAAAAATTGAGGTGCCGCAGGTATTACGCCTGCCGCACCTCTTTTTTCAGTTATGCATCGAGCTTAACGCCGCGCGACTTCAGATGTTCGCGGATCAGAGCGACATCCAGTGCACGTGTGGAGGAAATGCCGTGTGTCTTCATCAGCGCTGCCGCCGCACCTGCCGCCTGGCCCATGGCAAAGCAGATATTCATGACGCGGTAGGATGCCATCGCCTCATGCGTACCGGAGATGCAGCGTCCTGCGGTAATCAGGTTGTTGACACCGATCGGTGTCATCGCACGGAACGGAATGTCATGCGCACCGGCAATCGTCGGACGCTTGTCCACAAATTCCGACTGACCGGGACCGTCCGGATTGTGAATATCCACGCAGAAGCCCGCATGATGCACGACCGCATCGTCAAACAGCCGTCCTGCCGCGACATCCTCAACGGTAATGACATAATCCCCGAGAATCCGTCGGCTCTCACGCACACCGAGTGTCGTTGACGAGCCTTTGACGCGGATATCGGCAAAGCCGGGAATGTTGTTTTTCAGAAAATCCACGATCTGATTGGTCTGCCGCCGCAGAGACGCTTCCGCACGGAAGAGATCTGTGGGATCAAAGGGATTGATATAGTTTTCCTGCGACGCATTGACCATGCGCTCATCGGGATATGCCGTTTTGTAAAGACGCACGATGTTGACGTTTTTCGGCAGTTCTCCCGTTTTGCATGCGCGGTGACACAGGTCAAGATATTCCCGTCCGTCACCGAGATCGGTATGATGCTCCTCGTGCTCGCACAGCAGATGCTGATCCTCATCCACCCCTTGAATGATGAACATGAACGACACCGGCTGGATCAGACCGTCACCCGTGCGTCCCATGTCATACGGACAGCCAGCAAGATACGCGACATCGCCGTCACCGGTTGCGTCGATATACACATCCGCTGCAAAGCGGATCGGTCCGCACTTGCCGTCGGCGATGACCGCACACAGCCGATCCTCCTCCCGTTCCACCGATACGACCGCTTCCTGCAGATAGACATCCACACCGGCATCGGCAACCATTTCCGTCAGCGCGATCTTTGCCCATTCAAAATCGGGGACCGCACCGGGTACGGGACAAACGCGCCGCGCGATCTCCTCCGACATCGTTCCGGCACAGGTACCGCCGAGCAGCGGTCCGACATACCCCTGCGTCAGATTGCCGCCGATACAGCCATACCGCTCAATCAGTGCGGTTTTCGCACCGGACCGAGCCGCCTCGACTGCCGCACAGATTCCCGCAGGACCGGCTCCCGCGACAACGACATCATAGTTTCTTTCAAGCATTGGTTTCTTCTCCTTTTCTTTATCGGTCAAGCGCGTTCAAATCAAACGTATACGACCGACCTTCCAGCATCACATGAACCGTGCCGTCCGCCGATACGGAAACCTCCGGCATCGGATCTGCGGCACGCACCGGAATCAGCAGTGTTGTAAAACGGAAATCCTTTACGCCGCTGACAACACGCGATACCGTGGTCGACGGATGCAGATCACAGTCGTTGCGTCCGTTGTACCAGCCGCGCATTCCACCCTCGGTCTGTGCCGATACGACGGTTGTTTCCACGCCGGCACCGGGTTCATCGAGCGGGATCATCAGAAGATCGTATTTCCGCCCGAAATCGGTGATAAGCGCACCGGGATACACGTCTGTCTGTCGGACGCGCGTTGTATCCGTATGGAACAGCACCTCGTAGGTATGCGCATGTCCGTCCGCCGAGGAAAGGCTGTCTGCGACAACAAAAAATCCCGGCTTGCAGAAACGCACCTGCCGCAGATGGGATGCGGATTTCACCTGTTCCGTACGCCCGAAAACGCCGTCATACAGCCCTTCCGCATAGTCAAAACCGTCACAGCTGATCCAGTGCGCGTCATACGGCGCACTGTACTGAAACGGTGTCTGACGGCACTGCGGAAGTCCGTCCACCGATACGGTATTGTGCGCAAGCGAGGTCAGCGCATAACCGCGTGCTTCGGACACTTCGTACTGACCGCCGCCGTCGTCGTAAAGCAGTTCTTCGTCGCCGCGCCAGAGATTGATATTCAGCATATCCTGGTGGATGTGCGCCATACCGAGCGGACCGACATCAAAGCATAGATAGGACGCATCGGCATCCCAGCCGGAGCGCATTGCAGCAAATCCGGCATAGGGCAGATAACGCGATGCCTGCAGCCCTTGGGGCGGTGTTCCTTCGGTGCGTCCGGAATTGAAGTATCGATATTCCGGCGTATCGCCGAGAACACCTGCAGCACCGCCTGTAAATCGATTTAGACGAATGGTATAACAGTCATTGGTTCGCGGCTGCGTCAGTGCAGGTGTGCTCAGCGAAATTGCCGCGTTGACCGTCGAGCGGATCACATCGGCAAAGCCATCCGGAATTTCATCGCCATATCCAAGGGCATTCGCAAGGCTGTAAAAGTCGGCCGCGCAGCCGAACACGACAAGCTGATAGTCCGGCGACAGCTCGTTATGCATACCGTCCGGCAGAATCTGGGAACAGGTTTCAGAAAGAAGCCATCCTGCGGCGATGCTGCGGTGCTCTGCCGCATCGGTCAGCTCATCAAAGAGTGAAGAAAAGGTATAAACACCGTTTGCCTCCATCATCAGCCAGTTCTTGCTGGTCGGATGCGCAATCAGGTGGCAGGACTGACGGTGCATGGACGCAGCCATCAGAAGCAGCGTGACATCATCGACCGTCGGGGATGCGCGGAAGCCGTCAAAGGTCACCTGCCAGGAGCCCATCAGCCGGATGCCGCATTCGATGGTACGCCAGGCACTGCCGGGACCGTTCCAGTGTTCCGGGATATCGGTCTGCGCAATCCACGCAAGGAGCTGATCACGGAAGGCAGCTGCATAAGTTTCGTCTTCTGTCGCACGGTAGGTACGTGCCATATTTGCCCAGTACCCGTGCCGGTTGAGCTGCCACAGCCATTCATGGTTGCGCGGTCCGCGAATCGCCGTCGGGTCAAACAGGAAATCGAATTCGCCGTTCTCAAACGTCCAGTCAATGTTGACCACGCGCACCATGCCCCGGACCGTCCGGTCGGCTGCATCGCGGTCATAATTTCCGGCGGCGGTCAGATATGACACGGAAACCGCGGGCTTTGTGCGGTAATAGGAGGCAAGCAGGTGTACCGCCTCCGCGGCATTGTTGTCAGACATTGCCCGACCGTAATCCTCACCGATCCGCGCACCGTCAACCACGGAAAGCAATTCATACAGGTGCGCCGCATATTTTTCTCTGACAGCCGTATCGGCGGTATGATTTTGTACCAGCGGCAGCAGTTGTTCTTTTTCGATCATGATTCCCTCCGATTACGCCTGTTTGTCGTATACGATCCATTCGATGTCCAAGGTACCGTCGGTACAGGACAGTGTCAGCGTACCGTCATGACCGGGAATCTGCGCACAAAGCTCCCCGCCGTCAACGGAATGAGTTCCGAGCGCCGCACCGTCAAAGGACAGCGTAAGCGTACCGTTCCCCGCTGCCTTGATCCGGACAGTTCCGTCTTCCCCGTCCGAATACAAATGGTAGGATGCCTCACCGCCGGATATGAAATGTGTGACAGTCTTTTCCCAGTCGGAGGTCGGATTGCCGTCTTTGTCAATCCATGTGACCGCGTCATTCTGCGTCACCGTATCGCATGCACGGATGACACAGCCGGGACGGCGGAGGATCGAGGAAATCACCTCCGGCTGCCAGCGGCAGTTCTCAAATTTGCAGTTTTCAAGGTATTCGGAAAACGCCGCCTGCGCATCGGCATACGAGGGACGGCCGCCGCCGGCAGTATAGGCAATGATCTTGTCCCACAATGCCGGCTTGTTGACGGAGCAGGGGGAATTGTCAGTATCCATCTTCTTCCACGGCCAGATGTTGTAACCGATGTCCAGATCCGCTGCCAGCGGATACATCGCGGCAAACCACCCAAGATCGTTTTCACCCGTTTCACCGAGATACAGCGGAATGCCGAGTGTCTGCCGTTTCTGCAGGAAGGCGTCATACATGAACTTGCGCGGCGGACACCAGTAGCGGTGGAAGTGCAGACACATATTCGGGTCAAACACTTCGTCAAAGAAGTCGGCACGGCTTGCCCAGACGTCACTTTCAATGGAGAACATATGACGGTCATCGAGT
>JAFTLK010000300.1 GCA_017455975.1 Clostridia bacterium | reverse complement strand
TCAGATCGACGATGCCGTCCTCATTGAGCTGCGGCTCGGAGGCATTCATACGGTAGGAAAGCTCCGCCTTTGCAAAGATAAAGGCAAGCTCTGTGATGTTGTGATAGTCAAGCGAGAGTGCCGATGCACAGTCCGCAACCGCCTGCGACAGCACCGACAGAATCCGCTCGATTTCCTTCTTTTCCTGGTTTTCCAAGAAGCGCAGTTCGTTGTTTGCTTCCACAACGGACAAAGGCTCAATGAACAGCGTCGCGCCCGATGCGGAGGAGTCGTGGATCAGACCCTTGACTTCGTTTCGGTATTCTGCCTTGACGGGAACGACATAGCGTCCGTTTCTCTGTGTAACGATGTTTTCCTGCAGATACTTGGAGAAGGTCTGCCCGGAGGTATACTTCTGCAGATTTTCCTTGATGCGGCTGTTGGCGGCACGGATCTTGCGGCGGATTTCGGCAAGCTCGGGGCTGGCTTCGTCCGCGATCAGATCCTCGGCAAGGATCGACTTTGTAATGCGGTCCTCCAGATAACGGTTGGAGGTCAGGCGGTCGAATACTTCGTCAAGCGACGTTTCAAACCGCTTGTCTGTGTTGATATAGTCGTCGAGCATTCTTGCCACACGCAGGACATTTGCCACGCGCAGAAGCTCGGCCGGGGACAGCGACGCACCCTTTTCGGCGCGGTCGATGTGTCCGGTAATATCGGTGACACCGCCAAACGGCGGCGTTCCTTTGACACCCATCAGACGGCGGGCATCGGAGGTCTGCATCTGCAGCTTGCGGATACGGACAAGGGAGGTCTGCGGCATGACCCGCATCGCCTTTTCCTTTGCGCCGTCCGTCTGTGCCGCAGCTGCAAGCTGTTCCAGAACCCGGTCAAACTCGAGGGTTTTGATTGCTTTTTCAAAATTTGCCATGATGTTTTCCTATTTGATTCGTTATAAATGTTCAAGGGATTTGTAAAAGGCCAACGTCCGATAACCGTGTCCGATGTGATGCAGAAGATACGTTTCACACGCATCGCGGAACAGCGGAATGTCCTCTCCGTCCACGGTAAACGAAAACTGCCGTTTGGGGTCGGTATAGAGAATATAGCGAATGGCCTGCAGCACGGACGGGGTCAGCCGTCGGAACAGAATGGCCTGCCCGTATTCATCGGTCAGCTGGGCATCCTTTGGCAGATACGCCGATGCCCATTCGAGCCGTTCGCGATAGAGCTTGTCGTAGCAGTCGCCGCAGATCAGCCGTCCGTTCATGACATCAAGCATACCGATCTCCCCGATGTCCTCGCAGCCGCATCCTGCACAGGAGATCAGATCCGGCTGAAATCCGGCGATCGCCGCCGCACGCATTTCAAAGGCGCCCTTGACAAGATACAGCGGCCGCGCACCTGCGGCAATCGTCCACAGCGTGTTGAGAATGAGCTGCAGCATTTCCCCGGACGGGTCGCCCTCCACAGAAAGCTCGTCCGCGATCTCACACAGGTAGGAGGCCAGTGCCGCACCCTCGATGGTCGACGAAATGCCGAGGAACGTCTCTCTGATCGTCGATTCATTGAGAAAGCAATACTGCGCACCGCGCCGCAGTGTGAAATCGGCGTATGCAAACAGCTGGGATGCCGGAAGCGAGCCCGATGTGATTTTGCGTACACCGCGTGCAAAGACGGATAATTTTCCGTATTCTGCCGACAAAACCGTCAGCATGCGGTCACGTTCACCGACATCGGTCGCGCGCAGCACCACGCCGCGCGTATTGAAAACAGGTGACGGTTTATTCATCAATGAAGCCGAAGTTGGCAACCTGTGCGGCGCTGTCACGCCAGTTTTCCTTGACCTTGACCCACAGGTTCAGATAGACCTTGACACCAAGGAACGCTTCGAGGTCCTCGCGTGCGTAGGTTCCGATCTTCTTTAAGGTCACACCGTGCTTGCCGATCAGAATGCCCTTGTGCGATTCACGCTCGCAGAAAATCTCGGCACGAATAGAAATCAGGTCTTTCTTTTCTTCAAATGCTTCAATGACAACGGCAGTACCGTGCGGAATTTCGTCATTGGTCAGGCGCAGGATCTTTTCGCGGATGACCTCCGCCGCAATCTGCCGCTCCGGCTGGTCGGTGATGATATCGTCCGGGAAGAACCAGTCCTCGCATTCGTTCATGAACGGCTGCAGTTCTTCAAAAATGATGTCAATGCCCTTATCCTTGAGTGCGGAAACCGGGATGACCGCGTCGAAATCGTGACGTTCGGAGAAGCGCTTGATCGTTTCGCCGACCTTTTCCGCATTTGCCGCATCGATCTTGTTGATGATGAGGATGGAAGGGATGGAGCTGCGGGACAGCTTGTCCATCAGCTGCTCCTCGGCGGGATTGATATGCTTGTCCGCTTCGACCACGTACAGTACAACGTCTACATCGGTCAGCGTGTCGTTTGCCGCCCGCATCATGAAATCGCCGAGCTTGTTCTTCGGATTGTGCATACCGGGCGTGTCCATGAAGACATACTGGGTATCGTCCTTGGTCAGAATACCGGTGACACGGTTGCGCGTGGTCTGGGGCTTATCGGATACAATGGCGATCTTTTCGCCGAGCATGGTGTTGAGAAGTGTAGATTTGCCGACGTTGGGCTTGCCGACGATGGCAATAAATCCTGTCTTTTTCATGTTCTATGTCCTTTATTTGTCCTTGTTGTTATCTTGTCTGTCCGATGGAGGACAGAATTTCCTCCTGGCGGCGGCGCTGTTCGGCATCCTCCTCGGGTGAGCGCTCATGGTCATAGCCGAGCAGATGCAGCGTCGAATGTACCGCGAGGAACGCAAGCTCACGCTCATAGGAATGACCGTATTCCTCCGCCTGTGCCTTTGCACGTTCCACAGAGATGACGATGTCGCCGATGGCGGTCGGTGCGTCTTCCTCGTCTTCCTCCATGTCCGGCGGAAGCACAAAGCCGTCGTCGAAGTCCTCATCGTCCTCAAAAAGCGGGAACGACAGCACATCGGTCGCCGCGTCCTTACCGCGGTAGTCGCGGTTCAGCTCCCGTATCGCTTCATTGTCAACGAATGTGACCGAAACCTCTGCTGTGCCCTCAAACTGTTCATAGTCGAGCGCCGCTGTGATCGCCCGCTTGACAAGCGCTCTTGCAGCCGGTGTCAGCGGTTCCTTTTTCTGGTCGTTGCGTGTGTATATCTTATGCTTCATCACAATGTTCTCCCCGTCAGTTTTTCTCGAATTTGAATTTTGCCCCGCCGTTTTTTTCACCGCTCATGGCACGCTTTGCCTTTTCGCGGTCGTATTTTTCGTAAGCGAGAATGATCTTCTGCACGAGCTTATGGCGGACAACGTCGCGCTCGGTGAAGTGGTGAATGGCAATGCCCTCGATGCCCGCAAG
>JAFTLK010000299.1 GCA_017455975.1 Clostridia bacterium | reverse complement strand
TCTTCGTGTTCGTGAGGAAAACGGAAATATTGTTCTGATGGGTGATGTTCCCACGCATTGGAGTGCACGGCATGTGGTTGCACTGTCTCATGAAACAAGGGACAAGTCCTCTGCGTTTCTATGCCGCTCGAAAAATATTACGGTAGAGAATTACCGTATTCTCAACGGTGCTGGTTACGGCATCACATCCATGTACACAGAAAACATTTCCATCGACGGCTTGCTTCTGACGCATGATGAAAAATCACACGGAATCATGTCCAATTCTGCCGATGCGATTCATTTGGTTGCGTCAAAAGGATCTGTTGTGATCCGCAATTCCGTGATGGAGGGAATGTTCGACGATGCGCTGAATATCCACACCAATTTTTATCTTGTTCATGGAATCCGTGACGGAAAACTCTTTGCTTATAAAGGTCCCGAAAGCTATTTCTGTGATGCATATTATCAGATCTTTGGAGTAGGGGACATCATTCGAGTTTACCGCGGACAAACGCTGGAGCCGAAATGTAGCCTCCGGATTCTGGGGACAGAGGTTCTGGATGCATGTAATATTCTGCTGCAGACGGATGGTGATCTGTCCGGAATTGAGGACGGTGATATGATTGAAAATCTGTCAACACAGCCGGATATTCTGATAGAAGACTGCCGTTTCGGAAAAGCCATTTCGCATCTGCGGATTCAATCCCGCGGTAAGGTCGTGATCCGACATAACGAGATCGGTCTGCCGCTGATGTTTACGGGAGATACCAACTATTGGTTTGAAGCAAGTCCTGTGACGGACGTTCTGGTATGTGAAAACCGCTTTGTCGGTTCACGCGGTTGTATCCGCTCCTGTCCGGAATATAAAGCCTCAGCCGAAGCACCGTATTATCACCGCGGTATCCGGATCACAGACAATGTATTTGATATCGTACAAGCAATGCATGCAATCAATACCGACGATATTGTTTTCACTGGCAACCGCTGTTCGGATATTGCGCAGATACCGCAAATCCACGCAGAGAATTGTGGCAGAATCAGTAATGAATAGATTTATCCCACCATACAACATTCGTCAGAATGCGTGTGGTGGGATTGCATTTTTGCAAATCACAAGGTGTGATGTACGGTCATAAGAACGAACGACTCATATTCTCGAATAATTCTGTTGCTCTAATGCCAACCTGACATCTACAGCCATTGCAGAGCGTCCTCATATTCACGAGCTTTTGACTCTTTCATTTACGAACGCGAAGTTCTAAGGTGGGGTCGTCAGACCATTACCTTCTCATTATAACAAAATAAGCATAGTCTGTAAATCCCGCCGTGGTACCGGCTGCAGACTACGCTAATATTGTACCAAAGGGAGGGAGACAAACCCGATACAGAGGCTGCTCCACATTCCGATTCTATTATACCACAGAATGTCACCGGAGTTCAGTATTTTATATCCATGTGTGAAAAATGGTTTCCATATCATACGCATCTTTCCTTTCGCCATAGGATACCAAAAAATGACCGAGCGTCACGGACGCTCGGTTGTCTTTTCTTATGTATTCACCTGCTCGATGATCTCAAAACAGTCCTCGGTCTCTGCGATCCTGAACAGTCTGGGTCTCTCATTTGGATTAACGTTGGTGCTGTGGAGAACGAGATAGAGATTGCCGTCGAAGCCGTCAAAGAGCATACCGTGACCGCCGTCCTGATCATAGATGAATTTATCCGCGTGCCTCCAAGGGCCGTGGATGCTTCCACTGTCGCTGATGGCCAAGGCCTGTACATACCAGTATTGAGGACCTGCGTGGAAGCCCGACCAGAGCATATACAGCTTGCCGTTCTTGCCCTTACGGAAGAAGGGACCATCGGTGACGTAGTTGCGTGAGGTGGGATCTACCAAGGAGTATGACCATGCGGCGTCTCCTGCGCGGAGAATCAGCTCGGACTTACCAGCAGGGGCGGAAAGATCGGGGGTCAGGGGGAGGATATCGATCGTGCCGTCACCGATCTGCGTCCATTCGTGGCAGAAGGCCGTCCAGGGTGTGCCCTCCTCGTCCACATAGAAGGTGGCGTCCAGACATGACCAGCCCTCAGGGGTAATGGGACCGTCGGTGAAGGGAAGGAAAGGCCCCATGGGGCTGTCGCTCTTAAGAATTTGAGAGCAACGCAGACGATCCTCGCTGCGGAAGCTGGCAAACATATAGTATGCGTCGCCGTAGTGGTAGACCTCAGGGGCGAAGAAATCTCTGTCCGACCAGAAATTCTCGGGGCGTGTGAAGCACTCGTGAGGCTCGCTCCACTCGATCAGATCGGTAGAAGTATACACGTCCAACCCCTGCCACGGGATGACTTTGGTGGTATCACCGCGGCGGGTGCCGTAGAGATAGTAAACGCCGTTCTCGGCAAAGATAAAGGGGTCGCGGAGATGAATATCACGGAGTTTCATGGGCTTATTCCTTCTGTCCTTTGAACTTTTTGATCTGCTCGCAGAGGAGATCGTAGTAGAATGTGCCAAGGGTCACGGAAGGCTCAAGATCCTTGGAGATCTCCAGAGAGAGCTGCTCGCTGGTGGTCCACTCGTTCCAGGAAATGAGGATGACCGTCCCTGCGCCCAACTCGATGGCGCGTTCAAACTGCTCGCGGAAGGTGTCGCCGTTTCGGCGGCCTCGGGCGGGAATGTAACCTCTGTCCCCTTCTTCACCCTGGGCGCGGCTGGCAGCGGTGACGGAGACGCACTCCACGCGGTTATTGACCACAGTATAGGTTTGCGTGCCCCGCTCCTCCCAGCTCCAGAAGCGGTAGGAACGCAGGGTCTCGGGATCGTACAATCCCTCCTGCTGACCCACATATCCCGTGACCCATCGGATGGTGAAGCGGTCATCGCTCCATGCGGGATCTGCGCCATAGAAGTTGGGTGTCGCGCCGTAGCACATGAGCAAAGGCTTTCCCTCGTAGCTGTAGTACAGGTCGGGGTACTTCTCCACATAATCGCGGTAGATCTGATCCACCTTTCTCTGGTGGTTGCCGTTCTCCAGATTGACGGGCATACTGTGCCCCGGGCCTGCGAAGAGGCAAATTTTTGGGGCGTTCTCGATGGTGGACCACACCTCAAAGAGGATGTCGGTAGATTCCTCGATCATGCGGTGTGCGGGGTTGGTCTCTCGCTGCTTTTCGGGATCATAGCAGGTGTTGTTCGTCCAGTCCACGAACACGAAGTCGATGCCCGCGTCGCGGAGCTGAATGCCGTGCTTATAGATCACTGCGCGGTCGTCGGAGCAGTAAGGACCGTCTAGCGGGAGGTCCCATGTGCCCTTTCCCCAGCGGGGAAACTCGGGACGGTGCCAGGTGGTGTAAGCGATGCCGACTTTACGATCGGCGGCAGGGGTTTTGTCATACAATCCTACGCCGATGGGCTGGACAGATGTGTGACGGGGTTCCATAGGGAATCTCCTCCTTTACTTTTCGATGTTGATCTGCCCCTTGCACTTCTGGATCTGCTCGTGCTCGGCAGTGAGGGAAGCGGCGGAGACGATTATGTCGATCTCGATAGGGGCCTCAGTCTCGGACTTGATTTCATATATCATATCATATCATACCATATGCCGCAGGATTTGTCAAGGTAAACCGTCTGCGGACATCATCGAATGGTTCAGTATTGCAAACAAATTGTATTTGCGGAAAGCGTTCACATGGATCTGAAACCATGATTCTCTATACCAAAAAGATCAGAAACAATCAAGCGTTTGCTTCAAGAAGACAAAACGCTTGATTTTTTTCCCTGCTTATAAAAGAACCTCCGTATTGGTGCCGAAAAAAATATCATCTCTGTCTGCCATATATTCACAGAAGCGCTCGATGATATCCCAGTTGTCGTCCCCGGCAAATTCATAGGAATGCCCCCAGACATAAAAGAGCATCGGTTCCTCGGGGTCTGCCTCGATGAACTGCTTTGCCAGAGCCATCAGCTGTGCATCCTTGTGATGACAGGTGGGATGGAAGCGCAGAAGATCACTCTGCAGGGCAAAGCTGTGCGTGGTGCGTGGTGTACGCGCATAGCGGATGCCTTGTTCCTGCAGTACCTCTACTACCATATCGCTGTAGCTGCCGTAGGGGTACGCCATACCGATCGGTGTGTAACCGAAGACCTCCGTCAGACGGGCAATGTCCTGTGCGATCTCGTTTGTACATTCCTCACGTGATAGGCTTTCCAGATGCGGATGGGTATAGCTGTGTACCGCAATTTCATGGTTTTTGTAAGATTCCAGCATTTCATCAATCGGAAGACGGTTGATCAGCGCGTCGGGATTCTTCCACGGCGTTTTCGGATTGAGCTTCCACGGTGCCCCCTGTGTCTCTGCTGTGACGAACTTGCCGGCGTTCAGATTGAAGGTACATTTCATACCGTACCGGTCAAAGATCTGCGCCAGACGGCGGTCTGTATCCACACCGTCGTCATAGCTGAAGGTCAATGCTTTCATTTTTCCGTTCCACATAATGATGATCTCCTTTGCGTTCTTCTTCAATCTTTTGGTGGGATACCGTAACATTCGGTAAAGCGTTTTGAAAAATACAGCGGATCTGCAAAACCGACAGCTTCGGCAATCTCCCTGATTTTCATGTCTGTTTCCAAAAGCAGCTGCTGTGCCTGATCCATCCGATACCGATTCAGCCACTCCATCGGACGCATACCGGTCTTTCGCTTGAAAATGCGGGAAAAGTAAGAGATATCCAGACCGACGGTATTCGCAATATCCTGTCCTGTAATCGGGTCACTGCTGTGATTGGACATGAAGAAGATGGCTTCTTCTACGTAATTCCGTTTATAGACCGTGGATTTGTGCGGCGGTACGATCAGCGACAGCACTTTATAGAGCAGGGAAGTGCATTGAAACCGGGAGGAAAGTGAGCCGTCCGGGATATATTCCAGCAAAGCCTCGAATGTATGCTCCATGGCAAGCGGCGCATTGACGGATAAAACCGGTTCGGATTCATCAATTCCCATGCTGTAAAGATATGTTTCCAGATTCGGCGCGCCAATCGATACCCAATAGATGCTCCAGACGCTGCCGGGATCGGCATAATACCGGATCTTCCGATTCGGATAGGCAATGAACAAACATCCTTTTTCAAGGCGGTAACGGCTGCCTCCGGTTTCATAAAAGCCGCTGCCTTCCTTCATGAAAATCAGCCAGAAGTGGTCTCTGTCTGACGGCCCGAACCGATGTCCCGGTGCATTCAGCCGTCTTCCGCAGCAGTAAAGACGCAGATCTCCGACTTCGTTTTCGTGGTACAGCTTTTCGATAAATTCCATGATGGTATCCCCTGTATCAGCATTGTATTTCCATTATAACATAAAAAGTCGAAAATGTCCATGAAAATCGCAAAATTACCTATATATTTTCGGCAAATTATCCTGTATAATAAATAATAAAACTATGATATAAAGGGTAGGTATTATTATGAACTGCAAAAAGGCTTTTGGCGCGATCATTTTCGGAGCTATACTGTTATCCATGATTTCCTGTGGGGATCAGGATACACAGACACCAACGTCAGACACTGTACCTGTGACCGATGCGGTTACGACAGCGGAGACGGAGGAGGCGTATGTTTTTCCGGAAGTCGATATGAACGGATGGGAGATGTCGATTTACAATTTTGATGAAACTTGGCTGACATGGGCAAACACCCGCATTGTCGTCGATGGAGAAGACGGCGATATTCTCAATGATGCACTTTATCGCCGCAATACTTTTCTTGAGGAAACCTATAACTGTAAAATCGTTGTGGAAGAAGTAGAAAACACCGGATGGTATGCGGAAAATCTGATTATGTCCGGAGACGATACTTACGATATTATCGTCAGAACAGAAAGTGAGTCTGTCGCGTCATATCTTCCGATGTCCATCGACTGGCATGAAATACCGTACCTGCAGCTTGATCAGCCATGGTGGAATCCGAATGCAACATCGGTTTATGAAATCGGCGGAATCCAGGCTGCTCTGGCGGGCAATATGTCACTTTCCGCAGTTTCCCGTGCTGTATGTATGGTTTTCAATAAAAACGTATGGACAAGGTACGGCAATCCTGACGTCAATCTGTACAGCCTTGTAGAAGACAACGAGTGGACCGTGGATCGCTATCTGGAAATCGCAAAATCTGTTTCATACGATCTGAACGGTGACGGTAATATGGATCAGGAAGATCTGTATGGCTTGAATATGGGACGCGGTTTTAAGGGTTACATCGCTTCATTCCTCGCAGGCTCCGGTATGAATTTCACAGAAACGGACAAGGACGGAAATCCTGCATTTACATTGCATCAGAATGAACGCGGCATTGATCTGCTGATCAAACTGATGGATCCGTTGTCACAGGAGGGCTATTATTATAACGAAGATACCACGGTTCACGGTTTTGCACCGTCCGATTTCTTCAAAAACGGTCATGCGCTGTTTACACAGGGTGTTCCGCACGATATCTACAAGCTGCGTGACATGAATGACGATATCGGTATTCTGCCAATGCCGAAATTTGACGAAAAACAGGAAAAATATTATGCTGCAGCATGGGGCGGTGCTGTATGGACGTTACCCAAAACCTTTGATATGGAAAATGCGGAAAATCTCGGAATTCTGCTGGACGCTATGAGTTATGTGACATGGCGTGACGTTGTTCCGGTTTACAAAGAGGTTGCCCTGAAAACCAAAACTGCACGTGATAACGAGTCTGAGGCAATGCTTGATCTGATCTATAATTCTGTTTATTTTGATTTTGGCACCAATATCATGTATGATGCATTGCTTGCGGGAACTGTCCTGAATGATATGTGGAACGATAAGTCCTCCGGCAAAATCGTATCTACCATGGAGAAATATATGAACGATATTGAAAAATTCATTGATGACATTGCAAAAGCAGCAGAAGAACATAACGGATAACAACAAAGGAGATTCTGACAATGAAAAAATTGAACGGCTATATGCGCGGCATCGGCATCGGCGGTTGGCTGACCAACTACAAGCGCATGGCACAGATTCCCAAAGACAAGCAGATGGATGTCACCATCGGCGACATGGAGCATTTCGCATCCTACATCACCGAATGGGATGTAGCCAATATCGCATCCTTTGGCGTCGATCACATCCGTCTGGCATTTGACCAGCTGGCACTGGAAAAGTTTGAAGAACCGTATGTCTATCGCGAGGAGGTCTGGGAACACATTGACAATTTCCTTGCATGGGCAAAGAAGTACAACCTGAATGTGATTCTGAATTTGCATCATGCATTCGGTTGTTACTGTGACTGCGGTATGGACAAGCCTCTGCTCGATACGCCCGAATACCGCGAACGCTTTGTCAAGCTCTGGATCAGATTTGAGGAGCGTTACCACAGTCTCGGCAATGAGATCCTGTTTGAACTGATGAACGAAATCACCGACTCCAAATCCGACAAATGGATTACCTTGTATAAAGAAACCATCGCAGCCATCCGCGTGCTGAATCCGACCCGTCTCATCATGGTCGGCTCCGCTCAATGGAACAGCGTTGACAAGGTGTGCGATCTGGAGGTGCTGGACGATCCGAATGTCGTGTACACGTTCCATTTCTACACGCCGTTTGAGTTTACGCACCAGCGCGGTGTTCTTCAGAACATGCAGCACTATTACAACCGCGAAATGCCGTATCCGTCCGATGTTGAACCGTACCGCGACTTTGGACGTACCATCTGGGGAAGCGCCAATGCATACGAAGAATATGACAGAATTGACAAAAAACTCCTGTATGACAATCTCGCACCCGCAAAAGCTTTCATCGAAGCACATCCCGATGCCATTCTGACCTGCGGCGAGTTCGGTACGATCCGTCATATCAAAAACGAATACCGCGAAAACTGGTTCCGCGATGTCATTTCTTTCTGCGACGAAAACGAAATTCCGATCACGATCTGGAACTACCTTTCCACGCCGTATGACGGAAACCGTTTCAGTCTCGTCGATGACGATTTCAGAAAACCGGTCAGCGAGAAGATCATTGATATGATCCGCATCAAGTAATCCGGACAGCAGTTTATTCGGCTTTAACGCGCATATATTTATCAGAATCCATATGAATCCAAAACAGCACCCGGCTGTAAGGTCGTTTATGGCCGCAGCGGGCGCTGTTTTTTTTATGCTTTTTTAGGACACAGAAGCAATGCTCCGGTGCTATTTTTCCATGCGTTATGTGAAATTTTCCATTTACTTGTATGCATGTATATGCTATAATTCTATATGAAAACAACGATACTTTGGGATTTTGGGATGTTTTTCCGTCTTCTGGGCAGATGATCCCGCGCTTGCGAAGAAGTATCTCGACCTTGACTGTGATGTCATTCTGACCAATGACTATCAGCGGGTTTCACTGATATTGAATCCATAATGAAAACAGGATGCCGTGTGTGACGATACGGCATCCTGTTCTGTTTTTCAATTGTTATGCATGCCCGGAGTGATTGCGGTCTGTCAGCGTTATCTGTCTGATGACAGAATGTATTTGAAATATTGCTGCCAGTCTTCGCGGCTGAAATAATGCACGCCGGGGCGGATATGGTATCCGACGTGGCCGTCATGAAAATGTTCACCGGGCTCCGGATATCTGTCGGGATGAACAAATCCCGTCATGCCCAGATGCTCATATACCTCCCCCGCCGCACAGCAGGAAAGATACTCCGTTTTGGGGTCAGACCAATCATCTTCAACGGCACTGGCAACATACACGTGACGCGGTGCAGTGGCAGCGACGAGAAAATGCTGATCATATGGCATGGTTTCCTCATTGTCTGCATATTTTCGATAATTTTCGGAGAACCACTGCATATGGTGCTGGACACAGAACGATACACTGCAGAACGGCTCGCCGCGTTCTCTTTCTTCGCGGTTTCGATTCAGCGCAGCACCTGCGAAACCGGAATCATTGGAGATGGCAAACTGAAAACGGGTATCCATCATGCCGGTAAACAAAGCCGTTTTGCCGAGCCGTGAATGACCGACAACCGCGGATTTTGAGAAATCCAGACAGTCCAGCGTCTGACAGTAGTCCATAATTCTGGAAGCCGCCCAGGACCACATGGGGATTTTTCCGCAGTCGCTTCCGGTTTTTTCCCGACCGTCGTACAGTACCCCTGCCAATCCGTTTGTAAAGTCCATATCATCGGAGGTTACATCCTGATATCCAAAGGAAAATACCGCAAACCCATTGTCAATAATTTCCTCAGTGGGCATATAGCGATCCGGTACATCACTGCGGAAATTGATATGAATGAAAAACGGCAGATTCTTTTTTTGCTTGGGAATCACCGCATAAAAAGGAAATGTGAACGTTTTCCCGCAGAGTTTTGAAGTCACATTGATCTTCTGCAGCGTTGCTTTTCCGGCACAGAAGCTGTGATAATAACTTTCCGGCGGCAAAACCGTAAAGGATATCTCCTCCGGGTCAGCAGGTCGGTAACCGAACAGTTCACTTTGCAGAATGTCTGCAATTTCCAGTCGGCGCGTCTCCCAATCTACCGTTTTATCCGGCCAGATCTCCGGCAGTTTTTTTCGCAATAATTCGTTTTTACAGAACCTCATCGATGCATTTCCTCTTTTCTGTATGTAATCAAAACCGTGTCTTACTGGTTTCTGCTCTGCGCATCTGCAATCGCCGATTCGATCGCTTTCATCCTCTTGTTTACTGTGGAAACATAGGCATCCCGATTCGCGTTGAACAGGGTGGTGAAAATCGGGTCTTTGATATAATCGTTGAACATGGTCATGCCCAGATCATAATAGATGGAATCCATGATCAGATCCAGCATCTGCGAAGATACGCTGTCGCGGCTGACCTTTTCTTTCAGCGTCACTTCATAATACGCAGGCATGACATCCTCATAGGAGAGATAGTGGAGCGTTTCCAGTACGGCACCGCTCAGCTCCGGTTTTGCTGCCGTTGTGGGAACGACCATGGTTCGTGTGCCCGCAGACAGAAATACACCGTAGTCTTCCTGATCCTGTGTATATTTCGGGAACGGGATGATGCCGAAGTCATCCTCCATGTCGCGCAAACCGATGATACTGTAGAAGGTATGGTCAGCGAACAGAGCCTGACCGACATGGAAATAGGTATCCTGGTGGAGCGGTTTCTGATAACAGTATCCGGGTTCATGGCAGATATCCATGATACGGGTGAAGATTTCTTCAATCAGCGGATTGGTCAGCAGACAGATTTCAATATCGCTGCCGTTCTTTTCAATGGTACGCTGTCTTGCGGAGGCCAGATAACTCATGGACAGAGAATTGTTTGCACCCTCCAGTGCATAAATGTCACGCTCTCCCCACTTACCGTCACCGTCGACATCCTTGACGGCGGCTTTTCCCATTTCATACATCTTATCAAAGGTCCATGTTCCGTCCAAAACCAGATCAAACGGGTTCTCCAATCCCAGATCCCCGATCATTTTCTGATTGAACAGAAGCACAAACGTCAGGTCATACAAACAAAGCTGGGCAGAACCGTAGGTCATATAGACCGCATCGCTGAGGTTGATGGTTTCATTGATGTTCTGATTCCAGTAGGGCTTGGACAGATTGACATTTTCGACTGTGGAAAAATCAAGAAAATAACCTTCATGCGTCATGGAAAAGGCACCGCGTTCCAGCAGCATGGCAAGGTCATAGGCGGAATCCCCGGCTTTGACGGAATTGGCGAATACGTCATTGGCAACCCATGCGTCGCCGGGCAGATAGTCATCCAAAAATACAATATTGTATTTTTCCTCTACCGCGCGGGTACGGTTATACATTGCGTCGTTGAGGACATCACCGGTCTGCTCATTGATGGCAGTAATGGCGTGCTGGGAGGTTGTCTGACTGGACAGAATCTGAAATTCGTAGCCTCCGAAGTCCATCTCCGGAAGATCATCGGAGAGTGCAGGTTCGGTTACGGCTGCTGTGGTTTCCGGCACGGATACGGCATCGGTTGTATCGTTTTTGTCCGTTTTTTCTGCGGAACCACAGGAAGAAACGGAATAAGAAGCGAGCAAAGCAGCGAAGAACAGAGCGGTCAATTTCGTTGTTTTTTTCATAATCATTCCCTTGGCTTTCGTGTGTGAAAGCGCTCCTTTTTCAGTATATCCCAAAGCATATCCATGCTGTGAGTGTCAAAAACAGTTTTGGTATATTGTTTGTGCCGGTATCAGAATGCCATACGTGCCCAGCCTTCGCCGGAAATCGGTTCCAGTCCGAGCATTTCGCGTCCGAGGTTGACATAATAGCGGTAGGTATCAATATGGACACCGTTTGGAATACGGTGGTCGAGTCCAAAGACGGTTCCGCCGCCGCGCAGACACGGATCCAGACGGTATTCCAGTTCGGCTTTCACGGCATCGGGACCTTTTACAAGTGCGTGCTTGTCGATGCCGCCTTTCAGGAACAGCTTCTTTCCGTATTTCTTTCGCAGCTGCACAATGTCATTGCCGCCGACCGGCTCAACCGGGTGGATGGCGTTCAGTCCGCAGTCGATCAGATCACCGAGAATCGGTGACATATCGCCGTCGCTGTCCATGCTGAACAGCTTTGCGCCGTAAGCCTTTGCCGCTTCCCAGACACGGCTGTAATACGGCTTGAAAAATTCACGGATCTGGGACGGACCGTACAACGGTCCCGACTTTCCTGCCATATCCTCGTGAACAATGAGACAGTCGACGGGAGCAACGGAGCCGACCTGCTCGATGACGCGGATCGCCGCGAACCATTCCTTCGTACGCGATCTGCTTGAACTCCGGCGAAAATATACGCTTCGTGCACTGACGCTCGTTACGTGCGGATTTTGCTCATACTGCTCAACTATTATACCAGTTTTTTTGAAGGAGTGCAATAGAATTACGGATTTTTTGCGGAAGAACTTGGTCGAGGCGGTATTTGCGCTTATTCCTTTGGTAACACTTTGTGACTGTGCAGATACTCCGAGCAGCTGCATCCCATATATTTTTTGAACAGTCTGGAAAAATAATGTGCATCGTCAATGCCGACCGCACCGGCGGTGTTCTTCACCGACGGATCATCGGTATTGCGCAGAAGATCGGCAGCAGCTTTGATTTTTTCATGAAGAATATACTGTTTGAGCGGCATACCGAGAATCTGATTGGACAATCGGTTCAGCTGGGAATAGGAGAGCTTCATCTCCGCTGCGGCGGTCTGTGCGGAAAACGCAGTAAGCGGAATCTTGACAATATCCAGAGTAACCAAATATCTTCGGAACGCACTCTCCGATGTATCCTCCCGCGTATTCAGCCATTGGCTGACATACATACCTTGGATCAGAAGAGAAATCAGATGCAAAAAGCCGTTGAACGCCTCGCGCGTCATGGTCGCGGTGTTGTTGTATGCCTCCAAAAGCGCTTCTTTTTCAATGGCATAAGATGACGCTGGATAAGCCGACATCAGATGCGCGTGCACGGCATCAAAGGTCATGGTGCTGTCCGGAATCAGTCGTATCTGACCGAGAAAGACAACACCGATTACCTGATCTTCTTCGGATCGAATCGGCAGGATGGCTTCTGTCAATCCCAAATGACAGCGGTATACCATCGGTTCTTTGGCTTTCTGTGCCTGTGCGATATGTTCTGCATCATCGTTGAGGCAGGTTTCCAAAAATCCGGGACAGCACCGACGGCAATAGGCGCAAAGATTTCCGGAGTCATCCCCTGCAGATGCTTCTATGGTATATTGGAGATCATGAATACCGACATGCATACCGGAGGCGCGATAAATGCTGTCAGCAATGGCAAATATGGTTTCCTTTGTTGGTATCATACGGCGATCGTTATCCCCCTTTCCGTATCTGTCATCAGCATACCATATCTTATCCGAAATGTCAAGAGGTTACAGGGTCAATTCTGTCAAAACATGAAAGATTTGTGCCACAACTTGCGTGTTTTGGGTGTTGCTTTTTCTGCCGAAATATAGGATAATTATGATATCAATATAATTCGGAAGGAAGATATCGTATGACACCATTCTGGACACTGCAGACCGATTCTGCGAAAGCATCCGTTACCCAAACCGCGGATACCCTGATCCTTGAGAACCGTTATTTCCGCCGTGTCATTGATCTGACGAGCGGTATCACCCGCTCCATTACGGACGGAGACGGCACGGAAGCCCTTGCGGCACCGCTGCGCGAGGGATGTATTTCCATCAACGGCACGGAATATGTCCTCGGCGGCACACATGATGTACAGATCCGTGCGGGACAGCTCACAGAAAAGAAGTTCCATTATATTCCGAAATCCTATAATACCCATCCGTTTCCGTATCCGGCACCCGGCAAGGTCGCAGAGCTGACCTATACTGTCGGTGACCTCCGCATCGTGCTTGTGTACGAAATTTTTGACAGTATGCCTGCGATGCGCAAAAGCTTGTATGTCGAGAATCTCGGTAATGAAACTGCCACAATCGACACCGTGGAAATTGAAGCACTGTGTCTGAACGATAACGGTGCGCTTCGCTATTATCTGGAAACCGATTACACCGGTGCAAATATGTACGGCTTTGAATGGTCTCACTCGCTGTTCCGTGACGGGAATACGGTATCTGTCCGATTCGATATCGGTCCCGATTACGATCTTCAGCCCGGGGAAACCTTCCGCAGTATGCAGGTCTATGAGCTGTACTGCCAGAGCGTCGGCTTTGATCACCGCATGAACGAGGTACAGAATATGTACCGCCGTGTGGCACCATGGGTTTGTGAAGCACCGCTGTTTCTGCATCTGATCTCTGACGATTCCAATACCCTGCGTGAGACTGCGGATATGCTTGCCGACATCGGCTACGATATGATCATTCAGTCCTTCGGTTCGGGCATCGATGTGGAAAGCATAGACCCCGACTATATCGCACGTGTCCGTTCGGATTACGATTATGTCCATGAAAAAGGCATTGATATCGGCGGTTACACGCTCGCGATTATCCGCGACTATACGCCGATGAACCATGACTGTGCGCTCAACGGCGACCACAGCAACATCGGACGCTGTCTGGATACCCAATGGTCCGAGGGTTATTGGAACCGAATTCTTTCGTTTATGGAGCAGACGCATACCGACTTCATTGAGATCGACGGACCGTATCAATTCAGCACCTGTCAGGGCAACCGTCCCGGACAGTCCGAGCATCTGCACAAGGGATACCATGACAGCCGCTATACACAGTGGAAGAAATCCATGGTCGATGTATATGCACGGATGCGTGAAATGGGTGTATACATCAATGCACCCGATTGGCATTATCTGACAGGCACAAACAAAAATGCCGTCGGTTATGAGGAAATCGGCTGGAGTCAGTCGCGCCTGACGCAGCTTCTGCTTGCCAGAATCTATATCTATAAGGGTACATATCATAAGATCCCGTCCATGGGCTGGAGTTTTCTCCCTGTTGAGGAATACCACGGCGGCGGCAATCATGCAAAGTTCGAGCCGCTGACGGAAAATCTTGCCGACTACGACTGGGCACTTGCCATCGCGGCGGCATCGGGTGTCTGGCCGTGTGTCAGAGGCCGTCGTCTGTATGACAGTGATTTATGCCGTTCGGTCGTAAAATACTGGACGGATGTCATTCACCGTCATAAGATTCTGCTCAATTCCAACACCGTTCATGTTTACCCGCCCAAGGCAACGGAAAACCTGAACATTGCCGCAGATATCGACGTCATTCTGCAGGAAAATCATACCACGCCGGACAAGCTGTTTTTGATGGTTTGCAATCAGACAACCGAAACACGCACAAAGACGCTGCTTCTGCCGACGTTCTATACCGGTCTGACCGCAATGGACCGTCCCGCCGCCGCACCCGCATCGGGCAGCTTTGATGCAGTTGTTGTGCCGAGCTTCGGTTCGTGGCCGCCCAGATATCCGGCAAATCTGGAAAATCAGCTTGTGGATTATACAGAACCGGCACAGGACAGCGGTATCCATATGGCGCTGTATGAGCACGATCTGCCCGAAAAGTACACCGAGGCATGGATTGACACCAACGGCAATCTGGTTCTGACGGTGACCCTGCCGCCGATGAGTTATACCTACTATGTCGGTTATGCCATGGGCGATGCGCCCGGCGATCCGATTGCTGTCCCCGAGGGCAAGCCGTTTGGCGTTCAGCTGAAAGAACAGGAGGAGCTTCATCCGGTGCAGACCCGCAAGATCGACTTTGAAGCGCTTACGCAAGCCAAGTCGATGACGGAGATTCTCGCCGCAATGGGACTGCCGCAGGCATATACGTTTGACGGCAACCGCGTGGTTCTGCGAATGTCTGCATTTGAGCGTGTCCATGCGATTCTGCATGAATACCAGAAGGCTGTCGCGGTTGATCTATGCTTTGCGCTTTCCCACATCGGTTTGTATACAACCTATGATACCGCTGTTCCCGAGGATGAGGTTTGGCTTTTGGACGGTTGGGCACAGGCGAAGAAAAACGATCTTGAAAAATAATACATAAATAAAGAAAAAGGAGCATGACGATGAGACGATTCCCAAATCAAACCCAAATCGCAGCAGCCTTGACAGCAGCTTTGATGCTGGCTTCTCTTTCAGCGTGCGGCGGCAGCACTGACCTTGTCGAAACACAGGCACAAACCGCAGATACTGCATCAGAGACGGAGGCAGTAACGCTGACAGAACAGCAGATGTATATCAACAACCTGCCGGAGGCAGACTATGGCGGAGATGTTTTCCGGATTCTTTCGCTTCCCGACAACATTTCCTGGGGTAGAGTCAGTTATTCTGCCGAGGAAGAAGTCGGCGAAATTCTCAATGACTTTATTTACAGCCGCAACCGCGCCGTCGAGGAGCGGTATAACACTACCATCGAAGAAGAACGCAGCGAAAACATCCCCTCCATGGTTCGGAATATGGTATCTGCGGGTCTGTGTGATTATCATCTGATCTCGGACTATGTCAAGAGCATCATGACGGTTGCAGTCAACGGCTACTATATTAATCTGCATAACGTGGATTCTCTGAATTTCGACAATCCCTGGTGGGATAAGGAATGTACCGAGCTTCTGACGATGGAGGACCGCCTGTTTGTCGCATTCAACGACATGAACACACAGCCGCTGACGCAGCTTGCCTGTCTTCTTTTCAATAACGGTCTTATTTCAGCGTTTGATCTGGAATCCCCGTATCAGGCGGTTCTGGACGGACGGTGGACCATGGATCTGTTCAACAGCATGAGCCGTGCGGTCTCTGCGGATGTCAACGGTGACGGTGCGATGGATGAACATGACCGATTCGGCTTTATTACCGGTGTTGGTGCCTTCAGCCCGTGGATGACAGGCGGTGGACAGCCGCTCGTTCTCATAGACAAGGACGGTGTCCCAAAGATCAATTACGGATCGGAGGCTGCCATTGCTGTTGCGGAGAAGATTGACATCGCGGTCAATGACAAAACAACTGCGGTGTATCTGAACGATGTCTCATGGGGCGGTTCTGTATTTATGAACGGTCGCGGTTTATTCCGGATGGATACGATGGGTTCACTGGAGTCCTACCGTGATTCCGAAATGGATATCGGAGCGCTGCCGATTCCCAAGTTTGATGAGACACAGGAAAACTACCGCACGATGATGGGCAACTGCTCCATGGGTGTCTCTCTGCCGAATACCGCATTGGATACGGATTTTGCAGGTAATATCATTGAAGCACTCGGCGCCTATTCGTATATCGATCTGAAGAATGCATATTATGAGGTCACGCTCAAGGATAAAGCATCCCGCGATGAGTATACCCCGATGATGCTGGATATCATTGTCAGCAGCAGAACGGTGGATGTCTCTGTAATCAATGAATTTTCCTGGGGCAATGTGGTTTCTTCGTTCCTTTCCTCGATCCGCAGAAACGGGGCAGAGCAGCTGGCTTCCCTGCAGGAGAAGAACGAGTCGAAATTTGAAAAGACCTATGAAAAGATCCGCGATCAATACGCGGCTCTGGACTGAGCGAGAGGGATTCATGATGCTGAAAGACTTCACAAAAGAAAAATTTGACATTCTGATTCAGGCAGGACAGTCCAACAGTGAGGGATACGGCTTTGGCAATGTCTGCGACCCGTATCAGCCTGATGACCGTGTCTGGTATCTCAACGGTGACGGCACATTTATGATCGCACAGGAAAAGGTTGCGGGCAACGGCATTCAGAGCAACTTTGCACTGTCATTTGCCAGAGAATATCTCAAGGACGGACGGCTTGCAGAAGACAGAAAGCTGCTGATTCTGCGCACTGCGGCCGGCGGCACAGGGTTTTCCGATCACCGCTGGGGCGAATGTGACGATTTGTATCTGCGGATGATGGACATGATTCGTACTGCACTTGCGCTGAATGATGAAAATCGTCTTATTGCACTTCTGTGGCATCAGGGGGAGACAGATGCGATGAATCGTGTCACATATGCGTATTACCATACGCATATCACTGCACTGATCGACAGTGTTCGCCGTGAATTTGACGTTCCCACCTTACCGTTTATCGCGGGAGATTTTGTTCATGACTGGAAGGCGAAAAACGAGGAAATCTCTGCACCCGTGATTGCGGCTCTGCGGGATGTATGTGCTGCAGAAAATGCCGCTTTTGTGGAAACTGCAGACCTGGATTCCAACCGTGAAGACGGATATCCGCATCCGCTCGGTTGGGGTGATGATCCGATTCACTTCTGCCGCCGGGCAATCTATACCCTTGGCAGACGGTATTATACCGCATTCACCACACTTGCACATCGCTGACAGTATCAAGACAATACTGCACAATGGGGCAGTGACAGAGAAAAATAACAAATCGAGGTGCTGCAGGAATTTGCAACACCTCGATTTGCTGTGTAACAGTGGATGTGTGATGAACAAGTATAAAGTTTTGCAGATATACGTGTGATCCTTTTGCCTGTCTCATGCAAGCACAAACCGATAAACACACGCCAGACGGTCACGGACACCGATAGCAACCGACTTTCCGTCTGCGGACCACGCAACGGTGTGCGGCTCATTGGAAGCACCGATCAAACCCGGCATATCGGCATGGTGGAAGAAGATACGACCGTACAGCTTCAGTCCCGTTTTCAGATCGAAACGGAAGACAACACCGAGATCATCCGGGTCACCCGAAACACCGATGGCACTCTGTCCGTCCGGAGAAACGGCAAATGCATGAACGGCACCGCAGGGACCGACTGCACCGAGCGAAAAGACGGTTCCGTCCGGATGCACCAGCGCAAGCATACTGTCGCGTGTGCCTACCAGCCGAATCCCGCCGGCAAGCGTGCACTCGGCACTGGCATAGGCAAGATGATTGCGTTCGGGACGGCACGGAAGTGCGATATCACGGTACTTGTCGGCAAGCACTTCGGGATCCGGCTCTGTCCATGCGGTCACCGTCCGGTCAACAACTGCACCGGAATGCAGTGTCACCCGTTCACAGATACCGTCACGGCGGCGGACAACAGCGGTAACATTGTTTTCAGCGTCAAAAGCAACATCACAGACTGTACTTTCATACAGCCCCTCCTCCTGCCATAGCTTTGCCGCCCAACAGGAGGTATACGGAAGATGCGTTGCATTCAGCGCGTTGTCACCGTAGAAGCGTCTGCGCTGTTTTTCGTCAAAATGTGCAGGCAAGGTGCGGCGGAATGCTTCCGAGTCGCGTTGATGTGTGATTGCCGCGCGGGTTTGCAGCTCCTCCCCGATATCGTCTGTCAGAATTCTGCCGGTCAACGCCAGATAACGGTCAAATCCGTCTTTCATCGACAGATAAAACAGCGGGTCGCGCGGCAGATCGGTTTTCTCTCCGTCATGTGTGCGCAGATCGGCAAGACGGACTTGCAAAACCGCCGGATGTGCGGTATTGGCGCGGTTGGTATCGTTGGCATACAGCACATCGTCCCGGATGAAGCAGCCGAACGATGCCCGGAAGACACGGTCGCGTGTACCGAGCAGACCATAACTTCTGGGTGCATCATCGCCGTGCGGGTCCCATGCGCACAACAGCGCACCGAGTCCCAGAACCTCGCAGAGATACCAGAGCACGCCGTATGCATCGATTGCCATGCCCATACAGCGGCCGTCCATGTTCTGCGCATCAACCTCCGGCGGTACGAGACGGACAAGCGTTTCGACCGCTTTTGTCTGATAGTCATACCGCAGGATGTTTTTGCAGGACAGTGCCGTGAAGTATAAGCCGCCGTCCGGATGGTTGGCATAATGCATCAGTTTGTTGTTTGTGCCGCGATTGATGAGCTCCGCATGGAACGGAAAATTGTACGGTACATCCTCGATGCACTCTTTTGCAATGTTGATGCGGATCAGGCGTCCGGATGCGGTGGTTCCGTACAGATTGCCGTCCGCACCGGGGATGGTCCGCCACGTTCCAAACTCCGTAGCCTGTCCGAAATCGGTCACACGGCGGGTGGCAAGATCGAAGCGGTACGCATGACCGCGGTGGTAACCGAAGAAATAAAACGAGTGCGTTGTCGCTTCATACTGTCCGCCGTAAATGGATTCCCGCGGAACCGGAATACCGAGATCTTCGGTTTTTCCTGTTATCGGATCGTACAGCAGGACATTGGACCCGGGGAATCCTTCCCACGGGTGATCGTAATAGGCAAACGGCATCCAGCGCGGATGTCCGGGTGCGGCTGCTGTGGTATGCGTCGCAAACAGAATCTTTCCGTCCGGGAGAAAACTCAGCGATGAGTGAATTTTCGACGCACGGATTGCGCGGGGATACGTGACAGCGACATCCTCAAGACCGAGAATCCGTTTGCATTCGTTTGTATCGGGCAGATATTCGTACAGCCGCAGATAATACGTATCCAGCGATTCCGCACAGGCACTGAAATAGTGATGTCCGTCCGGGGAGATGGCATAGTCCCAGCTCGAATTGTGGTTCGGCTCATCAGCCTCCGCCATGCGCACGGTATCCTGTCGGATCAGATACAGCAGCGCATCCGGCAGCGGCGGAAAAGAAGCCATCGCCTGCGCCTGCTGCCTTTTTGCTTCAAGTTTCATTGTGGGGTCCTCCGATTTACTTGTGACCGAATCTCAGATCGCCTGCGCGCAGAAATTCCATTGCTCGGTCGGGCATCTGCCGCCAATAGAACGTATCGATACCTGCAGCGGTAACATCGCGGTAGAACGCATCCCAGCCGGGTTCTCTGCGCGGATCGTCCATTGCCATGCGGCAGAGAAGTGCATATCTTGTGGACAGCCGCAGAACACGGACGCGCTGCAGTGTTTCGTCGTCATCGGCGGCGATTTCCGCACGTGCAAGGCAGGCGTCGCCCGCTTCCAGAAATTCATCGGTCAGATAAGCATCATCGGGATTGTGATAAATCCAGAGATGGGTATCCGGCGTTATCAAGCCTTGGAGGAGATCGAAATACCGACGCACCTCACCGGCGGCAGTACCGTAAACACCGTGCAGGTATTCGTTGACATGGACATTCATGTCACAGTCGGGATCCCACATCAGCTTTGCAAGCACATACTGCTTCATCTGATCAAATTCGCCGTAACGACCGCGGAAGCTGTTGCCCTGCTCAAAGACACCGACAACATTGTTTTTCACAAAAAACTGAATGTTCTTCTGCAATACACCCCAGTTCGGATGCGGCAGCAGATTGTGATGGAAATTGACGACATAGTCCCAGATGTGCAGACGGCGGCTGATTTTGCCCCACGCGATTAGGTCTTCTCGGAATGTATTGTCGCATCCGTCCCAGTGAGAGAATGTATAGTCACATTCCTCCAACGGATGCGCAAAGCAGCATTCGATGGAGCACAGACGGATGATGACATTGTCGTGCGGTCGGACGGTCTTCGGCGGCTTTCTGGTATACTGATAAGCAAGTGTATCAATGGCGACATCCGGGTAATCCTCGCGGATGTCATCGGCAATCGCATTGACGAAGGTCAGCAGGGTACCCATGTGCGAGCCTTCCTGCGCATCCAGTGCGCGGCACTTTTCACAGGTGCAGAAATGTCCCCAGTCGTTCTGGGAAACCGATACGATTGACACATTCGGATTCTCGGCAATCCATTCGCGTACCCGCTTTTTTGCAAGTGCCAGGACATCGGGATTGGTCAGACAAAGCTGCGTCGGGTGGTTTTTTCGCACACCGTTGATCTCCGAGAAATATTCCGGGTGTGTCTCAAAATAATCCTTGGGGTCAATCAGACTGTCGAAGGTATGCACAAATCCTTTGTAGGTGATTTTTCCGCCGTATAGATCAGACAGCAGAGAAGTTGTGCTGTTGACTTTATTGCGCACACTCCAGTCGGCAGTTCCGTATGAGGTATATTGCGGTTCTCTGTATTCGAGCACCGGTACCTGTGTGTCATCAATCTCCGGAATTTCCAGTACGGAACGCGTCGGGATCCGGCTGATTTCGTCGGTAAACCAGCGGCATCCGCAATAGGTTTCCAAAAACGTATAAACACCGTACAGCACACCGCGCGGCTTGCCGCCTGCAATATACAGCGTGTCACCGATGCCACGGATGGAAAAGCCTTCCTTTCCCAATTCCCGTGGGACAGTATAACCCATTCGATCGGCAAATGCGGTATCGCCGACATAGATATATGTTTCACGTTCGGGCAGACGCAGACCGTTGAGGTGATGTTTGGGTGCGATTTCCAGCGGCGGTTCGCCCTCCATATACAGCTGAAAGGATGCGTCGGTGATGCGGTTCAGATAAGTACGCAGCTCCTCTGCGGCGTGCATGGTTTGCCGGTCAGCATCAG
>JAFTLK010000298.1 GCA_017455975.1 Clostridia bacterium | reverse complement strand
CCGTAGCCCTGCAGAAGAATGGAGTCGCCGAGAAATACTGTCTTTTTCATAATAACAAAACCCGCGTGTACAATTGTTTTTCACGCTGTATCCTTTCCGTTTAATATTATTGTCCGTCCTTCTGCGGCTGTGTCGCCGCAAGATAATTTTCGATCAGGACAAGATTGTAATCCAGCAAATACATGCACCGCTCGATCTCATCTTTTGCCGCCCGTGAAATATCGCGGTACTGTGCGGCGTCGAGCACCTCCCATGTATCGGGAACATTGGCCGTCGCGTTGATCTCAATACCCGAGAACGGGAACTGATAGAACACATCGTCGGAAATAAACGAGCCGCGCTCAAGATGCTGCTGCTGGCAGACGACGTTTTTCTCGAGCCGCAGCAGACTTTCACCGAACATGATGCCCTTCTTGTTTTCCAATCCCAAAAGATGCAGCAGGGTCGGCATGACATCGATATGGCCGCCCGCAACAGAATGCGTTTCCGTCACACCGCTGCCCGGAATGTGGACGATCAGCGGCACGTTGAAGTGCTCGGCATATGTATATTCCACGCCGAGCAGCTCGGTCATAAACATCTTGGAGCGCCAATCGTAGACCGGAAGTCCGAAGTGGTCACCGTAGAGCGTCAGGATCGTGTTGTCATAAAGTCCGGCCGCCTTCAGTGCATCAATGAGCTGACCCAGCGCAAAGTCGAAATAATGAACCGCCTGCAGATAATTGCCGAACAGCGTTCCGACATGTTCATCCCGCAGATTCAGCGTATTGTATTGTGCCGGCAGTTCAAATGCATAATGCGAGGTCAGCGTGATCATGAACGCATAGAACGGTTCCGTCTGCGTTTTCAGATAATCAACAGCGCGCACGAAAAATTCACCGTCGGAAACACCCATGCCGGCGACCTCATCCGGTGCTGCATAATAATCGCTGCCCGAAAGATACAGATCAAAGCCCTGACCGGGATAAGCGACATTGCGGTTCCAGTAGGTTCCGTCATAGCCGTGGAATGCTGTCGCGCTGCCCCAGCCGTTGTCCTTGAGCAGGGTCGCCATGGAATAAAAATCATTTTCAGCATATCGGGAATACGCCGCCTCATTGATCGGTGCGTACAGCGAATTGTTGACAGCAAATTCGGCATCCGCCGTATTGCCGCCGCCGATCTGATAATAATAATGGTCAAAATACAGCGAGTCCCCGGCAACCAGTGCATTCAGATTCGGTGTAATGACCTGTCCGTCATAGGAAAGACCGATCACAAAGTTCTGCAGTGCCTCAACCTGGATCGTAATAACATTCCGTCCGGCGGCAAGACCGTGATAGACATCCTCCTGCTCGTCCCGGTAGTCAGGCTCCGTCTCGCTGAACACAGGAATCTCCAGCGGCTTGTCCCCGTCCCAGAGCAGCGATGCAAAATCCGTGACATGGTAGGTCAGAATCTCATTTTTGAAGTACGACGGAGCAAACGGCGTGAAAATGCAGAACGCAATGCAGACACAGAGGCAGAGCGCGGTCATCCCGGCAAGCACGGCGGTTTTGACCGTTTCCTGCCGTCGGTATCCGTCCGCGCCGAACCACGTTCTGCGAACGTGGGTAAAGTACAGGATCCACAAGGGAATATCAATGGCATACAGAAGCCGTGCAAAGGTGACATTCTGGAAGATCGCTTCCTTGACACCGGAGAGCTGTCCGGTGTACTGCAGCATAACAGCGGACGGCAGCTTGCCGGTATATCCGCAGTAGACGGCATCGATGAGCATAAACACAGACAGGATGCTGTACAGCACCATGAAAAACGGAAGATGATCGCGCCTCAGTACCAGACGGATCAGACAGCACAGTGCACCGACAATCACAAGAGAGCCGCACAGCATCGGCCATGTATAGACACCGAGCCGGAGCATATCGGTATTGAGCGCGTACAGCTTCCCGGCCAGCAGCAGGAGCGGCAGCAGCAGTTCAATGATAAACTGCAGCACCGTGCGGGCCTGGCACCGGGTTGCTTGGGATGACAGATGAGACATGAAACGAAATCCTTTCGTTGGTTGGGGTAAATTACGGTTTATGATAGAGATACGGCGCACCGTGACCGCAGAGCACCGTCCAGTCGCCGCCATCCAGCAGAGCGAACATATCCTCGCGCTGCTTTCCTGCAACGGCAGGTGCGGTATCGACGGAGGTCATCAGGTACGGGGCAAGACTGTTGAACCGTGCCTGCGCCTTGGTAAAGCCTTTGATATTGACAAAAATGTCTCCGGAGAAGACAATGCGATGCTCGCGGCAGATGAAAACAATCTCGCCGGGTGCATGTCCGCCGCAGCCCTCATACACCTCAAACTGCATTCCGAGTACCTCGACGCGGCCTGCCGGTGCCAGAAGACATCCGACCGGATGCGGCAGAACGGGACAGGTACCATCCGGCTCCACCTGCCGCATTTCCACCGTTTGCGGCGGAGTGTAGCGGGACAGAATCTTGCTGATGCGGACATACGGTGCATGAAGCGGGTTGTCCTCACGGCATGCGGAAAGTGCGCTGCGTTCGTTTTCAAAATGCGCCATTGCAATGCGCGACAGGTAAACGGTATCAAACAAATCCATCGCGCCGGTATGGTCGACATCCGGATGCGTTAAGAACAGAATTTTCTCTTTTTTGTCAAAGTCCGGCACCTGTGCGCGCAGAACGGCGGCAAGGTCCTCCCGATAACAGGAAAATCCGCTGTCGACGGCGAGCACCGTATCGTCATTCCAGAACACACACGTATTGCTTCCGCACGGCGGCTCTATCAGACATCCCGGAATCCCGCCGGCCGTGGTCAGCGGTGTGATGCGCGGCTGATAGTTCTCACCGCCGGAATGAGACAGAATTTCCGCGAATTTTCCGATATATTCAAAGGTTTTCAGCGGCGTTCCGTCGGCGGCATCGCGGTCGTCGAGGTTCTGCATAATCAGGTTCGCATTCAGAATCAGCCCCTGCTTTTCGTCGCGGGACAATCCCATTTTCTCGGAAATTTCATTGGCAAACGACAGATAGAACACCGTGTTGTCGAGAATTTTCTGGCTCTTGTCATAGTCCAGAATACGGACGTCGCAGAGCAGTGCCGCGCGGTGCATGAACAGCGAAACCTCGCTCTGGTTCTCAACGAACAGACCGATTTTGAAATACTGATACGGCGTGCCGTTTTCCTGCGAGCTGATATAGGAAATATTGAAATGGAAGGAATCGATGAGGGCGAGAATCGGCAGAAGCGTGCCCGGCTCGTCACGGAGCTTGAACTCGATCAGCATGACATGACCGGTGCCGGAATCCTCGTTGAGATAACCGAGTGCCGCAAGTGCCCCCTCCGCACGGGCAAGCTCTTCCTCGTCACCCTCAACCTCCAAAAACAGCGTGTGCGTATCTACAGCCTTGTTATAGGAGACGCGCGTGATATTCAGACCGAGATTGGTGATGCAGCGATCTGCAAGGTAAAACGCACCGACCCGGTCAGGCATACGGGTAGTAAATGTTTTCTTCATCATTCGTTTATGCATAAAGGCGCAGAGGACCGTCATTCACAGACAGTCCTCTCTGATTGTCAATTTGAATTACTGATGCTTGACGGCGTAGTTCCACGCATCCTCGCACATCTTTTCCACGCCGAGCTTTGCTTCCCAGCCAAGGACAGTCTTTGCCTTGGTCGGGTCTGCATAGCAGGCAGCGATGTCGCCCGCACGTCTGGGCGTGTAGGTGATCGCCATCTTCTTGCCGGAAACTGCTTCCAGAGAATGAATCAGATCGAGAACGGAATAGCCGGTACCGGTACCGAGGTTGAACGCATCGCACTCATTGTGGGTACGCACCCAGTTGATGGCAGCGAGGTGACCCTGTGCCAGGTCGACGACGTGGATGTAGTCGCGGACACCGGTGCCGTCCTTGGTCGGATAGTCGTTGCCGTAAACGGTCATTGCTTCCATCTTGCCGGTCGCAACCTTGATCAGACGCGGCATCAGATTGTTCGGAATACCGTTGGGATCCTCACCGATCAGACCGCTTTCATGTGCGCCGGTCGGGTTGAAGTAACGGAGCAGCGCGATGGACCATTCCTTGTCGGAGACGTAGATGTCGCGCAGGATCTGCTCGATCATCAGCTTGGTGGAGCCGTAGGGATTGGTCGTGGACAGCGGGAAATCTTCCATGATCGGCAGAGACTTCGGGGAGCCGTAAACGGTTGCGGAGGAGGAGAAGACGATCTTCTTGCAGCCGTACTTACGCATGGTCTCGGTCAGGATCAGGGTACCCGTGATGTTGTTGTGGTAGTATTCCATCGGCTTTTCGACGCTTTCGCCGACAGCCTTCAGACCTGCGAAGTGGATAACTTCGTCGATCTTGTTTTCGGAGAAGATCTTCTCCATTGCGTCACGGTCGAGCATATCTGCTTCATAGAACGGGAAATCCTTGCCCGTAATCTTCTTGACATTTTCAACCGCGCTCATCTTGGAGTTGGCAAAATTGTCAAATACGACGATCTCCTCGCCTGCATTCAGAAGCTCAACACAGGTATGCGTGCCGATAAAGCCCGCGCCGCCGGTAATCAGTACTGCCATAATTGTTATCTCCTTTTATATATGGGTCTTATGACCTTATGATTTTGGGATTCTATTATTCATTATATCACATAATTATGAATAATGCAAGACAATTTTGCAACGAAAGTCAACATATCATGCATCAGGGATTCATTTGCTCCCGGTATTCGGTCGGCGTCATACCGATATACAGACCGAAATTACGGTTGAAGCTGCGCAGTGAGGTAAAGCCGCAGTCCATGGCGCACCGCAGAATCGGTTCGTTTGTATTCCGCTGCACATGGCAATTGTCCCGTCCTTTGCCGACTACAGCACCTGTATTGCCCACGGCATTCAGGGCTTCCAACTGTACCGCGCGATGCTGCCGTATCCCCAGATGGACATCCGTTTCACCGTAACATCGGACAACGGCACTGCCGCCGGTCAAAAAACCTGCGGCAGTATTTTTGTTAAAAGGAAAAGAAAAAACACCGTACGAATACGGTGTTTTGGTGGGGGATGGTGGATTCGGACCACCGAAGTCGATAGACAGCAGATTTACAGTCTGTCCCCTTTGGCCACTCGGGAAATCCCCCATATGGAGCTGGTGATCGGAGTCGAACCAACAACCTGCTGATTACAAATCAGCTGCTCTGCCATTGAGCCACACCAGCATTGTAAGGTGTCAGATGACGATATCACCTTGCGACATATGATATTATAACACACTTCTTCTGCTTTGTCAATACTTTTTTTGAAATTTTCAAATTTTTCCGAAAAAGTCCAAAACACATGCTCATGATACAGACAGATATATCCGGTTTATTTTTCAAAATACCTTTTCATTTCCGCATGTTTGTGATATAATAAGAAAAACCACAACAGGAGGGTTTCCATGAAGTATATCAACACCTTTTCTCCCGACCGGCCGGTTTCGCAGGTGGCGCTTGGGTGCATGCGCATTTCCTCGATGACCGCCGCGGAATGCGAGGATTACATTGTTCACGCGCTGGACTGCGGGTACAACTACTTTGACCATGCCGACATTTACGGCGGCGGCAAATGTGAGGAGGTCTTCGGTGCGGCGCTCGCACGCAATCCTTCTCTGCGCGAAAAAATGGTCATTCAGACCAAGTGTGGCATCCGGCCCGGCAGATATGATTTTTCCCGTGAGCATATCATCGCATCCGCAGAAAAATCCCTGTCCAAGCTCGGCATTGAAACGCTTGACGTTCTGCTGCTCCACCGTCCCGATCTTCTGATGGAGCCGGAGGAGGTCGCCGAAGCGTTTGAGCACCTTTATACATCCGGCAAGGTGCGTGCCTTCGGTGTATCCAACCATTCCGCACTGCAGATTGAGCTTCTGCAGAAATATGTCCGTCAGCCGCTCGTCATCAACCAGATGCAGCTGAGCATTACCAATGCGGCGATGGTCGCATCCGGTGCCAATGTCAACCTCGCCAACGCGGACGGTATCAACTACGACGGCTATCTGCGCGACTACTGCCGCCTGCATAATATTACGGTTCAGCCGTGGTCGCCGCTGCAGCACGGCTTCATCTCCGGCACGTTCCTCGGTTCCCCCGACTATCCCGAACTGAACGCAAAGCTGCGTGAAATGGGCGAAAAGTACGGTGTGAGCGATACCGGCATCGCCATTGCGTGGCTGCTCCGTCTGCCCGAGCAGATGCAGCCGGTGGTCGGTTCGACCAATGCATCTCGTCTGGAAGAAATTGCCCGTGCGGCTGACATCACCATCTCGCGTGAAGACTGGTACGATATTTACCGTACCGCGGGGTACAAGCTGCCATGATGTACCGTTACGATTTACACATCCATACCGCCGAATGTGACCTTGCGGCACACGTTCCCGCGGCGGAGATCGTTCGTATGTACCACGATGAGGGCTACAACGGTCTTGTCATCACCGATCACTGTTTCTCAATCTTTTTTGACTGGTTCAAAGAGGAACTGGACGGAAAAACACACAAGGAAATCACCGAGCGCTGGCTTCGCGGCTATTATTCTGCCAGAAACGAAGGCGAAAAACTCGGTATGACGGTTTTGCCCGGTGCGGAAGTACGCTTTGACGGAACCATCAACGACTATCTTGTGTACGGATTGACCGAGGATTTCTTCTACAATGCGCCTCAGCTCAACCGTCTGAAGAATCTGTCCGAGCTGCTGTCCGTACTCCCCGAGGATGTCTGCGTGGTGCAGGCGCATCCGTTCCGCGTCAACATGACCGTCATCGATCCCGCGCCGCTGTTCGGCATTGAAGCGTACAACGGCGGCACCGAGATGTACCGCAACCACCTCGCAAAGGACCTTGCTCTGCATTACCAAAAGCCGATGACTTCCGGCTCGGACTTCCATCATCCGTCTCATCTTGCCCGCGGCGGCATCATGACACGGACGAAGATCGAAACACCTGCCGATCTGGTCGCACTCTTAAAAAAAGGAGCATATTCGCTGATCGAAACATAACGACCAGAGAATATGCCCATATTGCAGGTATGTTGTAGGGACAGGCGTCCCGACTGTCCCTCTTCCGTTTTACCAAGGGACAGTCGAGGACGCCTGTCCCTACTTACTATCATTTGTATTATTTTTTCGCAATCAGCAAAAGCGTTCCCTCCACGCCGACGGTACAGTACAGCACCTCGGAAAAGCCCGCCTGCATCAGCATATCCGCCTCGTCATACGCCATCTTCGGGCGGTCAACATGGACAAAATCCCCCTCACCGATATCACGGTTCATCGCGCGGCGGATGCGCCAGTGCTCCTCGCACATATCGACTTCTTCCTCACACGCGGCAAAATAGTCGCACTGCAGGAATACACCGCCGTCTTTGAGTGCCTCTCTGACACGGCGGAACAGCGGCAGCTTTTCCGCAAGCGAGAAATGATGCAGGGATTCCACCGATACGGCGCAGTCATATTCCTCCGTCCCAAGCGGAACCTCAAAATAACTGCCCATTCTGACGGTGATATCCTTGTCCGGATGCTTTGCATACAGCTGATCGACCAGCGCCTGCGTCATGTCCACACCGACCACGCGCGGGAATCGGCGTCCCGTTTCGCGGCACAGGCGATCCAGCGCGTCCAGCTCCAGACCCGTACCGCAGCCAAGATCGAGCAGCACATTGCAATCCGCAGGAATATGTGATGCAGTAACGTCATAGCAGGATGCGAACTGCATCATGTGTTCGTCATATCCGTCACCGCGCACAGTGAAGAAGTCGGACATTTCCTCCGCCGCCCCACGTTCACACATCCGCGCAATGTACGCGCGGGTATCGGCAAGATGCTTCTGCATATCCGACCGCAGCGGCGGAAGCTCGCTGTAATGCTTTGTGATCATCGTGTCGTTCTCCTTACTTTTCGGTATCGGATGCTTCACACAGCGCACAGGCCGCCTTCAGAGCCGCATCGATGTCGGGAAGCAGGTGCTCCTCACCGATCTCGCGGTCAAAGCCGGCACGCTTCATCGCGGCAAGCGGCTGCTCGTTGACATGGGAAAGCAGCAGCGTGATGCCGCGCTCGTCGCAGACGGACTTAATGGCACGAAGTGCACGCATCGCGGAGATGTCGAGGGTATGGACACCGCGCATACGCAGAATCATGACACGGACGCCGTCTCTGATCGGAATGGAACGAAACGTATCGGACGATGCGAAGAACATCGGACCTTCCATTTCGTAAACAGCGGTGCCGTCGGGAATCTTCTTGCCTTCTTTGTGAATGTGTTCGTCGGAATAAGCATCAGCGGCAGACCATGTGCGGATGTGCGTAACATCTGCCATATGCTTCATAAAGAGCACCACCGCCAGCAGCATGCCGACCTCGATCGCAACCACCAGGTCAAAGACGACGGTCAGAACAAAGGTGACAACAAGAACGAGAATGTCTGCCGGCTGTGCCGTTTTGCAGATCTCAACGAAATGACGCCATTCGCACATGTTGTAGGCGACAATGAACAGAATCGACGCGATGATCGGCATCGGAATCCATGCGGCAAACGGCATCAGCACGACGAGCACAAGTAGCAGCACCAGCGCGTGAACGATGCCGGCAACCGGCGTTCTGCCGCCGTTCTTGACATTCGCCGCGGTACGCGCGATGGCACCTGTTGCGGGAATGCCGCCGAACAGACCCGATGCGATATTGCCAAGACCCTGTGCAATCAGCTCGGTGTTGGAATTGTGGCGGTCGGAGATCATACCGTCGGAGACAACACAGGAGAGAAGCGATTCAATTGCTGCAAGAACGGCAATGGTCACGGCAGACGGCAGAAGCTCGCCGATCAGTGCAATATCAAAGGTGGGGACGGACGGTGTGGGCAGGGTACGTCCGATCTCATACAGATCACCGATGGTGTTGACGTTCATGCCGGTCAGCTTGACAAGCGCGGTACCCGCAACAACGGCAATCAGCGAGCCGGGAATCTTTTTGCCGACAACCGGAACATAGGGCCATGCAATCAGAATCGCAAGACCGATCACACCGACCAGCAGTGCCATCGGCTGGAAGGTTCCGATGGAGGATGCGACCGCCTCCACCTTTTCCATCGTTTCCACGGCATGGGTGCCGGGCGCAAAGGTCAGTCCGAGAAAATCCTTGAGCTGACCGATGACGATGGTCAGAGCAATACCGGAGGTAAAACCGGTCGTGATGGTATAGGGGATGTACTTGATGAGTGCGCCGAAGCGGCAGATGCCCATCAGAATGAGCATGATACCTGCCATCAGCGTGGCGATGACAAGTCCCTCCGTGCCGAACTGTGCGACAATGCCCGCAACGATGGTTGCAAATGCAGCTGTCGGACCGGAGATATTGACGCGGCTTCCGCCGAAGAAGGAAATGACAAAACCGGCAACAATGGCGGTATAGATGCCCTTTTCGGGAGAAACGCCCGATGCGATGGCAAGCGCAATGGACAGCGGCAGCGCGATGATGGCGACAATGATACCGGCGACAAGGTCGCGCGTCAGAGCCGATGCGTTATAGCCGCCCATGGTATCCTTGGAAAAGAGTTTTGGCTGAAACAGTTTCATACTAAAAATGCCCTTCTTTCAATACATCCGATCTTATTTCATCGGTTCGATGTAGACGCTGGAATAACCCATGATCTCGTTCAGCTGATGTGCGACCGATTCCGGGCTTCCGCTGTAGTCGATGTCAAACATGGTGCAGCCGGTTGCCTCTGCGCCCTCAAAGGTCATGATCTCCAGATCCTCCTCCGAACCGTCCTTGGAGAAATACGCAACGATCTTCTGCAGTTTTCCGTCGACGTAGTAAAACTCCATATAGTTCCAGAGCATACTGTCACCGACCGTGACAACATAGCTGCCGCCCGCACTGACATCGGAAAGCGTGGTCTTCTTTTTGTCAGTACCGGAATTGCCGTTTTCGCCGACATTTCCGACATTGGCGGGCTCATCGATATAGCCGAGCTCCAGCATAAGCATTTCAAGCTCCTCTGCAGGCATCGCCGCCAGCTCTTCCTCGCTCAGACCGTATACCTCGGCGATCGCGGCAAGCTGCTCGTCCGTCGGTCCGTGATTCTGTTCGGTATCCGTCACGCCGGCCACAGGTGCATCGGTATCGGCACCCGCACCGCCGCAGCCGATGAGCATGCAGAGCAGGAGTGCAAGCACTGTAAGTAAAATCATACTGTTTTTTCTGTTCATGATAGAAATCCTTTCTGTAACAGGTAGCTGTCCGGCTGTCTTTTTATTTTCGTGTAAAAAACAACCGATATCTTATATATTATAGCACAAACCATACGTAAACACAAGAGAAAATGCAAAGTTTTCCGACATTTCACGATAAAAAACACATCCGGATGTCATCCCTGCATACCGCCAAAGAAATTATTGACATCCGTCCTCAATCGTGCTATAATTTCTGTAATCAATGAAAGGATGGTAGACAGACATGCGTTTTCTCGGCAATCTGATCTGGTTTCTCGTCACCGGCCTGTATTCCTTTTTTGCATGGACAATCAGCGGGCTTCTTTTCTGTATCACGGTCATCGGTATTCCCTTCGGCCTGCAGTGCTTCAAGCTTGCAAAGCTGTTTATCTGGCCGATGGGGCACACGGTACAGACCCGGTTTTCGGCACATCCGATCGCCAATCTGATCTGGGTCGTGCTGTTCGGCTGGGAGCTGTGCCTCGGCTATGTACTGTCAGGCGTTTTGTATTCCATCACCATCATCGGTATCCCGTTCGGCCGGCAGTGCTTCAAACTTGCAGAGCTGGCGCTGTGTCCGTTCGGCGCCTCTGTTGTCTGATACCAACCATATAAATTTTCAACAGGAGAAAAAACATGAAAACAACGAAACGACTCACCGCCGCCGCACTGCTCGCACTTCTGCTTCTGCAGACGGCATCCTGCGCATCCGATGACGGCGGCACCGTCGAAGGCACAGCGGATGGCTCCCAGACCGAAACAGAAGCGATAACGGTCGATCCCAAGGCACAGGAAAAAGCGGACTATTTTGCCGCTTTGCAGCCGATTTCACAGGCAGATGCAGAGATCACCTTTGCGGCGATCAATGTCGGTTCCGATGACATTGGAAAAAACGATATCGCCACCGATGCGGAAAACGGCGCGAAGATGAACGATGCTGTTTACGCCCGCAACCGTGAGATTGAGGAAAAACTCGGCGTCAAGCTCGTCTGCAACGGCTTTGATTCCGATTCCGATCTGCAGAGTGCCGTCTCCAACGATACGCTTTCCGGCGAGGGCTTCTACGACGTTATCAATGCAAAGACACATATCCAGGCAGTCTTCTTCAACAACGGCTATCTTATGGATCTGTCCGGTGTGCCGAATCTGCAGCTGGATCGCGAATGGTGGAACCGCGATGCAAACGAAGCGTTCACCATCGGCGGACTGCAGTTCTTACTGCTGTCTCCGCTCTGCCACTGTGCAGACTCCGTTGCCTGGTTTGTCATGTTCAATAAGTCGCTGTTCAACGATTATGATCTTCCCGATCCCTATCAGATGGTCCGCGACGGCACATGGACGCTCGACGCCATGTATGAAATGATGAAAGTGGTTCCGCTTGATTCCAACGGTAACGGTCAGACCGACGGTGATGACATGTTCGGCTGTGTTGCGCAGATGTTTGACGCGCTGGCGCTG
>JAFTLK010000297.1 GCA_017455975.1 Clostridia bacterium | reverse complement strand
CTTGTTCAACAGAGAAAAAACCGCCTGTGCGCCAGTTACGGCTGCCGCAGGCGGTGTCTTTTTTGATCGGCTTCTATACAAGCAGTATCATTACGATGATGATTTATAACTCGTCAGCCAAAGTTTTTCTTTTCTGCCATGTTCCGGACAGGAAGTAGATGAGACCCGGAATCGCGCATCCATACGGTGCGAGACCGTAGCCGAGTACAAAGCCATAGAATCCAAAGTCAAATACAATACCGAGAAGCCAGCTGAGACCGATGCGAAGAACCACTCCGTCCAGCAAAGAAAGGACGAAACTGAGTTTTGCATTTCCGATGCCCTGAATAAACGCATGCGTTCCACGCATAATGATGAACGCCGGGAACATCCAGAGGATCGCGGAAATGAAGGTTCCGGACATGGCATGCACCTGCGGGTCATCGGAAAACAGCATGAACAGCTGCTCACCGAATACCACGTACAGTATCATACAGCTGACGGTGAAGACACATGCATAGATCCAGGCGGCGTGTACGACCTGTTTGCTTCGCTTTGTCTCTCCTGCAGCGAAGTTCTGGCTGATCATCGGCATCGCTGCCATCTGAATGCCCTGCGCAACCTTGTTGATAATATCATCGATCTTACATCCGACGCCGAAGGTGGCAGATGCGACAACACCGATATCGTTGATCATGGAGTTTACGTACAGCATCGAAATATTGATACAGCCGGACTGCAGGGCCATCGGCGTTCCCTGACTCATAATCAGCCGTACATATTTCTTCTGCGGGCAATAGCTTCTCCACTTGAAGTCGAATCCGAAGCCCTCTTTGTTTCTATAGAGATAATACAGGGAGAACAGGAAGGATACTGCCTGTCCAATGATCGTCGCCCAGGCCGCGCCTGCAACCTCCATGCCTAAAAATCCGGTAAACAGAATGTCCAGTACCAGATTGATCACGGAAGCAATGCAGATGAATAGAAACGGACGCGTAGAATCGCCCATTCCGCGCAAAACCGCAGACACCATATTATAGCCGGCAGTAAAGACGAGACCTGCTCCGCAAATGATCATATAATCTGTCGAGTAATCCAGCGATTCCGGGGGAATGTTCATCACATCCTGAATGATCGGGAGGAGCAGTATAACCGCCGCCGAGAACAAAACGCCCATGCTCAGAATGACTGTGAACAGTGTTCCGATAATGTCATTTACTTCCCGTTTTTTACCCGCACCCAAAGCCTGCGATACAAGGATCTGACCGGCGTTTGAAAAGCCAAGACAAACCATCGTCGCAAAGTTCAGGATCAGGCTGCTCTGGGATACCGCCGATATACCGCCTGTTCCGACATACTTTCCGACAATGACCATGTCTACGGTGCTGTACAGCACCTGCATGCCGTTTGAGATCATGAACGGCAGCATGAATCGGAACATCTGCCGGAATATGCTTCCTTTTGTAAAATCCTTTACAATTTTTTTCTTAACCATTTGTTTACCTGTGCTTCCTGTGAAGTCATGTTTTTTCTGCTGTGTATATCTAATAATACCGTATGTATGTCAGTTTCAGTATCCGCATGCGCCACACGTCCAAACTCTTTCATCAGCCGGGTCCTGCAGACCTGATGTGCACCCTCGATCATCAAAGGTTTCGGCGTTTGCTTTCTTTCCGTTTCAGTAACTTTTCAATGGCAACTCGGTATATGCTCGCGCCTCCACAATTATGATGCATATATAGTATAGCACAAAATCACAAAAAGTGCAACGAGTTTTTTTGAAAATGCGTACGCTTTTAGTGACGATTCATGGTGGTGTGATGGTTTTCGATGATTGCCGTGCATGCGGTTCTGGGATGGATGTTAAGACTTTGGCGAGCACCATAGGACACGAAAGCGTGGAACAGGCTCTGTCCATCAGGTTAGCAAAAACGTGTGGGAAGGGAGATATACACCTACCGTCAACGGCAAGCGCATTGCGCGGAATATCTACGCTGATAGCGAGGAAGAGTGCGAGAATAAATTTGAGGCGCTGATTAATGAGATGAAAGCGGAGTTTGGAATCAAATAAAAGCATAATATCAAGGCTTGTGCATGCGTCTTGTTATTATCCTCTCTATACGCCGGTTACACATCGAAATGCAAATAGATGTGTTAAAGACAGGGCAAGGATAAAACCGCCTTATGCCCATAGAGTGGGCTGGAAGTGTTGATATCATCTATAATTGACAATCGCAGAACAATATGGTATAATGAGAGCAAGTAAATAGTGACTTAAGCAATTGCCTCGGCAATTGGGAGAATTACCGTAAACTTGACAGACTTGCGGTAACCTCCACGGCTAACGTACTTTTTGTCGCAGACTCGTCAAACGATGGGATAATTGTCATCTTTTTTGGCGTCTGCGCTTTCGTGCAGATGCTTTTCTTTTGTCCTTTTTGCTAATCTGCAAAAGGGGGAAACCGACATGTTTTCCAAAATCAAACTGTCACTCAGCCGCATCAATTACAAACTCTTCCTCGCTCTTCTCGTCCTCGGATTTGCGCCGACGATCTACACGACCGTGCGCGTGTTCTTCCTTGGACAGTTGCCCGGAGAGTATTCCTTCTCAATTGCAGGTCAGCTTTCGTGGGTGAATCTGTTTTACGAGATTATGAACGAGGCAATCATCCTTCCGCTGTTCTATTTCATCGGCAAGGTGAAGGACGATAAGAACGAATTTTCAAACCGCGTGAGAACAGGTATGTTGATCTCGCTTGGCGTATATGTTGTTCTTTCTGCCGTGGTGTTGATCTTCGCTGAACCGATGCTGAAGCTCATGGCGACCGATTCGAGCATCATCGAAGCATCTGCAAGCTACATACGCATTGAGAGTATCGCAAACATTTTCTCGATTCTTACTCAGTTTGCACTCGTTGCGCTTGTTACTGTCAATAAGAGCAAATATCTGTACGCGCTCACAGGCGCAAGACTTGTGCTGTGCCTTGTGTCCGACACTTTCCTCGTTTCCACCTTGCCCGTGTCGGCAAATCTCGGCGTGAACGGAATCGGATACTCCAATATCATCGTAAACGCGCTTCTGCTCGTTGTATCGCTTGTCCTTCTTGCCAAGGAAGGAATCAAGGTGTTCGGCAAGGCAAAGCTCAACTTTGTCTGGACGAAGGAATTCGCCAAGGTCGGCGGCATTTCAGGCGTGGAATCTCTCGTTCGCAATGTTGCTTATATGGTGATGATTGCACGAATGGTAAATGTTGTCGGTGAGCAGGGAACTTATTGGGTTGCAAACAACTTCATTTGGGGATG
>JAFTLK010000296.1 GCA_017455975.1 Clostridia bacterium | reverse complement strand
CAAGCAAAGAGGAAATTCGTATTGATATTGCTGAGAGCGGATATACACCTGTCGGTCGTGACGGCAGTATGAAGCATGTGCTGGAAATGAATCGAGAACTTGGCGTCACGCGACCGCAGATGGAGGCAATGAAAGTAGGGTCGATGTTCGGATGGGATGTGCCCGGTGCTGATCCGAAGAATTATGATGAACACGGTACGCCGAGAAGGAAGCGAAGCGATGAATATGAACGATAAATTGTGTGAGTAGAAATCATTTATTTGAGTACAGTGTAATTCATGTGTGAAAAACGAAAATAGAATAATGATTAGCTATCATCAGATGTGTTTTCTTGATGATTGTTATTCGTCATATGTTGTTTGATATACTCTTTAGGTGACGCTCCTATCTGTTTTTTGAATACTTTAGAAAAATATAGAGGATCACTGTATCCGCAGGATACTGCAATTTCGGCAATGTTTGTTTTAGATGCTCCAATGCAGCGCAAAGCATGTGTAATCCGTAATTTGTTTAGATATTCGCTGTAATTCAGATTCATGTTCTGCTTAAACAGATATGACAAATACTTTTCGGAGTAGGCATAAATACCGGCAATCTTTTTTAAGGTAAGATCGTGTTCTGTATAGTGATTTTCAAGATATTTGAGAATGTTGTCGAACACAAGCGGTTTGTTGTTATCATCCGTACGTTCTGCTTTTGTATCTGTTAGAAAAGAAAGGGTATATAAAAGCACGCTTTCCGTCAGAAAGTTTGCGTTTTCTCTATTGATGCGCTGAATTGCACTGCGCCAAAACGGGATCAGGTGGCTAAACTGCGGTTGTATCGGATGCTCTGTATCCAGTGAAGTTTGCACCATTATGTCCTGCGCTCCATCGCCCATGAAGCTGATATACATATACGCAAAATCTGCATTTCCCTCCATGGTATAGGAATAACCGGGACAAATGGCACATAATGTACCGACTTCAAGCGGATAATCATTTCCAAGAAGATGAAGTACGCCGTTTCCTTTTGTAATCAGATATACATAGTGGATTGCGTTGATAAATGGCTGTTTCAGTTTGTGGAACTCGGTTTCATAAACAAAATAAACGGGCTGAATACTATCACGGTATTTTTTCATCGGCAAGAAACGACAGATACTTCCCATAATAATCTCCTTCCTTTTTTTCAAAGTATAACATATAACAATCAAAAAAGCAAGAAGATATGGGTAAATTCCTATAAAAACAGGGATATTTCCATTTACTTGCCGTGCTTTTTTCTGTATAATTATGACAGAAGATTAAAGAAGAGAGGGATTGATAACGGAAGCATTATTGATTCTTGCGGCCTCCTGTGCGTCATTAACTGAAGGCATAGCCATCCGGCGATATAATACCAGGCACAGCGGCGGCGGATTTTTGTTCGTGGCAATGATCTCTGCGTTTTCTCTGTTCTTTTTTGCGGCAGCGGATCGGAACGGCTTTCACGCGCCGGCAGCGTTGTGGCTCCTTGGCATGATTTCGGGCATATTTTACTGTACGGCATCATTTTTAACATATCTTGCGCTGCAGTGCGGTCCGTTTGCGCAGACAAATCTGATTCTATCTTATAATGTGGTATTGTCCATCAGTTACGGAATATTTTTTCTGCATGAGCCTTTGTCTCCGATGACTCTGCCGGGCATTGCTGTGATTCTGATCTCGCTGTATCTGATCAATCCGGGTACAAAGTCCAAAGCGCCAACAGAAGCAAACCGCATTTCCGTGAAATGGTTGATTTTCATCGGACTGTCCACCGTCGGATGCGGCATGGTGGGTGTCTTGCAAAAGATGCAACAGATCCATTTTGAGAATGCCTGCAACCATGAGTTTATGATCATTACGCTGAGTTTTTCCGCCGTAATGCTTGCGGTCGTGGGATTCCGGCAGGAACGGGGACGAATCAGACAGGTCCTTCGATCCGGGCTTCCATATGCCGCATGTGCAGGAACGGCTAACGGTGTAACCAATTTCTTATCGATGTTTATCAACAATCTTATGCCACTGACTTTGGCATCACCTCTGCGTACGGGAACAAAAATCGTGCTGTCCTTTGTCTGTTCACGTCTTTTGTTTCGGGAGGATTTCAACCTCAGACAAATCGTCGGTATCGTGCTTGGTACCTTCGGATTAATATTACTGAATTTATAAAGAGGAGATTGAACTATGGAAAACAAGAAGATCAAATTGGGATTGTTTGGGCTAGGTATGCGCGGATGTTATGGCTTGAATGATATTCTGCAATGCGAGAATATCAAGCTGGTTGCTATCTGTGATAAAGATGAGGGAGCGGTTGCACAGGCTCAGGCTCGTCTTGCGGAGAACGGTGTAACCGATGTGGTTTCGTATACCGACTATGACGAAATGCTCAAAAACGAAGATATCGACTCTGTATTTGTCTTCAATTATGCAACGGAGCATACACCTGCAGCGATCAAAGCATTGGAATCCGGCAAAAACGTTCTGAGTGAGATTCCGGCAGTCACGTCGGCAGACGAAGCACGCGCGCTGAAAGCAGCAGTCCTTGCACATCCTGAGGTCAAGTACATGTTTGCGGAAAACTGCTGTTATTGGGCAAATATGGAATCCTGGAAGACGATGCGCGAGGAAGGAAAATTTGGCGAGATCGTCTGTGCGGAGGGTGAATATCTGCATTCCGAAGAACCATGCGAAATCACCGCGGAACGCTTCGAGGGCAAAGATCACTGGCGCATGTACAATCCTGCGATCCGCTATCTGACACATGAGCTTGGTCCGCTGCTGGAGATCATGGACGACCGTGTCGTGCGCGTTTCCTGTATGGAACCGACGGCGCGCTACAATCCGTATAAGCGTGGACCCGAAAACGGTGCAGCGCTGTTCTTTACGGAAAAGGGCGCAGTCATCCGGATTCTGATCTGCTTCGGTGCATACTGCGGCGCAACACACAATTATCGTATCATCGGTACGAAAGGTTCTATCGAAACAACGCGTTTAAAGAACATCGGTGATGCATATTCCTACGCAAGTCTGGAGGAAGTTCCGGGAAGCTTCATGAACAAAACAGAAATTCCGATCACGATCAGTTATCCCGGTGAGGGCGAAGGCGGTCACGGCGGTGCGGATAAGCGCATGATGCTCGACTTTGCGGATTGTGTACTCAACGACCGCGAACCTCGTCTGAATGTGGATAAGGCAATTCAGATCTCACTTCCCGGCGTTCTCGCACATGATTCAGCCGTACTTGGCGGCACGCTGATTGAGATGCCGGAAATTTGATGCTGCCACCGATTGCATATAGTGCCAAACAAATACCATAGAAAGGAAACTGCCCTATGAAACATTCACGCGAAATTTCTTCTTTTCTGCTGATTGCCATGCTGCTTCCTCTCAATGCTTGCGGAAGTAATGATGACGCTGCAGAATCTGTTGTTGAAACAACAGCCGCAACCGCTGCGGTCGTTGAAACGGAACCTTCCAGAACTCCGCATTCCCTGCCGGATACCCTTGATTTCGGCGGTGACAGCTTCCATGTACTCCATTCCGCCGATTTCAAACGGTATTATTTTGCAGAAGAAGAGATCGGCGAAATCATGAACGATGCGGTCTACGATCGGCGCATTTTCGTTGAGGAAACATTGAATGTAAAAATGACGGATTATCTTTTGGACGGCGGACAAATACATGCAGAAATGCAGAAATCTGTGATGTCCGGTGATGATGTCTATGATTATTCGATGATGCACTGCATTGCGGGTGTTGCAGATCTTGTCACAAACGGATATCTATATGATTACCGTGATCTTCCGAACGTGGATCTCACCGCGGAATGGTGGAACCTTGCGCTTATGGAACAACTGAGTCTCGGAGATAAGCTGACCTACGGTGTATCGGATATCATCATTCCAAATCCGTTTGTTCTGATATTCAATAAAGATCTGATTTGGGATCTCAATCTGGACGATCCTTATCAGATGGTCTACGACGGCACCTGGACTTTAGATAACTTTATTTCATTGTGTACCGCTGTTGTATCCGATCTGGACGGTGACGGTACAATGACACTCATCGACCGTGTCGGTGTGATGGGTATTGATGCGTGCTTATATTCTTCCTTTATGACAGGTGCCGGTCAGTATTTGACACACAAGGGTGCTGACGGGAAAATCGAAATGATCGTCAATAACGAAAAAATGCATACCATCGCAGAAAAAATGCTTCGGCTTGCGGAAACCCCCGGAGCTGCGTGGTGTACGCCTGACGAAAACCATCCGACAATGGATACCGGACGCGTCCTGTTTTATCTTGGCGGTGCAAGCTACGCGGAATCCATGCGTGAAGTCGATGTGGAAATCGGTATTCTGCCGTATCCGAAATTCGATGAAGCGCAGGAAGAATATCTGATGCTGGACTGGGGCGGACTGACCTGTGTTCCAAATACAATTACCAACCCGGAAATGGTCGGGGCTGTACTGGAGCTGATGTCATGGGACAGCGCTAACGGTGTCCTTCCCGCATATTATGACACCATTCTTGCAGGTAAACTCGCGCGAGACGATGACTGCCGCAATATGCTGGAATTGATCTTTGATTCGATCACCTATGATATCGGTCTGAACTATTTTGGTTTTGATGCAGCATTCAATGAATTTTTATATTTTATTGGTAATAAAGTCATCGGACAAAAGAATGCAGATTTTGCATCTATCTATGCAAAACGGGAAAAGTCTTTAATCAGGTCTATCGAAAAATTCTACGAGCGGCTAGAAGAAACCGAGAACGCGAATAATTGAATATTATAGAGGACGGTGCCTTTGAGGTACCGTCTTTTATTTGTGTACAGCGTTGCCTCCGTTTGCTTTATTCCTTATTATTCTGACGAGGAGGACCGCTGTTGTCTTCCTTTCTCATACGGAGATATTTTTCACGTAGATTCCATGCAAGATCAGGGGTAATCAAACCATCGACTTCGGCGCAATTGATATCGCTTTGCAGTTCGCAATAGTCGCAGTCCCAATGCAGATACGGAATACCGTTGTCCAGCATCTCCCATGCTTTCTGCATTTTTTGTATGGATAAATAAAGGATTTCCGGCAATCTTCCAGCCGGAGTGTCAAGATAAGTCATTATCGTTCTGCCTTTCATAAATATTGTCTGTCAATATTATAATGCAGACAACTCATACAGTCAAGGAAAACCAACATCAATTTTCAGAGAGAGGAGGATTTTTAGAATGGATAACCGAGTAGGAATTTTACTGCGTGTCACCCCGGAGGACAAGCAGGCAATCGAGGAGCGCATGAAAACAGCCGGAATCACGAACATGAACGCCTATATTGAGACAATGGCACTGTACGGCAGTATTTACAATCTGCGCGAGATCGGAGAAGTCACCCGTCTTCTGCGCTATGCCGGCAACAATATCAATCAGCTTGCTGTCAAGGCACATACGGGAAAATGGATTTCCATGGGCGAAATTGATGAGATCAAGAAATCGGTTCTGCATATCGAGCAGATGGTCATATCGATTTCAGATCAACTCCGCCGTATGAACGGGGAAACATAATCCATGGCAGTCACGCGCATCATTCCGCTTCATGTCGGCGGGAAACGGTCGCTGGCGGCGGCACTGAAGAAAACCGTGGATTATGTAAAGAATCCCGAGAAAACGGACGGCGGACAGCTTGTAACGGGATATCGGTGTAATCCCGAACTTGCAGCAGCGGAATTCAAGATGGACTATGAGCTGTATCAGAACGCAACAAAACGGCGCTTTGATCCGCATCATTCGGTAATTGCCTTTCATCTGCGTCAGTCCTTCAAACCGGGGGAAATCACACCGGAGGAAGCAAACAAAATCGGGCGTGAACTTGCCATGCGATACACTCATGGAGATCACGCCTTTCTTGTTTGTACGCATACTGACCGCGCGCATATCCACAATCATATCATCATCGGAGCCGTGAATCTCGATTACACACGAAAGCTCAAGGATGTGCATTGTTCTGGAAAAGTCATCGGAAAGCTGAACGACTTGATCTGTCTGGAGCATGGCTTGTCTGTGCTGGAGCACGAAAAATGCCACGGCGGGAAGTCCTACAACAAGTGGCAGGGCTACCAGCCGCGGCTCTCTCACAGAGATCGATTGCGTTATGCAATGGATCATGCATTGGTACAGGGACCGACGACAATGGAAGAATTTTACCGATTACTCATGGCAGAGGGATATGAAATCAAAAATCGGAACGGCGGGAACCCATCCTTCCGCGGAAAAGAGCAGGAGCGATTTATCCGTTTGGATACCCTCGGCGATAACTATTCCATGCAGCATTTATGGGCAGTCTTTGCAGGTATCGAAAAACATATTCCGGCAGAATATAAAGAGCAGACGACGGTATATATTACCCATACTGAACTTCGTCCCGGCAATATGCTCATTGGCATCCAGAAGAAGCTGCAAGAGGGAAAAGGCGACGGCTATGTCCGCTGGGCGCAGAACTTCAATGTCAAGCAAACGGCGCAAACGCTTCTGTTTCTGCGGGAGCAGGGGATTACTGATTATAAGCAGCTGCATGAGCGGATCGCTGAGGTGAATCGGAGATGTGCGGAGCTGCGGGGAGAACCGGGGACTCCAACATCAGAGGAATACCGGGAAGCGCGGCGGATGTATCGGGAATTGGTAATGGCGCGGGATATTGTGGATGGGTTTATGGGGGAGAAAATGGAAAAATGATAATATCTTGCTTTGAGGTTCTTTCTCACAGTTACTTTTCGCTTTGTTTGGGGTTAAATGGTTTTATCCTACAGATCAACAGGCTTTGATGTTTGAGTACAAAGGTGGATGCAAAGGTCGTACTTCTTGATAAGCATCTGTATTATAGCAGAAAAATGTGGATAACACAAGATGTGCGTGTTAATTACTGTATACAGGAGTTACGCATAAATTCATCAAAAGTTATTGTTGGAATCCCTACCTTGTGCAACTTAGAAATAAACTTAGTATCATCAGTTACCAGGGTACAACCTTCTCGTTTTGCCGCTTCGCCAATCATTGCATCAATAACATTGCTTCCACTCTCAAATAATAAATCTCCATATGTGGTATCATTTTCATCAGCAAAAATCGAAAAGCCGAATCTACTATAATCAAGCACAAGTATATTCGGAACCATTTTGGCTCGCATTTGGCAAAGACACAACATATGCTGGATTCGAGTTTCTTTTTTGGAATCAGGAATTTCCGACAGTTCCTCTATTTGAAGAGCCGTTACAAAAAATTCATACTTACCTTCACACATAGAAAAGAAATTTGTCCAATCAATATTGGAATTAAGTAACGAACTAAAAGCATTAGAATCAAACATTATTTTTTCCATACGAAACCTCTTTTGAATAACGCATTATTGATTACATTTGGACGATGATTCTTCGTCATCATTGAAGTGAATATTCTCTCTAAATAATCTGCCTATTGCCTTATGGCACTCGTAGGTAGTAAGTCCTATGTGTTTTAGTTGCATAGCATATAGAAGTTCTTCCATGATTATAATATCAATCAAGTGAACGGCCTCAAGCTTAAAATCCAATTTGCAATGTGCAACACCATTTCTAACAACACCGATACGTTCGCTTATTTCATCGACTACATCATCATAGTCACCTTTGAATCTTTTTTTAACGAAGGGCTTCATCACATCAGCACAATCATTTAGTGCATACGCAGTATTAGACGAGAAGCTGGCATCTCGATTGAAAACATAGTCTTTTAGCGTTTTTGCTGCCTTCTTCCGTTTGCCCGTGTTTTCTATTCTTAGTTGTTCAATAAAATCTACCACTTTGGCCTTTATTTCGATGTATTCATCAGAACGATCAGTGTCTTTTCCATATATATTTCCATATACCCGCTCAAAAGCTGATAATACCATTATCACTCGGCTTATTGGATATGAATGTGTCGCATCATAATTTGAACAGATATGTTGTAAAGATATATGCTCATTTTTTATAGCAGTGAAAATTTGAGCTGTTTTCTCTTTAAGATCATTGTATACGATCAGATGGTGCTTTGCTTCCTTATTATGTTCCCGTAATTCGCTTTGCGGAAAAACCAAGATTCCCCAATACTCGTGAGTACCCTTATCGTTTATCACAAACAGGTCAGATTTTCTAACATCAACATTTGCACGATATGTGACATACAAGAAAAAACGTAGAGCATATTCAAATGCTTTAATTGTAGTATCAATCGTAACGGGTTCGCTGAATTCCGTAATAAATCTACTATTGGCGAAAATTGGATGTTCATAATCCCCCAAGCCCGCCGCAGTGTAAGCATCTACTTCCATGGTGGCTTTGATGGCATCTGTTAGCATATATTCTCCGCAAGTAGCCGCTTGGTTCTTAGAAGATGAAACCACCATTTTATTGCTACCGAGCTTTTCGTCAAATTCATGTTTCTGCTCTAATGCTACCCATGGGGAATAGAAGCAATCTATAGTAGAACCTGCAATAGAAAAACCTGAAATGTGATTCTCATCCATCCCGTCATAGCAACAGAAATACCAGTTAACATTGAAAGATAAAAAGCCATGATATGAACTGGGCTCTCCCTGGACTGAAAATACCACTTGCTGCCCGGATGAGATTTTTCCTTGAATTCGATTTTCGGGAATCCATTCGTGCTTTGTAAAATCTATCTGATGTTTACTGAATACATAAAAGGGTCGTACATATTTTTCCATAGTTCCTTTGGTGGATATAGCTGTAGCGTGAAATCATCAGCATCAAATTCAAAAGCAATTTCCGCATTATCGTAATTGATGCAAATACCGCATACACAGCCCCATCTGCACGGCGATACAGCCCCACAGTGCCGCTCACATAGCTCCACTGTAACGGAGAAGAGCACCAGAAACCCCACCGGAGCTTTTCCACCGCCATAGCGGCGCGAAGCGCAGGCTTTATGCCTGTCGCACAAACTTGTTTGTGCAAAAGTCACGGTGGGGGATGCAGTCACGGTGTCAGCGGAATTTCAGAACAAATCAGACAATAT
>JAFTLK010000032.1 GCA_017455975.1 Clostridia bacterium | reverse complement strand
TCATGCGCAAGCTTGTTCATCACCGTTTCTTTGTCATAACAGAAACAGTAGAAATTGTAATCACCCGGTGTCGGGATGCAGCGAAGATACAGCGCATAATCCTGTGTGAGAATACGGAATCCCCACTGCTCTCCCCATGGATGGTCTACCTTGCAGTGTGGCTGGGTTCGGCAGTATGCTCTCATGCTTTCGCGGTCATGAAGTACCCCGGTCAGTTCCCGCAGCTGATTGATGATCGCATCGAAGATCACCTTGAACTTCTCGTTATTCAGTTCATCAAACTGATGCACAAACCAGGATGACCAGAATTCTCTGCCGCCCCCGCCAAAGTCACCACGCAGATAACCGATACAGCCGAGTGTTCGCTCCTCGTCTTTGTTGAAAAAGAAAAGGTCTTTTTCTTCCTTCATTTTGATTGCTTCCAGTATCATGATACCCCTCCTTACGCTGTAATCTCCCAATCCACATCCACCGTCTCATACGTCTCCGGCACATCCCACACATCCTGTGCGGAATCAAGCCCTCCCGCCATATTGATCAGAGATGTAATACTGCCGATCATTGCTCCCGCGGAAATCATAACCATAATCACAGAAATGACGATTCCCACCAAAGCTCCGATCAGCGCAGACTTTGCACGTTTGGGACTTGCACACTTCACTGCAAGATATGCGATCAGCCCTGTCATCGGCTGTAAAAATGAAAGAATCCCAAGAAAGACCGAACCCGAATCCTGTTCCGATTCGGGTTCTTTGTATGGCTGATTGTACTGCGGGAAAACGGTTTTGTCAACGTCTTCCGTTGTCGGGTTCATATTCTTTTCAGTTTCGTTCATTTACAAGACCTCCTCAAAGTCTTTGTTTTTGGAAGTGACGGGAGTATCCTCCTGCTCCTCCTCTATATCAGAATCTCTTTTGTTTTCCATATTGAGCACCGCATTCAGTTCCACCAGACGCGCGGTTTTTGCCTGATATTCTTCCTCCTGCGGAAACGGTTTTCCAAGTTCTTCCTGTGCCTGTTCCATCTGTGTCTGAAGATTGTCATAGGCGACCTGGATTTCCTTTCTGCGGTCAGGCATCGAACGGATCGCGTTCTCAATACGGATCGTATTACCACGGGCATCCCGACCAAGCTCCACCCGATGCGCAAGTGTTCCGCGCAGTGTCAGAATATAGTCGCGCCCGAAGTCCTCCAGAGTAAGCGACATTGTAAATCCGCGATATTCGCCGATCACAACAGGCTCCAGTCCCGACACATGCGGAAACTGTTTCATGATTGCCTCGCCGGCTGCATCGCGCTCCAGATATCGCGTTTGTCCGATCACCATTGTCGGAAATTCGTCATCGGGATGCGGGTGGTTTTCGGCTAACTGAATATCGGCATCGTAACCGTCAAGGACCGTCCGGAATTTCGCCATCTGCTGCGGGAAATGTCTGCGGATATTATCCTCCAGCTGATACTGCTGGCTCTGGTAGTTTGCCCGAAGCAATTTCAGTTTGGATACCTCAATATCAAGGTCCATCTTCTCCTTTATCATCGGGTTTCCGGCACACAGTGCCTTGATCTCAGCATAGGAAAGTGCGGTTTCGTCCATGTCCTCGCAGGAGCGCACAGGCGACTTTGACGTCATAATCTGACTGATGAAACGCTGTTTGTTCTCTATTGTTTGCCACAAATAGGAATCGAAGGTGCCTTCCGTAACATAACGGTAGATATGTACTTCTTTGTTCTGGTTCCCCTGTCGGATGATACGTCCGGCGCGCTGCTCCAGATCACCCGGCCGCCACGGGCAGTCGAGGTCATGGAGTGCAATCAGCCGATCCTGCACGTTCGTACCTGCACCCATCTTCGCCGTAGATCCAATGATAATACGTACATCACCATTTCGCACTTTTGCAAACAGTGCCGCTTTCTTGACCTCGGTATCTGCCTCATGTATAATGGCTACTTCTTCAAACGGAACACCGCGCAGTACCAGCTTTTCGCGGATATCTTCATAGATATTCCCGCAGCCATCTTATATTTCGTATATTGCAGTACAGCAAAACATCCCGGCTTTTTTCTCCGCAGTTCTTCAAACAAAATATCCACGGGATTGGACTGCCAATGAACCTCACCGTTTTCATCCGGAACATCATCCATGGTTTCCTCGGATGCATTCATTTCATTGAGAAGTCGAAGAAGGGATGCAAAGTTCTGATCCTCCGGTGGAAGTTCATAATGGATGTAGCCAATCAACGCCATATACAAAAGCGTTTCGGATTTTTCCCAGAACGGATCACCGCCGGTTTTGGCGCTGTCGTTGGTATTGGCAATGAGTGTTGTAACGAGCTTCATGATATCCTTCTCCGAATGAATATAGTGAAACGGATTAAAGTGCATACTTTTTCCGAAATTGACCGTATTGAACACCCGAACCTTATATCCGTTATCTGCAAGCATCTTCCCGCATTCGACGACAAGACTTCCTTTCGGGGGGATTTTGTCAAGATAGAAAATGAAATATGTTCAACTAATTTGCAATATTCAAACAAAAACAATGCATGATCCTTCGGGAAAACATCATGTGTAAAAAACACCCCGTTGTCAATGCGAAAACTCTACATTAACAACGGGATAACCTTAATTCATATATGTTCTATTTCCTGTTTTTTGCAAATGTATGCTACCGTCGGCATTGAAGCCCTGATCGAGAATCAGACGCATGAACACTGGCTTGCCGTTGACCATCAGATCATAAAGCCGGGGCGCGAGTACATTCCAAAGATGAATTTCGGACAGGCGAATTTTTCAAATATAAATCACTCTTAATTATTGTAATATCTCCGAAAGGTTTTCAATATCCGCCTGAATCTTATTCTCCAGTTTCTCCAAGCCGGATACAAATTCATTTTCGTTGACAATACATTCGCCGACAAAGGTACACGATGTACCGAAATTATACAGACCGTTGAGATCGAGATAGGTATTATCAAGAATCAGATCAAGGATCTGTGCGCTTGCTTCGTCACGCGAGACCTTCTGCTTCAAAAGATTTTCGCACAGCGCGGGACGAACCAACTCATACGATTGATAGCAAAGCGCTTCCATCATAAAGCCTGTCAGCTCCGGATCGGAACAGGTCAGAGGGGCCGCGACGCCGCCGAGGCACCAGGTGTTGATATATGCATAATAATTTTCCTGCGCTTCATCATACTTCGGAACGGGAATAATACCGAAGTCCGATTTCATCTCTCGGAAATTCGCAATGATATTGGACAGACTGTTTCCGTAAAACAGCGCTCTGTCTTCCATGAATATATTGTTCGTAATATTCATATCCTGATATTTGACAGGAACCAGGATATCCTGCAGCCGTGCGACAATTTCCGCATTTTTCTCTGTGTTCAGATTGACGGATACGCCATTTTCGCTGCTTTCGGCAAGCGATGCGCCTGCACCGACAAAATGTGCACAACCGGTAATGGAGGTATTGACATGAGAATAACTCCAGAAATCCGTTTCGTCCATCTTTCCGTCGCCGTTCAGATCCTGTTCCATATCCTTTGTGAGACTTGCAAATGCATCCAGTGTCCATTTCCCATCAAGTACCATTTCATACAAATCCGGGAAATGATGGTTTTCCGCAAGCATTTTGTTGTATGCAAGCACATACGGTGCATAATACTTCTGCGGTGATATATCACCCATTGTAATGTACATATGCCCATTGATCTGTGTCTTTTCATACATCGGTGAAGACCACCAATTTGCCGAAAGATCCAGATACGGAAGTTCTGTCAGGTCGTACAGAACATTTTCATTCATCAAATTTATCAAGCTGCCGGAGATTGCGGAAATCACCATATGCCAACTGTTTTCATCAGCAAGAACCTCTTTGCGGATCAACGATGTTACGTCTGACGCACTCTCATACTTCGTGTATGCAATCCCGACATGATACCGCTCCATAATGGTATTGTCGCGCTCAGTCAGGGCGTCATTGACCACTTCTCCGCTCGTTTCCGCATCCGGGAAATTGCGGCGCGCGGCATAGTCGACCCCGATCACGGAAAATACAGCATTATTGAAATCCTTCTCACCAAGGGTGTCAAGATACGAGGGCTCTGTCGTTTCTTCCATGACAGAATCGGTCGATCCGATGTCAGCGACGGTTTCTGCCGCAGATGCTTCACCTTTACCGCATCCGTTAAGAAGAAGTGCGCTGATACAAAGGCAGAACCAGAATGTATGCTTCATATGAGATACCATGACTTTCGCTTGTTGAAAGCCTTCCTTTCTTGGGAATTATGCGATTGAAATCAGGTACTATTTCAAAAATGATTCCGATCAATCCACGGTGATACAAGCTCTGCGTGCCGTTTTTTTTCAGAATTTCCGAATACGGTTCCACGCAGGTTCTGAACATCTGCGCACACAACGCCTCAGGCAGATAAATACCGCCGTCAAACGTACCCGCAATACACATATTGACCTCGCCCACCTTGTTTTCGCCGATAAACCGCAGCATTTCGCGTGCGCGATCTCCGTTCTGCATCCAGTCAGCGGCATATTCCCGCCATGTATTGGCACGGATGCGTTTATCATGCGCCGCAACGGACGGTGCGTTTTCGCCCATGATGTACGGACCGCGCTGATTGATAAATTTGCTCCAGTCGAGCATCATGACGCCCTTGAAGACCAGTCCGACACCGACACCGCCGCGCAGCTCCAGCATCTGTTTGGTAAATTCCAGCGTTTCTTTGTATTTCTCTTCATCTCTGACATAAGAGTTATAGCTGTACGGAAATTCTCCGCAATCTTCCCACAGAATTTCCATACGCGCATCGACCCGCGCGATTTCGTCAAGACGATTGCGCACCGATGTCGCGTGCAGACCGAAGATGATGCGAAGATCGGGCGTGATCTCCCAGATCTGTCCTGCCACTTCATTGACCATGTCAACGACCATGCGAGAGATCAGTTTTCCGCCGACCGATTCTTCCTTGCGTTCCGTAAAGGACTGGAAATAGATGCCGTCGCAGCTGACAGCTGCATAGTTTTCGCGGTATTCGCGGACAGCAAGCTCCTTGACCTTTTCGATGCTTTCATCGGTGATCACCGCGGTCTTGTTTCCGATCTCTTTCCAGCCCCAGCTGTAGCCGAGAATGACACGGATCCCGTAGGAATGGGCATAGTCGATGATGTCACGGATATTCAGCGGAATGTAGTCATTCCACAATACAAGCTCATTGAGCTTCAGCCGTGCCATATTGTCAATGTAGGCGCGGTAGTCATTGATCGAGTGTCCCCATGTAAACACGCTGCGCGTTTTATGATCGGGAATCTCGGTATAACTGCAGACCGTCAGCGGTGCATCAAAGATCAGATCGGGCATACGGTTGGAGCCGTGCGTCTTTGCATAGCGCGGAATATAATCGTCTATGAAGCTGACAGCGGCATAAAACAGCTCCTGCTCCGTATGGGATGTCAGAATCACAAATCGTCCGTCCTTGTCTTCTGGATTTTCGATGACCTTGACAAGAAAGCCGTCCGCAGGCACCTCATCCGCTGAGACCAGCTGCCGAATCCGCGCGCTCTCTTCATAACAGCCGACGATAACGGCGTTTTTGGACATATCACAGCCCTCTTTTTCACAGGAGAGCACATAGATACGGTAAACGTCAGGTTCCCGTATCAGTAATCTTCCGATTTCCTTTGACAGAAACGTTACGGCCGTTTTGGTTATGCCTTCATATTTCGTATAGATGATCTTCCAATCGGTTTGTTTCATTTATATCAGCTGCCTTTCTGCGAAAGGCAGCGACGGTGTTATGAAACCGATGGTGCTTTTCGCTCTATGAAAAATTTTTATTCGGGGATATATCCCTTCCATCCCATGACTTCCAACACTAATTATACCATATTACAGACATTGTGCAAGGTAAAATTCGTGCATCTATAGGGGATAATTCGATTTTTTTGATCGTATGTGAAAAATATGCTTGACATTATAATTTCGACAGTTTATAATGATTACAGTGTCAATACAAACGCTAAGTGAGGACAAAACGATGATGGATCCAATCAACCTGACAGAGCTCGAATTTGCGGTTTCGGGCATATTCGTCAAGCGTGAATCATGGCCCCCCGGAACCGTTCATGATTATATGGATCACGGACGGCATGACAATCTTCTGCATTATATCATTGATGGCTCGCGCACCTATCAGATCAACGGACACGAAAAAATCCTGCGTTCCGGAACACTTATTTTCATTCCCGAAGGCACAAAATACAGAACGGAAACACGTCGTCAGACGTCAGGTATCGGCATATGCTTCCAAATGCACAGCCTCGATGGAGCACCGATTTTACTTGAGCGGGATGTCTATACGGTAGAAAACGATACTCTCCTCTATCAGCCATTGTTTTCCGAAATGGAACAGGCAACGGAAATGTATCGGTCAAAACTGCATCAGCGTGCATTGCTTTTGCAAATCCTTGACAATCTGATGATGTCTTTGGATGTACGCTCCGCCGAGAGCGTTCATCTTTCGCCTGCGATTACATATCTGCAGAAGCATTACAGAGAAAATGTACCGGTCGCAGTGTATGCCGCTGAATGCCATATGTCAGAAAGTTATTTCCGCCGGCTTTTTTCCGAATACACCGGCATGACACCTCTGGAATACCGCGACCATCTGCGCTTCACGGAAGCAAGGTTTCTGCTATCCTGCGGTATGACCGTTACAAAAACCGCAGAGCAGGTCGGATTCTGCGATGCATCCTATCTGCGTCGAATTTATAAAAAAAGGACAGGTCATGCGCTTCATGAAACAGGACTTCCGATAATTGTATGACATCTGTTTGAAAGGAAACAACGAATGCTTGGTTATCTTTACGTTGCCGCAGCGCTTGCGGCAGGACTGACAAAAGGCTGGTGCGGAAAAAAGACCAGCGGCATTATCATCGGAATGCGTCCGACGCTGCTCTTCAACGCGGTACGTATGCTGCTCTGCATCCCGATCGGTTTTCTGTTCGTTTTGGCGTCAGACGCTGTGCAGAATCTGATCACAGATCCGCTGATCTATCTGATTGCAGCAGTATCGGGAATTTACACAGCGCTGTTTGTTGTCACATGGATCGGCTGTGTGCGCTGGGGTGCCTATATGATGGTCGATGTATTTGTCACGCTCGGCATCATGATTCCCGTGCTCCTCTGCACCCTGCTGTTTGACGAGCCTATGCGAGCCGCACATCTTATCGGTCTTGCGCTTCTGGTATTTGCGGCTTATATGATGTGTACCTACAACCGTTCCCTGCATCAGGATCGGCCACGTCTGCGCGTAAAACAGCTTCTGCTTCTCTTTCTGTGCGGTGCATCCAACGGCATTACACAATTTTCGCAGAAATGGCTTCGCCACGTCGGCAGCACCGATATTTCGGTCTTTAATTTCTATACTTACGTGTTTGCCTCCGCCGTTCTGCTGATCCTGCTGCTTCTGTTCCCAAAGGATGACCGTGCACCGAACATCGCAAAGAACGATCTGCGCCGACTTGCACTGTTTGTTATACTGATGTCCGCCTGCCTGTTTCTGCATTCCTTCTGTTCCACGGCTGCCGCAGGATATCTGTCGTCTGCCCAGCTGTACCCGCTCATGCAGGGCTCTGCGCTCATTCTGTCGATGCTGATGTCCGCCGTATGCTTTGGTGAACGCATCAATGTACGGTGTATCATCGGTATCGTTTCATCGTTCGCGGCAATGCTTTGTATCGAGTTTTTGTAACACATTGGAAAATGTACACTTTCGTGGGAATTTTGTCAAGATAGAAATAACTGTGATAATTTCTGTTTATTTCGTTCTACTCAACCAATAATCATGCTGTCACACTTAAAAACTATTCTCATATCCACAACTTATTTGGTATCTGCTTGTGAAAACCTTGTGACACAGTTAAAAACTCCGTCTTGATTTATTCACGATTATGTGCTATAATGAAATTAAGGCGATGTATCATCACTAAAAAATAAGAAGAAGGAGTATTTGAAATGGCAAACAGATTTGTACTTAACGAAACCAGCTATCACGGCAAAGGCGCGATCAAGGAAATCGCTGCTGAAATCAAAGCAAGAGGCTTTGCAAAGGCTTTCGTCTGCTCCGACCCCGATCTGATCAAGTACGGTGTTACCAAGAAGGTCACCGATGTTCTTGATGCTGCAGGCATTGAATATGCTGTATTCAGCGATATCAAGCCCAATCCCACCATTGAAAATGTTCAGAATGGCGTAAAAGCGTTCAAGGAAAGCGGTGCTGACTGTATCGTTGCCATCGGCGGCGGTTCTTCCATGGATACGGCGAAGGCAATCGGTATCATCATCGAAAATCCCGAATTTGCGGATGTCAGAAGCCTTGAGGGCGTTGCTCCGACCAAGAATAAGTGTACTCCTATCATTGCGGTTCCGACGACAGCGGGTACAGCAGCAGAAGTCACGATCAACTATGTTATTACCGATGCCGAAAAGAACCGCAAGATGGTCTGTGTTGACGTTCATGATATTCCCGTTGTCGCCGTTGTTGACCCCGACATGATGTCCACGATGCCCAAGGGTCTGACTGCGGCTACCGGTATGGACGCGCTGACTCACGCAATTGAAGGCTACATCACCGCAGGTGCATGGGAGCTTTCCGATATGTTCCACATCAAGGCGATCGAAATCATCGCAAAGAGCCTGCGCGGTGCCGTTGAAAACACCGATGAAGGACGCGAAGGCATGGCACTCGGTCAGTATATCGCAGGTATGGGCTTCTCCAATGTCGGTCTCGGCATCGTTCACTCGATGGCACATCCGCTCGGTGCTCTGTACGATACCCCTCACGGTGTCGCAAACGCGATCATTCTGCCTACTGTTATGGAATATAACGCGCCCGCAACCGGCGAAAAGTACCGTGATATCGCCGCTGCCATGGGTGTCTGCGGTGTCGCTGATATGACCATTGAGGAAGCACGTGCTGCTGCCATCAATGCAGTCAAGCAGCTTTCTCTTGATGTCGGCATCCCCGCTGATCTCAAGGACATTGTCAAAGCAGAGGACATCGACTTCCTTGCTGAGTCGGCTTACGCTGATGCATGCCGCCCCGGCAATCCCCGTGTAACCAGCGTTGCGGAGATCAAGGAACTCTATCTCAAGCTGATGTAATGCAGTTCTCATAAAGCATAAAAGTGCTTGTCACCGTCGTGGCAGGCACTTTTCTTTATTCTCGGTTTGCACAGATAAAATATAGGCAACTCTATTTATTACCGCCACGTCTGTTTAATGCATGACACAATGTAGATGCATCGGAATAACCAACGATTTGCGAAATTCTTCTGTATTCCAAACCCATACTGCGCAGTCGCTCTGCTTCGTGCAGACGTATGGATTTTATATATGCATACGGTGTGATCTTCATTGCCTGTTTAAATTTGTTAATAAAATAATCCTCATGATATCCGAGCAAGTGTGCTACATCACCCGCACCGATCCCCTCTTGATAATGACTATGGATAAATTCAAGAGCACTGATAATAACAGGATCTGTAATGTACGGAATATCAAGAACAACCGTTGACATGACCGAGAGCATTGCACTGAGGCATTTCATAATTGCCGGAAGTGTATCAATTTGCGAAAAATATGTTTGTCCCTGTACCATCAACGTATTTACAGCGTCAATTAAATGCTTCAATGCCGGTACTGTATTCGTGTCGATAATAATACAGTGATCCAGAACGATCGGCGGTGTCATAATAAAATCAAAATAAGTATGAACAAGCGGATTCCGGGGATCATTTTTGATTGAAAAAGGCAGATTGGGCGGAAAGAAACAAAACTGCTCCGGAAACAGGTCAACACATTCGTCTTCAGGGTGAAATATCGCATGCCCGGAATGAATGTAATAGATACGACAAGTTTCTTTTGTATCTGTAATCGGCCATGGATCCGGTGCTGGGATCACTGAACCTGCCCCGTGTATAAATACAGCTTCTAAATTTATCATACATTTCACTCCTCCGTATATTATATAAAAATTATAGCACAACACATGGAATTATGCAAGAGAATCCCGGAAATTACCATTCATATATATATAGATATATCATGAGTACAACTGATTATTGTCTATCCCTGTTGTATAAATATCGGTTTTGAACAATAATCCCTTGGTTTTAACCATTTACAAGATTCATATAAATATATATAATATAAACGATGGATCTATACAGATTTTCACATAAGAATCAATCAGAATCGAGGGAAATACAATGGACAATAAAACATGGTTCAAACAGGCAAAATACGGAATGATGATCCACTGGGGACTTTATTCACTTCCTGCCGGTGAATGGAAGGGACAACGAATGGAATACATTGGTGAATGGTTACAGTCAAGATTCCGTATTCCAAATGCAGAATACGGTCAATTAGCGAAAGCGTTTAATCCGATGCTTTTCAATGCCGATGAATGGGTTCAAACAGCAAAAGATGCGGGTATGGAATATATGGTAATTACCTCTAAACATCATGATGGTTTTGCAATGTTTAAATCTGAATATGATACCTTCAATATTGTTGATGGTACACCTTTCGGACGTGATGTTGTCGGGGAGTTAGCGGAAGCCTGTTACAAACATAATCTTAAATTCGGTCTGTATTATTCTCAGTCACTTGACTGGAGAGAACCCAATGGCGGCGGATATGAATGCGGTCACACAAATGCCGGACCGGATGGCTTCGGTATGAGTTGGACCAATGACTGGGATTTTCCGGACAATGAACACAAAAATTATACACAGTGTTTTGAGTCGAAGATCAAAACACAAGTCAAGGAAATCCTGACGAAATACGGAGATCTTTGTCTCATATGGTTTGACACACCAAATACTATGACGATTGAACAGAGCGATGAGTTATATCAAATGGTCAAGCATTATCAGCCTGACTGTCTTGTAAATTCAAGACTTAGTCCGCGTCCGGGATATGGTGATTACACTTCAACCGGTGATAATGTTATACCTGATGAAGATATGGGACATATGCTGTACGAATCGCCGGCGACACTGAATGATACCTGGGGATATAAATCCTTTGACAATAACTGGAAACCTGCTGAAGAAGTACGAAGAATCCGTGAGCACCTCAACAGCCGCGGCATCAACTACCTGCTCAATGTCGGCCCCGACTATCTGGGACGGATCCCCGCGCCGGCGGTTGATATTCTGAAGGCAGCGAAGTAAATGCTAAGCGCAAATCAAGGAGAAACTCATGAAAATCTACAATGTAACAGAATACGGCGTTGCCGTAAACGCCGATTACCTGCAAACCGACGCACTGCAGGCAATCTTCGACCTCTGCCGTGACGGCGGCGGCAAGATCATCTTCCCCGCGGGTACCTACCGCACGGCAGGACTTTACATGCATTCCGACACAACCGTCTATCTCGAATCCGGTGCGCATCTCGTCGGCTCGGACAACTGCGAGGATTACCGCGTCTTCCCGTTCCCCGAAGGTGTGGAAGACTACTCCGACATGCTGCTGCTTCGCCGTTACTACGGCAAGCCGTGGGACGAATACCGCCGTGCCATCATTTCTGCATACGGCGAGCACAACCTTGCGATCATCGGCGAGGAAGGCTCCGTCATTGACGGCGTTCACTGCTACGACCCCAACGGCGAGGAAGGATACCGCGGTCCGCATATGATCTATTTCACCAACTGCGACAACATCACGTTCCACGGTTATACGGCGCAGTTTGCTGGAAACTTCATGCATCAGCTGGACAAGTGCAACCATACAACCATGACAAACGTCACCTGCATCGGCGGCTCTGACGGGATTCATCTGCACTACTGCGACGACACGCTGATCGACGGCTGTGTTTTCCACACGGGCGACGACTGCATCGCGGGCATCTACGTCACCAATCTGCGTGTCCGCAGATGCGAGCTGAACACCTCATGCGACGTCTTCCGCATCGGCGGTGTTCATATTCTCGTCGAGGACTGTCACATTCACGGTCCCGGCATCTGGCCGCACCGCATGACCGTTGTCCGCGGCAGAAACGACGAGCTGCCGCAGAACGAAGGCCGCCACAACACGATCTGTGTCATGATCTATTTTGCGAGCATCGATAATCCCGATCCGGAACCGTCTCATGACATTAATTTCAAAAACTGTAAGATCGAGGGTGTTGACAGATTTTTGATATACAACCCCAATGATTTGCTGCAATCCGGAACGGTTTTGACTGAAATTAGTCTGGATCAGGTAACCTTTACAAATTTAGTTGTCCCCTCCTTTGTGTGCGCACTCGAAGAAGAACCCTTGACAATCCACTTAAAAGATGTTGCCTCCGTATCCGTTGATGACAGCAGTCCTGCTGTTGCTATATTTGACGGAACGGATCCTAACACAAAGCTCAATTTCATTTCCTGATATATAACAGTAAAAAAGCAACTTAAATTCACATAGCGGATGATAATATCATGCTATAATTGGGATAAAGATTTATATGAAACAAACAAAATCAAACTTTCACGGAATTGTTTCCGCGCTTCTTACCCCTTTTGACTCGCAGGACCGATTGAATACCGATGCACTGACACCGCTCATTGCGATGCAGTACAATATGGGCATCCGCGGATTTTTTGTCGGGGGTAGTGCGGGAGAAGTATTTTTACTGAAGGCAGAAGAACGCCTTGCGTTGTACCGCGAAACAGCGAAAATCATATCAGAGCGTTTCGGGAACAAGAACGACAAACCGTTTTTGATCGCGCATGTTGGAGATTTTTCCACGGCACAGGCATGTGAATATGCTGCAGCATGCAAAGAATACGGTTACGATGCAGTATGCTCTGTACTTCCTTTTTATTTTCCATGTACCATCGAGCAGCATCGCGCCTATTTGAAATCCATTTTCGATGCATGCGGATTACCGGTCTTTATATACTATATCCCCATGTACAATAACGTGGTACTCACAGCAGATCAGCTGATCTTACTCATGAATGAAGACTATATCTGCGGCATCAAATACACCCATAATGATT
>JAFTLK010000031.1 GCA_017455975.1 Clostridia bacterium | reverse complement strand
GATCGAATGTCAGAGTAAGCTCTGCCTGCTGCAGAAGACCCGTGATGGGGTCAGAGATCAGCGTAAGCGAGATCCGTTCGGTGATTTGGCATAACCCGGCCCCGTTCTCAAGCACCTCATCCACGGTCACTGCACCGAAATCATCGGCGCACAGGGCATTGAGACGGTCAAGAAACTGCTCCGGCATCATGGTAATGGCTTCCGCACGGCAGGTGGTGAGGAGCGTGAGGATGGTAAGGGTGAGGAGAATACAGACCGAACGGCGGAATCCTCCTGTCCGAAGATACATCGCTTTCATCATCAGGGCATCACACGAATCACAGAGGTGAGTGTGCCGAGCGGTGCTGCCATTGTGCGCAGCTGAGCTTCCGACATCACGGGCGTGACAAATGCAAGTGTTCCGTCAAAGGCATCTGCCGAGGTCAGAACTTCGGCGCCTGCACATACCGCCTGCAGAGAAGCGATGGCATCGGCGAACGGTGCGGACGTTTCTATGCGGCAAAGGAATGCATAGGGCAGGGCAGTGTGATCCGCCGGTGCACCGACAGCGCTTTCCCAATCGGGCACGAAGATTTCAGCATCCTTGTGCGTCAGAATATCAATGATATCGGCAACAACGGCGGATGCCGTCGGAAGATTGCCGGCGCCGCGGCCGTAGAACATGACATCACCCACAGCGTTGCCGCGCACGAGGATGGCGTTGAAGACATCGTCGACGCAGGACAGCGGATTTTCGTGGAGAATGACATGCGGGGAAACGAGCAGGAATACATCGGAATCGGGGTCTGCGGGGTTGACGCGGCCTGCACGGCCGATCAGCTTGATGACACCGCCGAGGGCTTCCGCATCCGCAACATTCTGCGCGGTGACAGCGGTGATACCCTCTGTGTGAACGGAGGACGGTGCATACAGGCGTCCGAACGCGAGCGCGGCAAGAATGCAGATCTTTCTGCAGGCATCGGTGCCCTCGACGTCAGCCGCGGGATTGCGCTCTGCATAGCCCTTTTCCTGTGCCTCGGCAAGCGCTTCTTCAAAAGTCTTGCCGGCATGGATCATCTGTGTGAGAATATAGTTGGTCGTGCCGTTGAGAATACCGTCGACCTCGGACAGCTCATTTGCCGCAAGGCAGGAGCTCATCGGACGGATGACGGGAATACCGCCGCCGACACTTGCTTCAAACAGATAACGGACATGGTGTTCTTTTGCAATGCGGAGCAGCTCCGCACCGAAGGTCGCAACGACCTCCTTGTTGGATGTGACGACATGCTTACCCGCTTCCAGTGCGGCACGGGTATAGTCGTATGCAGGATGTGCGCCGCCCATCATTTCAGCCACAACGGTGACCTCGGGATCGGCGAGGATGATCTTCATATCATGAACGACACGTCCGCCGAGCGGATGGTCAGGGAATTCGCGCAGGTCAAGAATATATTTGATGTTGATGTGCTCGCCTGTTTTGCGGGCTATGGTTTCATTGTTGGTTGCAATGACTTCGGCAACACCGCTGCCGACAACACCGAAACCGAGAATGGCAATATTGGTCATGATTGAGTTGCTCCTTTGATTGAATTGATCAGGAGATAAAACAGAAAGCGCAGAGACTCAGAGGTCTCTGCGTCCTTCAATGGCGCGGAAGAGGGTGACCTCGTCCGCATAATCGATATCGCCGCCGACAGGGACGCCGTATGCAAGACGGCTGACCCTGACGCCGAGCGGCTTCATGAGTTTGGAGATGTATACAGCCGTGGTTTCCCCTTCAATGTTGGGATTGGTGGCAAGGAGGATCTCCTTGACTTCACCGTCCGTCAGCCGTGCGATCAGCTCCCGGATGGTCAGCTGATCGGGACCGATGCCGTCCATCGGAGACAGCGCGCCGTGGAGTACATGGTAAAGTCCGTTATACTCCTTGACGCGTTCCAACGCCATGACGGCCTTGGAATCCTCGACGACACAGATCATGGAACGGTCGCGCTTGGGATCGGCACACACGGAGCATACCTCCGTGTCGCTGATGTTCTGACAGACCTTGCAGCGGACGATCTTCTGTTTTGCATCCAGAAGCGCCTGTGCAAATGCCTGCGCGTCCTCCTCCGGTCCTTCCAGAACGGAAAACGCAAGCCGGACCGCGGTTTTATGCCCGATGCCGGGCAGACGCTCGAACTGTTCGATCAGTTTTTCGAGCGGTAGGATATATCCTGTCATGGAATGGGCAATCAGAACAGACCGGGCATGGAGATGCCGCCGGTGATCTTGGACATTTCCTCGGAGTTGACGTCTTCAACCTTCTTGATGGCTTCGTTGACACATGCAACCAGAACGTCGGTCAGGGTTTCGATATCGTCGGGATCAACGATCTCGGGCTTGATGTCGATGGAAAGAACTTCCTTTTTGCCGTTGATCTTGATGGTGACAACACCGCCGCCGGCAGTGATCTCGTATTCCTTTGCATCAAGCTCTTCCTGCAGGTTGGTCATGTCCTCCTGCATCTGCTGTGCCTGACGGATCATTGCGTTCATGTTCTGGGCGCCGCCGCCCATACCCTTGGGTAATCTTGCTTTCATGGTATTGAATCCTTTCTTGTATCTGCGTGATTGCAGAATGATGTTTATTTTATAAGCTCGAATCGTAGATTTCCGTTTGATGGAAATTTCGTTTCGTTTTTATACGGTGTTAATTGTCGGCACCCTCAGTGTCGGCTGCGTCTCCGGCGGATTCGATCAGATCGTCGATCATCTCATAGCCGTCGGTGATGCGTTTTTCCGCCGAATCAAAGATCAGGTCGGCCGGTTTATACTTCGGCTCGCGGAGCAGTGCATTGACCGCCGCACAGATCTGTGTGACATTGTCGTCGCTCGTTGTGACCAGCTTGACGGAAAAGGCATTCGGTGCGCGCAGATAGAGCTTTGCATCCTGTTCACAGGTATAGACCTTATACTCGCGCAGAAACGATCCGATCATCGGATTGGACCGCTCGACACGACGAACGGCTTCCTGCCATCCGCGCAGGCTGTGCAGTACCTTCTTTTCTGTGGGAACGGGCGGCTCCGGCTCTGCTTTTTTGGGAGCAGCTCTCTTTGACACGGGCTTCGGTGCCGGTGCGGAGGGGGCAGGGGAATCTGCGGGGGGAGGCGGCATCTCTGCCGGGTATACTGTGTCCGACGGGGGAATGTCATCTGCTCCGATGTCCCACGGCGGCGGTACTTCGCCGTCATCGGGGGGCTCGGGGATATTTGACTGAACCACCGATGCGGGCGCTGCAGCCGGAGGCTGCTCCGATGCTGTCATAGCGACTGTCCCTGCCATAGACAGACGGTCCTCTAAATCAGCAATGCGGGAAAGCAGGGCATCGGGGGAGGCATCAAGGTTGCTGTCGCACATCCGGACAAGCGCCATTTCGACGGTGATCCGTGCGGGTGCGGCGTTTCTCTGCAGAACAGAGGCGACCTCATCGAGGATGCGTGTGTGATACAGAATGGTCGGCATGGACATCCGGCGCGCAAGCTCTCTGGGATACATCTGCTGTTTGTCGGGAAGATCGAGCAGAGGCGCGGGATCGGGCACGGATTTGATGACCAGCATATCGCGGTAGAACGAAATGAGCGACTGCCAGAACACGCCGATGTCGCGAGCCTGACGGTAGATGGTGTCCACATGGGAGAAGATCGCATCAAGATTGCGCTCGTAAATAGCCTTGACTACAGCGGCGG
>JAFTLK010000030.1 GCA_017455975.1 Clostridia bacterium | reverse complement strand
TCCTCCCGGCGGAATCCCCAGATCGAATGGTGCCCGTAGGTATTGCCGCACGCGCCGCAGAACAGATTGCGGTAAGCGGCAAGCCGTACATCATAGGCATCGAAGTAACCGTTTGCCGCATCGAAATTGATCGGATGGTCCTCGTAGCACGGCTCACCGTCCATTGTGGGCTTCGTCGGTGTACGGGCATAATCGGCGAGCAGCATATCAAAGCAGTAGGGAGAGGGTCTGCCGTGACCGGACTGCATCATGTTGAAATCGAGCCAATCGCGGTCATGGACATATGCCGAGGATGACGATGCGCCCGACGGATGCAGGGTTTTGAGATGTTTTCCGCCGTCTCCGTCAGAAAGTCCCTGTGCCATGGCATCGATGACCGCAACATGACGCGCATCGGTCAGCGGTCGGTCACCGCCGAGAATCCAGATGATGTTGTCATACGCGCGGTATCGCGTACCGAGCAGCCGACCGTAGGTATAGGCGTTTTCCGGTGTGAAAATTTCCGGTCCCGCACCCCACATCCGGTTCCATTTGTCGCCCCATGTTGGCAGCAGACCGACGTATAGTCCGCGCAGCCCGGCTTCTGCTATGACAAAATCGACGTGGGCAAAATAGGATTCCTCAAGCGCGGTCGGATCGTAGGCGCCGTCCGGAGTTTTTGCAAGCGGAAAATTGCCGTTTGCGTTGGGCGCTGCAAGACCATCAAGCTCCGCCAGAATGACCGCTTGAATCATATTGAAGCCCTGCGCGGCACGGGTATCAAGATAGTGTATCGTCTGCTCACGTGACAGCCGATGAAACAGCTCCCACGCGGTATCGGCGATCAGAAACAAAGGGGATCCGTCGGAGGTCGTCAGATGGCGCTTGTTATCGGATACATGTAAGGTTTGCATGATATTCCTTTCAGAGCAAAGAGGAGGTTTCCGTGCTGCGGGGAACCTCCTCTCTCATCGTTATGTATTATTTTTTAGCGGCGACCAGAATCGCGTCGGCAACCTGCTTTGCGCAGACCTCGATGCCCTCGTCCGTCAGATGAATCTTATCGTCTTTGCGGATCATCGTGTCGATGTGCGGATAGACCGTCGCGTGCAGGTCATTGATGATGACGCCGAGCTTTTCCAGCTCGGGAACGAGCAGCGCGTTGAAGCGGATGATATCCTCGTTGCGGTTGTGCGGATTGTCCTCGGTGACCGGTGTCGTTGTTGCAAAGATGACCGTGCCGTGACGTTTTTTCAGAATCTTTGCGATGCGGATCATATTGTCAACATAGACCTCGGGCTTTGTGAAATGACCGTCGCCGAAAATGTCGCAGACATCCCACAGACCGTTGTTCCAGTGGACGATCTCCGAGCCTTCCATTTGTTCCGCCCAATCCCACATACCGCGCAGGGTATAGGCAGAGAAGCGGCAGTTTTCCTCCGGCTGCCAGACCTCAAAGTCTGCGCCGAGCAGTTGGGCGACACGGCCGCTGTATCCCATACGGATGGAGTCGCCGAGCAGTGTGATTTTCATGTTGATTACCTCGTCATATCTTGAATGGATTTATTTAACAAGCAGCTTGATGCCGCTGATGATGCCGGCAGGTTTGCTGTCAGCACGGAGGAGCAGACGCATTTCGCAGGTCGTTCCGCTCTCACATGCAAACGGAATATTCAGCTCACCGTCAACAGCGCCGCCTTCATAAACCTTGACGGAGTCCATATAGACCGTGACAGCCGCGGCACGGATATGACCGATGCAGAGCTGTGCCGTGTTGTCAAAGTCAGGATTCTGCGTTCCCGGAATGTTGATCTTTGCACGGAAGAATTTCCAGCCGTCGGTAAAGCCGGGCTTGCAGTTCCAGCCGTCAAAGGAAACCGGCTCCAGCGAGTTCATATCGTTGTCCGCGATTTCCATGCAGGCATCGGGCATCTCGCGGTAGGTTTCCGTTGTGACCGTCACACCGTCAACCAGAGTGTTTGCCGCCGCATAAACATAAGCGGGCTTATCGGTGTCACGTATTTCAATCTCACAGACCGTATCCGGCAGTCCGTCGCCGCTGACACGGATGGCAAGGGACTTGGCTCCGACATCCGACTGAACGATCAGCTGTGCGTGACCTGCAAACAGGGAACGCTTCGGCTCGTGGTCGGATTCAAGACAGTTGGGATCGCCGTTGCCGACGCCGAGCAGAACACCGTCACCGATGATCTCAAAATACAGCATCTGGTTTGCGGTTTCGATCGTATTGCCGTCCTCGTCGGTCAGGGACACGTTGACAGGGATCGTATCTGCGCCGTCGTTGTAAAGATACGCGCGGTCAGGTTCGACCTTGATGTGTGCGGGCTTGCCGGGCGTGACGTTCTTTGCCGTGATAACCGCTTCTCCGTTTCTGTAACCGACAGCCGAGAGTTCACCGGGTACAAACGTGACCTGCCATTCCGCCGGTGCACAGGCATCAGACGGCTTTCTGCCAAGCGATGTTCCGTTGAGGAACAGTTCCACTTCATCACAGTTGGATGCGGTCATGACGCGGACCTCGTCGCCCTCCTGCCATTCCCAATGCGGCAGAATGTGCAGAATGGGCTCGTCGACAAAGCAGGCTTTGTTCTGGTAGAAGGAGTCCTTGGGGAAGCCGCAGGTGTCCATGATGCCGAACTGTGAACCGATGGACGGCCAGATATAGGGGGTCGGTTCTCCGCGGTAGTCAAAGCCGGTCCAGATGAAGATACCGCCGAACCAATCGCGTTCCCGTGTGAACTTCCATGTGTTTTTGATGAGCTGACCCCACGGAACGGTTTCTTCATCATAACATGCTAGAACATGA
>JAFTLK010000295.1 GCA_017455975.1 Clostridia bacterium | reverse complement strand
TGCTTGGTGATCATACCCTCATCAACGAGGTCACAAGCAATTTTGAGAGCTGCCTTAGCGGTTCTCTTACCGTTTCTGGTCTGGAGCATATAGAGCTTTTCATTTTCAACGGTGAACTCCATATCCTGCATATCGTGGTAGTGGTTTTCGAGGATGGAGCAGACTTCAACGAACTGCTTGAACGCCTCAGGGAACTTTTCTTCCATTTCAGCGATCGGCATGGGAGTACGGACGCCGGCAACGACGTCTTCACCCTGTGCGTTGACGAGGACTTCGCCCATCAGCTTCTTTTCGCCGGTTGCGGGGTCACGGGTAAATGCAACACCGGTACCGCAATCGTCACCCATGTTACCGAATGCCATTGCCTGAACGTTGACAGCAGTACCCCAGGAGTAGGGAATATCGTTGTCACGGCGATAGACGTTCGCACGGGGGTTGTCCCAGGAGCGGAAGACTGCCTTGACGGCACCCATCAGCTGTTCCTTGGGATCGGTCGGGAAGTCAGAGCCGATCTTTGCCTTGTATTCAGCCTTGAACTGTTCTGCGAGTTCCTTGAGGTCCTCAGCGGTCAGTTCGACGTCATAGGTAACGCCCTTTTCTTCCTTCATCTTGTCGATGAGTTCTTCGAAGTACTTCTTACCGACTTCCATAACGACGTCGGAGTACATCTGGATAAATCTTCTGTAGCAGTCATATGCCCAGCGCGCATTGCCGGACTTCTTTGCCATGACTTCGACAACTTCTTCATTCAGACCGAGGTTGAGGATGGTGTCCATCATACCGGGCATGGATGCACGTGCACCGGAACGGACGGAAACGAGAAGGGGATTCTCGGAGTCACCGAACTTCTTGCCGACGACTTCTTCCATCTTGGTGATGTATTCCATGATTTCTGCGAAGATTTCGTCATTGATCTTGCGGCCGTCTTCGTAGTACTGGGTGCAGGCTTCGGTAGAAATGGTGAAGCCCTGGGGAACGGGGAGACCGATACCGGTCATTTCAGCAAGGTTGGCACCCTTACCGCCGAGAAGTTCACGCATGGTAGCGTTGCCTTCAGAGAAAAGGTAGCAATACTTTTTGCTCATGGGTAAAATACCTCCATACATATATAAAATTTTGTGTACGCTTGAGAAAATGATATGAGGGAATCTTTTAAAAAGGGGGATATCCCTGCGATATCATCGATAATTATACCATATTTATACGGACTTCGCCATAGTATTTTCAAAAATTCAAAAAATGTTAACAATTTCACGGGTCCTGAATGCCGATTGGCGGAAACGGACGGAAATGGGAGGCGTCCGGCTGCGAAAATGACTGAAAATGGAATAAAATCGTGAAAAGTCCTTGCAACCGGAGGCAAGCTGTGATATAATACCAATAGGTATATCTATAATATAAAAGGTAGTTTTTGAGACAAAGTGAGCGGCGGAATTCCGGAGGAGGTGGGCCTATGCTGTTCATGACAGAAAAGGACGCAGCAGACGACGTGCTGTCGGAGCCGGATACCGCGGATGAGGATGCGGCGCTTGTGCGGTCCGCGGCCGCCGGGAATACGCATGCCTTTGAGCAGCTGACCCGCAAGTATGAACGGCTTGTGTTCCGCTCTGCATTTTATGCGGTCGGGCATGAGGAGGACGCCGCCGATCTGACACAGGAGATTTTGCTGCGGGTCTGGCACGGTCTGCCATCCTTTCGCGGCAATGCGCGGTTTCTGACATGGCTGACGCGGATCATCCGCAATACCTGCGCCGACCATCTGCGCAAAAAACGGCGGACGGTACAGACAGAGTCACTGTCTGCGATGCCGGATGAGGAGGAGATTCCCATACCGGAGCCGGCGGATCCCGCACCGGAATCGGATCCGCACGCGGTATACGAAAAACAGGAAACGGCGGGTCGGGTGCGCGATGCCCTGCAGGCCATGCCGGAGGAGTACCGCATCCTCATTCTCATGCGCGATGTGGAGGGCATGACTTACGAGACGATCGCCGGTGCGCTTGGATGTGAGATCGGAACGGTCAAAAGCCGGCTGCACCGCGCAAGAGCACTTCTGCGATCGCATCTTGCATCCTGCGAAGGCGCGGATTGAAATATGAAAAAATTTTTGAGAATTTTTGCAAAATCGGGAACTTTTCCGCAATTTGTACGTCTATACTTTATAGAGGGGCATTGTGACCGGCAGAGTGCTGTCCGATGATCTCTGATTTTACAGGAAAGGCAGCTTTCCCCATCGGAAAGCCGTGGTAATATTGGATTATGAAACATACGCAGCAACAGAATCCGACAACGGAGCTGCGCCGGACACAGCGATGTCCGCGTTCCTCCGAATGGGAACCGCTTCTGTACGATTATGCAGAGGGGCTTGCGGATGAACAGACACGCGCGGCGGTCGAGGGACATCTTGCGTCCTGCGCATACTGTACCGCGGCGATGGAGGACATCCGCTGGATGATCTCCGCGCTGAAAAGCACGGCGCCGGAGCCGCGTGAGGATCTTACGAAAAAGGTCATGGCACGCATCCGCACCGAGGAGGAGGAAAACGGCCGCGTCATTGCCGAGGCGCTCGATGCCCGGACAGGCCGCATTCTCCCCGACCGTACGGGAACGCCGCTCGGCCGCTCCGTACGCCGCGTGAGCCGCATGCTCGGCGGTGTTGCGGCGGCTTTGGTGCTTGTGATCGGACTTGTGTATCTTGTCCCGCTTCTGCGCAGCGGCAGCGGTGCCGCATCCTCACCGTCCGATATTCTCGGTGAGATGCAGACCGACGACGGCTCGTTTGCCGACGGTGTCTTTGTCGGCGGACGGGACGAAACGGAGGCGGTCACGGATGCCGTTGGCATCGGTGCCGTACAGGGCAGCAAGGAGCCCGCGGTTTCGGATACGGTTCTTATAGAAACCCCGGCGGACGGCATGCCCGTCATTCTGCGGATCAAGGGACTTTCGGCAGAGCGCCTGCAGGCGGTGCTGTCCGGGCTTCTGACGGCTGACGGTGCGCCGCTCGTGGTCACACAGACCGACGACGGCTATCTCGTCTCCCCGCTGTCCGCGTTTGAGTCCGCGCATGAGGCACTCCGTGCAGCTTATCCGGAGCTTGGCATTGAGATCGTCCGTGCACAGACCCGACCTGCATCTTATACAGACGATGCTTTCTATATTCAGATAAGCGAACCCTAAAACAACACAGGAGAAACAAAAGCAATCATGAAACAAAACAACACAGCGTCCATTTTCGCACAGGACGAGGAAGAGGTGGAGCTGGACGGTGCCGCCGTTCCGCATCAATCAAAGAAGCCGGATGCGCATACCGACATGGGCGGCGGTGCCCCATGGTATCTGATGGCGGCATTTTTCGTTCCGCTTGTGCTGATGTATCTGATCTACATCGGCATGGAGGTATTCCCGTTCGGCAAAAACTCCGTTCTCGTGCTCGATCTCAACGGACAGTACGTCTATTATTTTGAATACTTCCGTGAGATCATCCACGGCGATGCATCGCTGCTTTATTCGTGGACGCGGTCACTGGGCGGCGAGTTCCTCGGTATTTTTGCATATTATCTGTGCTCACCGTTTACGCTGATCGTGGCACTGCTGCCAAAAGCCATGATGACCGAGGCGCTGCTGCTGCTGATCCTCGCCAAGGTCGGCATGTGCGGTATGCTCATGGCGTACTACCTGAAGACCTCGCGCGCGCTCTCGTCGTACACCGCCGTGCTGTTCGGTACGATGTATGCCCTGTGTGCATACGGCGTCATTCAGGCGATGAACACGATGTGGATCGATGCCATGTATCTTCTGCCGATCGTCCTGCTCGGATGCGAGCGGCTGATTGCCGGACGGAATCCGCTTCTGTACTGCGCATCGCTTGCCATACTGATGCTGACCAACTACTACATCGGCTTTATGGTCTGCATTTTCCTCGTGCTCTATTTCTTCTATTATTATTTCTCGCAGAACGATCTGAGGTTCTCCGGCTTTGTGCGCGCAGGTCTGCGGTTTGCGCTGTACTCGCTGATCGCGGCGGCCATCGCGGCGATTCTGCTGATTCCGGCTTACTACGGTCTGACCTTCGGTAAAACCACGTTCCAGAATACCAACTACGACTTCATGCAGCGCTTTGACTTCCTCGATTTTCTGACGAAGTTTTTGCCCGCATCCTATGACACGGTGCGTCCGGAGGGACTTCCCGTCGTGTATTCGGGTCTGCTGACGGTTCTGTTTGCGCCGCTGTTCTTCATCGCGCCCGGAATTTCCAACAGGGAAAAGGTCTGGTCGGGACTTATGTGCGTTGTGCTTGTCATGAGTATGAACGCATCGACCGTCGATATCTTCTGGCACGGTCTGTCCAAGCCCAACTGGCTCAACTACCGCTACAGCTTCATCCTGTGCTTTTTCCTCATCATGATGGCGGCACAGGCATACCAGCGCTTTGAAGGTGTTCTCTCGGATAGGCTGGCGGAGCAAAAGCACGGCGATGCCGCACCTCTGCCCGGCTCCCGCATTGCCTACAAGTCGCTTCTGGTCGTCGGTCTGGCGCTGTTTGCCATGATCGTCATGATCCAGAAGGAGGACTACGAATATATCGACGATCTCAACTGCATCTGGGTGTCGCTGGCATTCCTCGGCGGGTATCTGATCGCGCTGCATCCGATCTCGTGCGGACGCGCAAAGGATGTCGGTCGGGCATTTCTGATGGCGATCTGCGCGGGCGAGCTGTTCGTTGCGGGTCTTTCCGATCTGGTCGCGCTCGACCGCGACGTCGTGTTCTCCAACCGTCAGCCGTATGCCGACTTCATGGCGCGCTTCCGTCCGGCGGTCGAGGATATCCTTGCGGAGGATGACGGACTTTACCGTATGGAAAAGACCGTGCACCGCAAGGTCAACGACAACATGGCGCTTGGCATCCGCGGCATCTCCCATTCCACCTCTGACCTCAATGCATCGGTCATCAAGTACCTCGGCGAGCTCGGTTATGCGTCCCGCTCTCACTGGTCCAAATACCTCGGCGGCACGCCCGTCTCCGATGCGCTGATCGGCATCCGATATATCATCGCGGAGGAGGAGGTTTCCGACCTTTATGAGGAGACCGCCGCTTACGAAGATCTGTTTACCTACAAAAACCCGTATGCCATGGGCATTGTCAATACCGTCAGCTCCGATCTTTACGACTATGACCCGGAGGAGGATACGACACCGTTCCGCCGCTTAAACGACCTTGTGACCTATATGCTCGGCGAGGAGGAAACGGTAGAACTGTTCAAGCCGATCGACATTGAGGAGACCGACTACACCAACTGTGACTACGGCTTTACCACCGGTCACCGGAAGTATTCGCCGGAGATTGAGGGCAAGACGGCAAGTCTGACCTATACCGTCAGGATTCCGACGGACGATGAGGTATACATTTACTTCCCGTCCGATTGGGCAAGAGAAGTGGATCTTTCGCTGAACGGCGAGGATCACGGTACGTACTTCGGCAACGAGACGCGCCGCATCGTGTCGCTCGGAGAATTTCTGCCGGGCGAGCTGATCACGCTGCAGCTGACGCTGACGGAGGAGGATCTGTACATCGGCACGGGCGTCGATTACTTCTATTATCTGGACGAGGCGCTGTATGCCGAGATCATGCCGCAGCTCTCCGCATATGCAATGGAGATCACCGATTGGGACAATACCCACATCCGCGGCACCGTCAAAACCGACGCAGAACACGACCTCATCTATACCACGATCCCCTACGACGAGGGCTGGAACGTCACCGTTGACGGGGCGAAGGCGGAGATCACGCGCGTCTGCGGCGCGCTGCTTGCCATTGATGCATCCGGTTACGCAGACGGCGAGCACACGCTTGTGTTCTCGTATATGCCGCGCGTTTATGTGTATGCGTTTGCCATTTCTGTCGGCGGCATTGTGCTTCTGGTACTCTGCCTTGCCATCCGTGCTCTTTCTGTAAGAATAAAGGAAAGAAACCGGACAATGGCCGCTGAATCCGTTGCGCCCGATGCGCCGATCGACGGCGATACGTCATGCATCCCGCTGGCGGAGCTGCTGGCTGAGGTGGAGGCCGAACGGGCACGTGTCACTGCCGCGGAAGACATTCCCGCGGAAAGCGATTCTGCCGAAGATCATCCGGCCCCCGATGCGCTCGCACCGCAGACCGATGATGCGCCCGCACAGGATACAGAGGATGATACGGCACACGATCTTCCGGATGCGCTTGAGGTTTCACCGGAGGAGGCCGATGCGATCCTGCGGGAGTTGTTCTCCGAGGTGCCTGCATCCGACGCCGACGGCAATGATGCGTCAGAATCTGTTCAATAAAGCACGAAAACCTGCTTTTTTTCTGAAAATATATTGACAAATTCACAAAATAGTGTTATCATTATATCGTAATCTTGCTGTATGTGGGCGGTTTTCCGTCACTGGCAGCTTGAACAAATTCAATTTTTCAAAAGGAGAAAGAAAAATGAAAAAGATTCTTACCGGTGTTCTGGCAGTTTCTCTGCTCGCTTCTCTCGCAATTTCTGCATCCGCTCTGGAAGATGCTGAAAGAACAGATGTCACTGTTTACAAGAACACTCCCACCATCGACGGCGTTATCAACAACGGCGAATGGGACCAGGACAATGCCATCGACATCACCGCTGACAACGCTATGCTTTGGAGCGGCGACGAGATCAACAACCTCGTTTACTTCTACTACAGCTGGGACGACAACGGTCTGTACCTCGCAGCTGACGTCAGCGATACCGACGTCTGCAAGCCCGCTGATACCTCTGAAGTTTACAACCTCGACGCTTTCCAGTTTGCAATGGACCCCGGCGGAATGATCGCTGAAGACGGCGCTTACGGCGGCGCAATGTTCTACTCCATCGGCCCGATGCAGGATGGCAACCTCGGTGCAGTTTATCATCCTTACGGCGGTGCAGCTGAAGACTTCGAATACACCGGTGCATACACCATGACCAATGACGGCTGGCAGTTCGAAATGATCATTCCGTGGACCTCCGTTGAAATCCTCGCAGGCGACGGCTACGACTGGAAGCACGCTGACGGCGAAACCATCAACGCTCTTCTCTGCGTCCTCGACCGTGAAGAAGACGGTGCTGTTGCACACACCTACCAGATCACCAATGCAGGTGCTGTTACGTTCGCTCCCGCTGACTACCCGCTGGAACTCCACCTCTCCACTTTCGTTGCTCCGTCTCTCGAAGTCGAAGAACCGGCAGCAGGCGAAGACGTTGAAGCTCCCGCAACCGAAACTCCTGTTACCGCTGACGCAGGTATCGTCGCAGCAGCAGCAGTTATGGCAGTCGCAGCAGGCGTTGTTCTCTCCAAGAAGCACTAATTTTCAAAGGAAAGAACGTCCGCGGTTTCCTATAGGAAACCATTGATTGACACAGTCAATCAATGATGTTACTTAACAAGCCGACACCGTTCCGCTTTATGCGGGACGGTGTTTTTTTGCAGTCTATTGGCGGAAAGCGTGACAATGATTGGCATATGCGTACAAAAATGGCAAGACTAATCTGCGCGAAAATATGCAAATCGCTGTTTTTTCAGAAAACAGATCATGTGCTTATTGACTTATTGATGATTATCGTGTATAATAATGTCATCCACGGAATCGGGCCAACGGTTCCGGGAAATACAAATTTTTTTGGAGGATTTTCTACAATGAAAAAGATTCTCTCTCTTCTCGTTGTTGCAGTCCTGATGCTCGGTATGATGAGCATGTCCGCTTCCGCGGTTCGTGATCTCGTTTACACCGCTCAGTACGGTTCTGCAGTCATCGACGGCGTTTACGAAGACGCTTGGCAGACCTACGGTTCTGAATGGACCGAAATCGACCTTCCCCACGACGGCACCAAGGATGATGTCGCTACCGCTCGCGCAAAGATGATGCACGACGATAACCTCATCTACTTCTTCGTTGAAATCACCGACGCTACCCTCGCAAACAGCGAAGATCTCGATCTCACCGCTATGGACCAGTTCGAAATCTACCTGGACGAAGATGCTTGTAAGGATGTCGCTTACTGCGAAGTCTCCTATCAGCTCGGTATGTGTCTGAACGGCGAAGTCCGCGAAGGTACCAACGCTCCCGAAACCGGCGCAGCTGCTAACGTTAAGGAATTCAAGGTTGGCACTTCTGCTGACGGTTACACCCTCGAATTCTCCGTTGCTCCGTTCAATGGCATTCCCGCTCCTGACAAGGCAATCGGTCTCGAATTCATGTACAACAACTGTGACGAAGCTGGTACTTTCCTCGGCGCTGACCGTTGGAACGTAGACACCAACGCTGGTGACACCGCTCCGTGGCAGGCTCCCGAATGCTGGGGCGAACTCTACTGCGCAGCATACGTAGAACCCGAAGTTGAAGCTCCTGTTGAAGGCGACGCTCCCGTTGACGCTGAAACCCCTGTTACCGCTGACGCTGGTATCGTTGTTGCAGCAGTCGTTATGGCAGCAGCAGCAGCTGTTGTTTGCAAGAAGCACTAATTCTTGACACGACACAGTTCTGAATAAGAACATAGAGATCCCCTCACATCTGTGAGGGGATTTTTTTGTATCCGAATGCTTTTCGGGCAATAAGAACGGGGGTGTTGCAAGTTGAAAACTTGCGACACCACGGGGTCACGAAGTGACCCGAATTTCCCGGTTTTCATGCGAATATTGCATGAAAATGCCCCTCGGAAGAGGGGCAAGGGAAACTTCTATGGGACTGTTGCAAGAACTTGCAACAGTCCGGAATGCTATATTGTGCGGGGAATTATTCGAGTGCGAGGTATGCGTCAACGATCGTCTGATATTCCTTCAGTGCAGCCTTCATCTTGCTTGCATACATCGATTCGGACTTGTTGGAGTTCTTGGAAACCAGATCTTGAATCGTGAAGGCGATGGAACCGGTGTTGTAGATATAACCGAAGTCAAAGACACGGGATTCCATCAGCAGATCAAGTGCCTTGACGGATTCGTCGTCACGAGCAGCCTTGACCTTGAGGGAGACATCATAGTACGCCGGGACAACCTGCTTGTAGGTTTCCGCATTCAGCGCTTCAATGACGATCGAGCAATATTCGACATTCTGAACCGTAACCGGAACGGTCATAACACCGTGTGCACCGTCGGACATGGTGTAGTACTGGCTCTGTGCTTCGTCGTACTTCGGATACGGAATGATACCGAAATCATATTCGAGTTCACGGTAGCCGTTCGCACTCTGGAACAGACCGGTATAGAACAGCAGGTTGCCGTTCCACCATGCCGTGGAGCCGGTACCCCAGCCCTGTGTATAACCGCCGGGCGTGACCCAATACAGATCATTGAGCTTATCAACGATGTCATGTGCCTTTGCGGTATCAAGTGTCAGCTGCGGAATGCCGTCCTTGTCAAGCGTGTAAGTCGGATTGCCGTATGCATACTGATAGGTAACAACAGCGGAGTACGGGTCACCGGAGATGCACAGCAGGTCATCCTCGGATTTCTGACCGTCGCCGTTGAGGTCGGTGTAAATATCAGCGGAGAGCTTACGCAGGTAATCGTGCGTCCATCTGCCCTCGGAAACGACATCATAGATGTTTTCCAGATCGTAGGTTGCCGCAATCCCCTTATTGAAGAACATACAGTATGTGAAACGGAGAACGTCGAGGTTGAATTCGCCGATCATGGCGTATGCGTGACCTGCAACGGACAGTGCTTCGGCAGCATTACCGATGTACCACGGTGCTTCCAGATTGACATGAGGCAGATCGGTGTACCAGTCAAGGAAGTAGCCCTCGGTACCGAGCTTCGGAATGGTGATAACCTGACCGAGCGCGACATCGTGCGTATCCTCGCCGGACGAAATGCCCTTGACAATTTCGGCAGAAGCACCGCTGTCATCGGGAATCAGATGCTGAACCAGATCGACATTGAAGCGTTCTTCAACCGTTCTGTTGCGGTTATAGATGGCGTCATCGACGACTTCACCGGTTTCCTCGGTGTCAAAGCCGACATCTTCAACGAAGTCTCCTCTGGTACGGGACCAGACACGGAATTCATAGCCGCCCATATCGGTTTCGGGCAGATTGTCGGGGATGGCCTTGCGGAGATCCTCCTCGGTGGGTTCTTCGGTGACAACAGGATCGGTGGATGCCTGTGTGCCGGTGCCGTCCGTCTGTGTGCCGGTGGTGTCGCCGCAGGCACTCAGTGCCATAGCGCCGAGCAGAAGCAGGGCAAGTGCAGATGTGGTAATGCGGGTTTTCATGTGTTTATTCCTCCATGTTAGTGGTTTCGGATTCTGGTTGGACCGGAATCGGCTCCGCGGTTTTGCGTGCAGGGCGCATGCCCTGTGCATCGCGGTACCAGTACATGGACAGAAAGCCCATGACGGTCAGATAGATGCCGATTGCGAGAAGGAGAACCGTGACAGTAAGTGTGTCGACGGTGTAATAGCCGAGTGCGGTTCCGGCGAGGTTGAAGCTCATATGGAACACGATCGGCGCCCAGAGGGAACGGTATTTTTCATAGTACAGACAGAGCAGAAGACCCATGGGAACGGTATAAATGAGGTGCAGCAGCGTGCCGTGTACCAGACCGAAGATGACAGCGGAGATGAGCGCCGCGATGCCGGCCTTCATGCCGCGGCACAGCCGGGTATAGACAAGACCGCGGAAGATGACCTCCTCGACGATGGGCGCGAACAGCACCGTTGCCGCCGCAAGCAGCCACGGGTCTCCCGCCAGCATCATCGCCATGCTTTCGTCGTAGGTAGCGTACCATGCGTCGGGCAGCGGCAGGAACATCAGGACAAACGAGGAGAGAATGGACATGCCGAAGCCGCATTCCAGCGGTCCGAGGATCGCTGCGGCAGGCTGCTTCATTTTGTGCCAGCGCACCTCGCGGGAAAGCGGTTTTCTGCGGACAGAGAACACGATCCAGAGAATGAACAGCGTCAGAAGACACGAGAGCACCGTAACAACGGCGACAAGATTGTCGTACAGCGAGGAGATGTAGGTGATGTCGCCGGTGATATACATCCACAGCTCCTCAAAGAGGGCTATGGAGAAGGAGAGCCCAAGGGTGACCGCCAGCTGAACCGCGATAAAGAGCAGGGTATAGAGCACTGCTTTCAGCAGAGAGAGAAAGAATTTTTTCATCGGTTTGGTCCTCGTTGGATGCTCAGCGCGGAATCAGCTGATAGGTCTGACCGAGTGCGGTGTCAAATACCGTCAGCCCATCGGCGAAGGTTGTCTCCACAGGCGTATCGTCGCACAGAACCGTATATGCACCGCGGACGATGCATCGGCGGCCGGCGTCGGATGTGATGACCGCATCGGTCAGCGCACCGTTGTGCCATGTCATATCAACACGGAATGCACCGCGCGCGCAGAGACCGCGGACGGAACCGTCGGCAAATGCTGCGGGAAGTGCGGGGAGCAGATAAAGGACGAAGGAGTTTGCATCATAAACGCGGTGGCTCTGGAGCAGCAGCTCTGTGATACCCGCTGTCGCACCGAAGTTGCCGTCGATCTGGAACGGCGGATGCGCGTCGAACAGGTTTGCATAAGTACCGCCGCCGGACAGATAATCGAACTGTCCCTCCGAACCGCCCGCATAGCGCAGAATCCGTTCGATGTGGCGGTAGGCGTGTTCACCGTCGCCGAGCCGTGCGCGGAAGTTGATCTTCCATGCCAGCGACCAGCCGGTGCCGTCGTCGCCGCGCAGCTCCAGCGTCTTCTTTGCCGCCGCAATCAGCTCGGGTGTTTCCTCCGGCGTCATCATCGTACCGGGGTGCAGACCGAACAGATGCGAGACATGACGGTGGTTGCGCTCGGGAGCCAGTAAATCCCAGTCGCCCGACCATTCCTGCAGCTGTCCTGCCGCACCGATGCGCAGCGGCCGCAGACGCGCCATGGCGTCCTTGATCTGTGCGAGAAATTCCTCGTCTCCGCCGCGGATCTCGCCGAGCAGAAGCATTTCACGGAACAGCTCGGTGATGATCTGCAGATCCATCGTCGCGCCTTCACAGACCCAGCCCTCAAGGCCGTCCTCGGTTCTGTAGATGTTTTCCGGCGATGCGGAGGGGGAGGTGACAAGGCAGCCCTGTTCGTCCTCAATCAGCGTTGTCAGATTGAACAGCGCACTTTCGCGCATGACCGGATAGATCCGTTCCAGGATCGCTCTGTCCTGCGTGAATGCGTAGTATTCGTAAAGATGGGTACACAGCCATGCACCAGCCACGGAGAACTGACCCCACGGGCCGCTGCGGCCGGGCGATGTATAGCCGAAGACGTTGTTGTTCATGCCGCACATCCAGCCCTCGGCACCGTAGTAGGCGCGTGCGGTCTTTCGTCCGTTCTCAACGAGTCCTTCGATGTACCTGCACAAAGGCTCCATGCAGGAGATCAGATTTGCAGGACCTGCCGGCCAGTAGTTCATCTGGATGTTGATGTTGGAATGGTAGTCCGCGTTCCACGGTGCATTCATTTCCTTATTCCAGATGCCCTGCAGGTTGGCGGGCAGCATGTTGTCCTCGCGGGAAGAACAGATCAGCAGATAACGGCCGAATTGGTAATAGGTGCGAATCAGTCCGATGTCGCTTCCCCCGTCAGCAAATGCCAGCAGACGTGCGTCTGTCGGAAGCTCGTCATGGCTCGGACCTGCAATATCGAGCGAAACACGGTCGAACAGTGCGCGGTAATCCGTGATGTGTGCCGCCTTCAGCACGCCGTATTCGGGATACAGCGCATCGAGCGTGAAGCGGACCATCATCGCGGGATCCTCCCGCTTGTACCCCCGGCTCTGATCGGGAATGTAATCGGTACCGCCGGCGCAGAGCAGCAGAACCTCGTCGGCAGATGTTACAATAAGAGACTTGCCGTCCTCACCTGCGCAGACCGAACCGCCGCGGACAAGTGCACGGATGCGGACACAGAAGCGCATGTCGCCGTTTTCGTTTGCCCGGCCGCAGACAACGATGTCCTGATCCTCCACGGAAACCGTACAGCACGGGCGGTCATAGGAAACTGTCATGGAGATCGCACCGTCTGTATCCGCCGAGAAGCGGGAAACAAAGGTCTGTGCGGGTGCGGAAATGAAATGCTCTCTTGTGTAGCGGACACCGTCTGCCGTATATGCGGTGTCGGCAATCGCATTGTCAAGCGACAGGGAGCGCCTGTAATCGGTATATGCGGCACTGTGATGCATCGCAACGGAAATGCTGCCCATCGTTGTGTAAGAGCCGTAGTAGGTATCATCCTTGATGCCGCTGAAATGCTCATTGATCATATCCTGTGCCGCAGCAAAGTCCTTATCGCGGATCAGACGGCGGATCGTCGGCAGATAGGTATATGCATCGGGGCGGTCAGCGCCGTCGGTCGGAGAACCGGACCAAAGGGTGACATCGTTGATCTGAAACGACTCATTCTGCACACCGCCGAAGATCATGGCACCGAACCGACCGTTGCCCAGCGGCAAAGCACCTTCCCAGACAGCAGCGGGCTTGTCATACCAAAGAAGATTCATGAAGGGTACCCTCCTTTGCTTTCTTCATATTTACATATAGAATAGTATAACATGATTTGGCTGTTTTTTCAATAGGTTTTCAAAAGTTTGTCCTCATGAGAAATATTTATGTGATTTTCACATCGGCACGAAATTGATTCCAAAATAATTTTGAAATATTTTCAAAAAACTATTGACAAAACGCATTTTGCATGGTATAATATCAATGTTAATCCAAAGACAGCAGGTTCTGTAAAACCGGAACGGTTTCCTGCCGAGGAAGACAAACATAACAGCTCTGTGCAGGAAACTGCGCTGACGGTTTTGCGGTCTTTATCGGCGGATAAAGGCTTTTTTTGTTTTCCGGATTACAAAACCGATTTCTAAAAGATTATCGATCATCCGTGTTTTGAATTTTACAGGAGGTGAATATTGTGCCCAGCGCAAAGGTTCTCGAATCGAAGAAGCAGATCGTTGCTGACCTGACTGACAAGCTCCAGAATGCAGTCTCCGGTGTTATCGTTAACTACGCAGGTATCACTGTTGAAAACGACACCAAGATGCGTGCTGAACTCAGAAAAGCAGGCGTTGAATATGCAGTCATCAAGAACACCATGACCAAGCGTGCATGCGAAAATGTCGGCTACGGCGAACTCGCAAACGTTCTGGAAGGTATGACCGCTATCGCAATTTCCAAGGATGACGCGGTTGCTCCCGCAAAGATCCTCAAGGAATACGCAGACAAGATTGATTCTTTCGAACTCAAGGCAGGTTTCGTTGAAGGCAAGGTCCTCGATCAGGCAGGCGTTCTCGAACTCGCAAACATCCCGTCCAAGGAAATCCTTATCGGCAAGCTGCTTGGCTCCATCCAGTCCCCGCTTTACGGTCTGGCATGTGCTCTTCAGGCAATCATCGACAAGGAAGGCGAAGGTGCAGCAGAAGAAGCACCCGCAGCAGAATAAGAATTACCGCATAATTTTTATTCCACATTCAGACCGACCGCAGAAAGCGGCGTAACGGTCAAAAAAATACTATAATAATTGATAAGTATCAGGAGGTTATGAAAAATGGCTACCGAAAAGACCACTCAGATTCTCGAAGAAATTAAGGCTCTCACGATTCTTGAACTCGCAGACCTCGTTAAGGCTCTCGAAGAAGAATTCGGCGTTTCCGCAGCTCCCGTCGCAGTCGCAGCAGCAGGTGCAGCTCCCGCAGCAGCAGCAGCTGAAGAAAAGACTGAATTCGACGTTATCCTCAAGTCCGCTGGCGCAGGCAAGCTCAATGTTATCAAGGTTGTCCGCGAAGTTACCGGCCTCGGCCTGAAGGACGCGAAGGACCTCGTTGAAAGCGCTCCCAAGGCAATCAAGGAAGGCATCTCCAAGGCAGACGCAGACGCTCTCGCAGCAAAGCTCACCGAAGCTGGCGCAGAAGTCGAAGTCAAGTAAGATTCACACAAACGGAAAAAATCGGCTGTTGTACAAGTTCGTACAGCAGCCTTTTTTTGCCTTTTTTATGTGAGAGCATCGCTTACCGTTCCGTGCGGCTGAGCCGACGGCCGAGGTATGCGGTAAGCGCGCTTATAATCATGGCGAACGGAAGCAGAAGTCCGGCTCTCCATATCGTGTCGGGTGAGAAGACCTGCAGGGGCATGGATGCGGCAAGCGATGGGAAATGGTATCCGAAGACATGTCTTGTCAGAATGCAGGCGCCGAGGAACAGTGCGGGAAGTGCGATCACGCCGGAGATCAGCGCAAACCGAAGGGTCGGGCAACACGATGTTTTGGAGCGTGCAAAGACAGGTACGGACACGCCTGTGAATACAAGAAATGCGATGATTGCGAAGAGCAGCATACGCGTTTGCTGTTCTGCGGCATGTGCGGTCAGACGAACGTGTCCCGGAGCATCCTCACGAGCGGTGATGCTCCATTCCTGTGCCGTGTTCGGCTGTGCGGCAAGTGCGCGATGCTCGTCCAGTGTTTTCTGTGCAAGGACGGCTGCTTCTTCAAGCTGCGCGGCGGTTTCCTGCGCCCGTGCAAGCTCCGCGCGGATCCGGTCACGTTCGGCATACGCTGTAAGCAGCTGACCGTTGATTTCCTCGATTGCTTCCTCCTGCAGAACAAAGCCTTCCTCTGCGCGGTCGCGTCGCGGGATCAGATCGACCTGACGCAGGGAATAGTATTCGTTGAACTCCATGTCGGACACAAATGCCTGCCGTTCAGCCTGTACTGCGGCGACAGCATCCATCATGTTGGTTTCCAGCTCATCGACGCACAGTTGGGCTGTATCGAGCCGGTTTTCGATTGCCTGCACGGTGATCCGATGGGCGAGGATCGCATTGTCTGCTTCCTCCGCTGCTTCTGTGTGCTGCTTCAGCTCGGCCGAGGCATTGTCTGCCTGCAGTTTGACGCGTGCGTCGGCGGTGGAAGCATATGCCGCGCGGACATCTGCAATCGGATCTTCCGTTTTGCAGTCGGAGAGGTACAGTGTATTGACCGGGATCTGTGCGGCATCGGCGGTTTCCGGCAGCGTCAGAACGAGGAAGCGGGTACCGTCCTCGGTGAGCGGTGCCAGAGTTGCGTGCACGTTTTCCCCGATGCCGACGACCGTCAGCGTCAGCGGATCGTCTGTGTCGGTAAGACAGGGGCGGATGGCTGCGCCGATGGCGGTTTCCGCTGTGTCCAGAGGAACGACGATGCATTCGGTTTCGTTCTGCGGCATGCGTCCGTCAATCAGATATGCGGCACGCGCAAGTGCGGCGGCATCCATGGACAACAAACGCATCGATGTGCCATCGGCACCGTCCGTATCAAGACAATGCACAGGCGTGATCTCGCCGACAGCGGCCAATGCGGTCATCGTCTCGGGCGGGAGCAGCAGAGCCTCACCGTCGGTGGTCATCACACAGACCTCGGGATTGGCGGCGGGAGCGGCAAGCTCCAGTGTGCTCAGCCCGGCGTTGATCTGCCCCGGATAAACAAGGGCGAATGCGGACATGGCGATCGCCGCAAATAAGGGAATCAGCAATAGCAGAAACCGGATGCCGATGGGATTGCCGGTTTGTGCAGCGGTAGTTTTCATAGCGATAAAATCCTTTTTCGGTATTCAGAAACAATACCAATATTATACTATATTTTTTGCGTTCTGTCACGGGTTTTTGTGAAATTCCTTGGGAATTGGCGCACTTTCGGCATTCTGTACAAAGAATTTTTCGGTTTTCTCCGGAGTGGGACTTGATTTTCGGTCGGATATTGTGTATAATAATAAAAACAACCTTGGGGCAGGTTTGAAGATCAATTTTCAGACCGTGGTTTTGTATAAGCACCAAACCGCCCCCGATTCCACAAGAAAGGGAACTTTCGCTATGCGAAAGTCATGGTCATAATTATGAACACCATCTGGACACCCGCAAAACGTGTGATCACCGCGCTGAACCTCGGTCAGCCGGACGAGATCCCGACCTTTGAGCTGGAATTCCAGCTTTCCTATGAATTTTTCGGCTATGATCTGGACGATCCCAGACTGCACGGCGAAAACAAAGCCAAATATTCCGCTGCAGAGCTGGAAGCCTTTGCCATCGCACTTGCCGACAAATATGCGCGTGTCTACGGCGACAAGTCTGCAATTGAGATCGGTCCCGAGGTCTGCTCAGGTGACCCCGAAAAGGACGCGCGTCCGGGCCTTGACTACGGCATCATTCCGATCTACTGTCCCGAGTGGACGGATGTCAATTCTGATATCAATAAAGCCTTCCGCCGCCGTCTGCGTGAGCATTTCGGCAGCACGCGTCTGTTCGGCGGTCACGGTGACGGTACATTTGCCATTCCCGACGGCAACGGCATGTATGAATTTGCCTACCGCACGGTCGACGATCCCGACGGGCTCAAAGAAGAAGCGCGTCTGATGGCGGAGCGTGCCGTTGAGCAGAACAAGCGTCAGCGGGAAGCGGGACTGGATGTTGCGCTGCTGTGCTCCGATTATTGCTACAACATGGGACCGTTTCTGTCCCCGGAAATGTTTGACGAGTTCATCACGCCGTATCTGACCATGATCTGTCAGGCCGGACGCGCGGACGGGATGTATATGATCAAGCACACCGACGGCAACATCATGCCGATCATCGAATCTATGGTGTCCGCAGGCCCGCATGCACTCCATTCGATTGACCCGATGGCAGGCGTTGATATCCGTGAGGTCAAGCGTCTGTACGGCGACCGCGTTGCGCTGTGCGGCAATGTCCACTGTGCGGCACTGCAGACCGGTACGGAGGAGGAAGTCCGTGCCAGTGCCGAGTACTGTCTGAAATACGGCGGCGAGGGCGGCGGCTACATCTTCGCAACGAGCAATGTTCCGTTCCGCGGTATGCCGTGGCAGAGATATCAGTTGATTCTCGATATCTGGAAGGAAAAGAGAAAATATTAAGATGGATTGGAAACAGAGACAGTCGAGGACGCCTATCGGAACAATTTTTTTGTTCCTACAGTCGGGGACGCCTATCGGGACAAGTTTCTTGTTCCTACAGTCGGGGACGCCTGTCCCTACACCAGAGAAGCGTCTGCGTATCCTATGATCGGCATCGAAACCCTGTGTTTCGGGCGATTCGCATGTCCCTACTCAGATTCAGATCATAAAAATGTCACCGCCTATTGACAGGCGGTGATTTTTGTGCTATAATAAACATATGAACAAATACTCATATGAAAGAAGGTTCAATATGGAAGATACCAGAAACGATATGACCGAAATCATCCCCGCGCTGACGGCGGACGATTTTCCGGATGAAGATACACTTTGCGATCTTGCCGAGCTTTTTAAGGTGTTCGGCGACAGTACGCGGTGCAAGATTCTGTATGTGCTGGCGGCGGGAGAGATGAGTGTCGGTGACATTGCCGATGTGCTGTCGATGACACAGTCGGCGATTTCCCATCAGCTGCGGGTTCTGCGGCAGTCCAGACTGGTGCGGTGCCGCAGATCGGGCAAAACGATGCTGTACGCGCTGGCGGACGACCATGTCAAGACGATTCTTGAGATGGGCATGGATCATATCATGGAATGAGGAGGCGATCTTACCATGAGCGAGAAGAAACATCCCTCCGGATGCGGGGACAGCTGTCACTGCGGCAGTCACGAACACAAGTCATCCTGCACCTGTCACGAAGGAAAAGAGGGCTCCTGTCATTGCCATGAGGACGACGACGGCTGCGGATGCGGGTGCGGCTGCGGTCACGACCATGACGGCGAAGATGAAAAAAGCGAGCTTCCGCGGCTGATTGTCAGCGCGGTGCTGTTTGCTGTGTGTCTGATCCTATCGCACACAACGCAGTTTCCGTCTTTTGTTTATCCGATCCTGTATCTGATTCCGTATTTGCTCATCGGCGGGGAAACGCTGTGGATTTCGGCAAAACGGATTGTCCGCGGTGCGGTGTTTGATGAGAATTTTCTGATGAGCATTGCGTCCGTCGGTGCGTTCTGTGTCGGACAGTACGAAGAAGGCGTTGCGGTCATGCTGCTTTACCACATCGGCGAGTGGCTGGAGGACATCGCTGTCGGACGGACGCGCGCATCGGTCAAAGCACTTCTGGCAATCCGTCCCGATACGGCGCGGATTGTCTGTGAGGAGGACGGTGACACGGACGAGGTACCGGTTGAGGCAGTCGGTGTCGGTGCTGTGATCGAGGTGCGCATCGGCGAGCGGATTCCGCTGGACGGCGAGGTGCTCTCCGGCTGTGCCAATCTCGATTGTGCCGCGCTGACCGGCGAATCGCTTCCGCGCGCAGCTGTGGTCGGCGATACCGTCGCGGCTGGCTGTATCTGCATGGACAGTGTTCTGCGCATCCGTGTCACAAGACTCGCAGGAGAATCGACGGTTCAGCGGATTCTCGATCTGGCACAGCATGCCGTATCGAAAAAGACGCGGACGGAAGCCTTTATCACGCGGTTTTCGCGGGTCTATACACCGATTGTTGTTAGCGCGGCGGTGCTGCTTGCCATCGTTCCGTCGCTTGTCACCGGGCAATGGAGCATCTGGGTACACCGGGCGCTGACGTTTCTCGTCGTTTCCTGTCCGTGTGCATTGGTCATTTCCGTTCCGCTGACGTTCTTCTGCGGCATCGGCGGTGCGTCGTCCGGCGGAATTCTGATCAAAGGCTCACAGGCACTGGAGGCGCTGTCGAAAACCGAGATTGTCGCCTCGGACAAAACCGGTACCCTGACGCGAGGTGTCTTCTCTGTGACCGAGATTGCGCCAAGGGAATCCTGTTCTGCAGAAGAACTGCTCTCCATGGCGGCACATGCCGAGCAGTATTCCTCACACCCTGCCGCGCAGGGAATTCTGTCGGCATACACGGAACGCACGGGACTCATCCCCCAATCCGCATCTGTGACCGATGTTACAGAATATCCCGGCCGCGGCATCAGTGCCTGTGTGGACGGCACGCCGGTGCTGTGCGGCAATGCGGTTCTGCTTTCCGAACACGGAATCGGAATTCCCGACATGGATGCCGGTGTCGGATGCGTTGTCCACATTGCTGTGGAAAGCCGCTATGCCGGTGCGATTGTGCTCTGCGATACGCTGAAGGAGGATGCCCGCGATGCGGTGCGTATCTTCCGCGAAAACGGCGTTTCGGCGATTCATATGCTGACGGGTGACCATGCATCGGCGGCAAAACCGATTGCGGACGCGCTGGGGCTGGACGGCTGTCATGCATCGCTTCTGCCGGATGATAAAATGGAAGTCGCCGCCAATTTGAAGGCATCCTGCACGGGCGGTACGCTTCTGTGCATCGGAGACGGTATCAATGACGCACCGCTGCTTGCAATGGCGGATGTCGGATGCGCGATGGGCGCACTCGGCTCGGATGCGGCGATGGAAGCGGCAGATGTCGTCATCATGGACGATTCCCCGAAAAAAGCGGCAGAGGCGATTGCGCTGGCAAAGAAAACCATGCGCATTGCAAGACAGAATATCGTCTTTGCGCTCGGTGTCAAGGGCGTGATTCTGGTACTCGGTGCGATTGGTATCACCGGGATGTGGGCGGCGGTGTTCGGAGATGTCGGTGTTTGTATGCTGTGTATTCTCAATGCGGCGAGGGCGCATCGGAAGTAAAAGAGATAAAAAAGCGGGGTTGCTGCATTTGGTAAATCATCGTGCAATCGTACAACTCCCTCAGTCAAAAAAGACGCAGAAGCGTCTTTTTTGCCAGCTCCCTCGGTGAGGGAGCCTAATATAAGCCTCCCTCACCGAGGGAGGTGTCACGCTTTCAGCGTGACGGAGGGAGTTATCTTTTCACTTTGATTTGAAATGCAACAGCCCCGTTTTTTGCATTATTCGGTTGGTTTTGGCGGTTTTCCTCCGGCAGGATGTTCCTGCATCGGATGCGTATGCGGTGGACGACCGTGCGGCGGCTCTCCGTGGAACTGTCCGCCGTGCGGATGCGGCTGGGATGCGAGATGCTCCGCCTCATACGCGCGAACCTCCTCCATATCCTCCTCGGCGATCAGCCCCTCCTCGGCGGTAGAGATGTACCGCTTTGCCTGGGCGGAGAACAGCTCGTAATACTTGCCGCGTGCACGCATCAGCGTCGCATGATCGCCCATTTCGGCAACCGTACCGCCGTCGAGTACGATGATCTTGTTGGCGACGGTCGCGGAGGACAGACGGTGGGAAACGAACAGCGTGGTCTTATCGCGGCGGAGTCGGTCAAACTGACGGAAGACCTCCTGCTCGGCGATGGCATCGAGCGACGCCGTCGGTTCGTCGAGGATCAGGAAATCGGAGTCGGAATAGAATGCGCGCGCAATCGACAGCTTCTGCCACTGACCGATGGACAGTTCCTTGCCGTCCTCGGAGAAGATGCGCTGCAGCGGCGTTGCGTAGCCCTGTGGCAGATCGGAGATGTAGGTATCAGCATCGGCACAGACAGCGGCTTTTCGCACCTCGTCCATGTCAAGTGGGCGGTCGATGTCACCGAAGGCAATGTTGTCGGTGACGGTGAATGCGTACTTGCCGAAGTCCTGGAAGATGATGCCGAACATACCGTACAGCTGCTCGACATCATAGGCGCGGATGTCGTGACCGTCCAGATAGATGGTTCCCTCGGTCGGGTCGTAAAGGCGGGTCAGCAGCTTGATCAGCGTCGTTTTTCCGGCACCGTTGAGGCCAACCAGCACACAGGTGTCGCCGGGCTCAAAGGTCAGATTGATGTCGCGCAGGACATCGCGGTCAGCACCCGGATACCGGAAGGAGACGTGATCGAACACGATGGTATGTCCGGTGTGACGCATGACATCCAGCGGTTTGGACACGGGGACGGCGTTTTCCGCTGCCGTCTGTTCCGGAATGCGCGGAATGATGGTGCGCCGTTCGTTCATGAACAGAATCAGATTGTCGATGAACAGCGTACCCTCATATATGGTCGCGGAGGTACCGATCAGCGATGCGACACCGCCTGCAATCGAATTGAGTGCACCCGTATAGAACGAAAAGTCACCGATCATGCCGGAGCCGTAGATGACGTTTTTGGCAATGAGGATAAACAGCGCACAGTTGACGATATTTGACATCAGCGTGAAGAACACGTGCCAGAAGCCCTCGGCATAGATCAGCTTTTTTAAACCCCCGAAGTAGCGGGTGAAGACCGTCTTGTAGCCATCGATGAACTTGTCGGACAGACCGAACAGGCGGATCTCCTTGACCATATCCTTGTTGACCATGAGTCCCGAATAGTAGTTCATTTCGCGGCGGTCGATGGAGCGGCGGCGGATGTAGTTGAAGTTCTTGCGGCGATAGATGAAATTGACAACCGCAGACGGGATCGAAACGACGATGATGAACAGCGGTGCCAGGGGCAGAATGCGCGCCATCGAGATGATGTAAATGGCGATGGAGATCAGCGTCGAAATAATGGAAAACAGGCTCTGCAGAATCTGGATCGGTCGGCTGCCGGCTTCACGGTTGGCGTTTTCCAGCCGCTCGTAAAATTCCGGATTGTCAAAGGATGCAAGGTCGACCTCTTTTGCTTTTTCGATGATGGCGACCTTGATTTTATTGGAAACGAGCTCACCCGAAATACGGTTCAGAATGCTGTGGATGTTCTTGACGACACTGTTGACGAGCAGATAGCCGAACTGCAGGAACAGATACAGATAGAAGCCGTCCGGAGACTTGTTGATGATCGCGTCGGCAAGCGCATTGAGCAGGGATGCATGGATCAGGCTGTGAATGACAGGTGCGACACCGTCATAGACGGTCATGAACATCATGACGAACAGAATCCATTTTCGCGTGTCCCAGACAATATGGAACACATAACCCATGCGGTGCAGTGTACCGCCAATCACAGTTTTCAGAAAGCCGGGAACCTCGCGGATGTTCTTTGGCAGCGGTTCTTTCCATTTGTCATTATGACCGCCGGGAGGCGGACCGGGAGGGGGACCCATCATAATTGTTCACCTCGTTTTGATAGATTGTTTGATCTTGTGCTCTCTGTAGGGACAGGCGTCCTCGACTGTCCCTTGAATCTGCAGGACGGTATGGACAGTCGGGGAAATCTCTGCGTATATGGGGAATGTCAAATCTTGTAATCTTCGGTTTTGCTGTCATCCCACACATAATGCGCGCGCTCGCCGCCGATGGACTTCGGACGGGTACGGGCGCAGAGGATGTTGGCGTTTCCGATCTTGTCAAGCGACAGACGGACGGGGACCGCGACGCGGCGCAGGTGCATACCGACAAGCGTTCCGCCGATGTCAAGACCTGCGTGTGCGCGGATCTCCTCGACCGCAACGGGATCCTTCATGTTCGCCCATGTGACGGTTGCGAACGAGCCGCCGGCTTTCGGCTGGGGAACGACGGAAACGATCTCATAGCCGTATTTTTCTGCGGCTTCGCGTTCCATGATGATGGCACGGTTCAGATGCTCACAGCACTGTGCGCAGAGATACACGCCTGCTTCGGCAAGGACGGGCGCGATGCCGGCATAGGCAGCCTTTGCACACTGAACGCTGGAATCGTGACCGATGGTGCCGCCGGCGATTTCGCTGGACGAGCAGCCGACGACGAGCAGGGAACCGGGCTTCAAGGCAGCGGCTGCAAGCAGCTCGCGGATGGCGGTGTTTGCCTGTTCTGTGATGGTGTTATACATAGCGGAGTACCTCCTGTGATTCATTGCATTGAATGATTTGGATTGATGAATTGTTTTGAAAATGATGTATATTTTACCGGGTTATTTATTATATTATAGCACACATTGGGGGAGATTGCAAGTTTTTGCGGGGAGATTTCGTGAAAAAGCCTCCCTCTATAGGGCTATGCTGTCAACTGAACAGTTTCCAGCATAGCAGTGAAATATTTCGTCGGTGACGAAATGTGATATTTTTATCAGCAAGGAAACTTTGCTGATAAAAAGTGATATTCGCACTTCGTGCGAGTGATATTTTTCGCTTTCAGCGAAAAGTTTCAAGTTACTTGTCACATTTCGCCCCATGGGCGAAATATATCACCCGCCAAAGGCGGATATCACCGCGAAGCGATATCACATTTCCACGACAGTGGAAATATATCACTGCTGTCAACGCTTACGTTGACAGCATTACCTCGGGGAGGGAGCCTTAACACGAAAAATCCCGAAAGAAATCAGCATCATACTGTTTCTTTCGGGATTTGATATTTTTTACTTAATGACCGTACCGGTCGGGACGCTGTCGTCAACGAAGATCAGCTGGCAGCCGCAGGAGTGGTTCGTTGCGGCGAGGAGCATGCCTTCGCTGGTAACACCGGTCAGACGGGTGGGCTTGAGGTTCGCAATGACGATGATCTTGCGTCCGACGAGCTCGTCGATGCCCCATTCCTTCTTGATGGAGGAGACAATCGTGCGCGGCTCGTCCGTACCGTCGTCCAGCGTCAGCTTCAGACAGCTGTGAGACTTGCGGATTTCCTGTGCCTTGACAATCTTGCAGACACGCAGGTCAACCTTTGCAAAGTCATCGAGATCGATTTCGTCCTTGACGGGCGGGATTTCGTCGGGCAGATCGTCCGCACCGCGGTTGTTGACAGCGGCGACTTCTTCGACAACCTCCGGACCCTTTGCTTCTTCTTCCGTCATCGGGTAGGAGAAGTCGAGCAGACCGACATACTTTTCGGGATTGATCGCAAACAGGAACAGGTACAGACGCGGACCCTTTTCCTTGTCGATGAGCAGGCGGTAGACATTCTTGAAGAATGTACCCTGAATGCCCTTGAGCTCCTTGTCGGTTGCAGTCTTGCCGGCATCTGCAAGGATTGCCTTCGGGATGGCGTACAGCTCTGCGTTCAGACCGTCCAGATCGTAGCCGCCCTTTGCAATCAGCGCATGCAGACGGGTGATCTGTTCCTTTTCTTCGTCGGAGAGGGTGTTGTAAACCTCCCAGTTACGGGTGGTGCGCAGACGGTTGACGCTTTCGGGGGCACACTGCTCCAGCCAGAACTTTGCACGGTCAACACGGTCCTCAAAGTCTTCCTTGGTATAGGGCGTACCGATCTTTGCAAAGACGGTTTCCAGCATATCGGGGTTGAAGTCAACGACGGAGCCGAGCTGAACGAGCAGACCCATCGGCACGGTGACGGGCGCGCGTCCTTCAACCTCGCAGTTATAAAGGACAGACTGACCGTATTCGTCGAGCTTGCCTTCGCGCTGCTCGGTCAGCATCTTGTCAAATTCAAAATACTGGCGCAGAATACCGTCGTCGAAGCAGAAGTCAAACGCCTTGAGCGGCTCGGTCTTGGAGTAGAGCCACAGAATGACTTCCGGCTGGTAGAGCTTGAGCAGCAGCTCCGGCGTCATGTTCAGACCCGAGGAGCCGGACATCTTGCCGACCTGACCCTTGATGCCGATGAACTCGTAGCCCTGGAACAGCGGTGCTTCGTAGCCGAAGATTTCGCGGGAAACGTCCTTTGCGTTGTCGTAGGAGCCGTGCAGGGAAGCGTGGTCCTTTCCGCCGGGCTCGAAGTCAACGCCTTCGTACATCCAGCGCATCGGCCAGTCGACCTTCCATGCGAGCTTGCAGTTGAAGTCGGTCGTAAAGTTGAAGTGACCTTCGTGACCGCAGGCGCAGGTGTAGTCCGCCTCCGTGCAGTCCTCGGAGAGGTTGTGAATCTTGGTGGTGTCGCGTCCGCAGACAGGGCAGTAGATGGAGACAGGGTAGTATGCCTCGCGCTCGCCGGGCTGTGCTTCCTGCGTTCTGTGGCGGTCGAGAATGTCAAAGATGCGTCCGCGCTCGCGCAGTGCATGAATGACGTGCTCTGCGTACTTGCCGGAGCGGTACATTTCGGTCTGGTGGCGGTAGTCCATCTCAATGCCGAAGCGCTTGATGGATTCGCAGAATTCCGCTTCAAAGTGTTCTGCGTAGGTCGCATTTTCGGTGTCCTCGACGAACGGATTGGGAACGTCGGTGTACGGCTTGCCGATGTGCTGTTCAAAGTCGTCACGGACAGCGGCGACGTTTGCCGGAACCTTGCGCATACGGTCGAATTCGTCCCAGGAGAAGAGCAGACGCGCTTTTTTGCCCATCTTGCGCAGCGCCTTTACGACGAAATACGAGGTGGCGATATCACGGAAGTTACCGATGTGAATGCTGCCGGACGGGCTGATGCCTGCCGCGCAGACATATTCTTCTTTGTTGGGGTTGCGTTCAATCACCTTGAGCGCAATTTCTTCTGACCAATGCATAGTGGTTTCCTTTCTCTATTTTCATGTGTGATTTTCCTATTATATAGATACTATATTATACCATGAAAAGAGAGGATTGTCAATGAATTTGGGGAGAAAAGAGAAAAATCCCGCCGCACAGGGAGATGTGGGCGGGATTGAGGGGTTAGGGGCGACCACCAACATTGGTAACATGTGCAACGGGGGACCAGTCGCTGATGTTGTTGCCAGTGAGGTTAAGGTATGTCAGATTGGTCAGATTGGCAAGCGGCGAGATGTCGCTGATGTAGTTTTCCCAGAGCAAAAGATCTGTCAGCTTCGTCAGCTTCGCAAGCGGCGAGATGTCGCTGATGTTGTTGTAACCGAGATGAAG
>JAFTLK010000029.1 GCA_017455975.1 Clostridia bacterium | reverse complement strand
GTCCGCATTTACAAAAAGGACAGTGACCGCCGCACCGTTCAACTCAATCTTTACGCGCTGGATGCCGATCTGGCAGAAAGAGTTCCTCTGCGCGGCGACCTTCATATGCATACCTGCCGCTCTGACGGTCACGGCGATCCCGCCATCGTCTGCGCCGATTACCGCATGAAGGGCTACGACTTCATCGTCGTCACCGACCACAGCAGATATTATCCGTCGCTGGAAGCCATCCGCGCGTATAAGGATGTCGATATTGCGCTCAATATCCTGCCCGGTGAGGAAATCCATCTGCCGCAGACGGATGTACACATCGTCAATGCAGGCGGTTTGTTTTCCATCAACGGTCTGCTTGCTTCCCTGCGCAATTATATTGAAACCGATGGAGACATCAACGGCAGACGCTATGATGAAACCGTCACGCCGCCCGAGATCGTCTCCGACGAGCAGTACAACCGTGAGCTTGATGAAATTGAAGCGACGCTGACCGATGTTCCCGCGGATGCCAACAAGCGCTGGTATGCCGTCTGTGTCTGGGCATTCAACAAGATTCGTGAAGCCGGGGGTCTTGGCATCTTTGCGCATCCGTACTGGATTTCCGACATGTGGCAGATTCATGAGCCGTTTACCAAGTATATGCTCGAAACCAAGCCCTTTGATGCCTTTGAAGTGCTCGGCGGCGAAAACTACTATCAGCAGAACGGCTTCCAGACGGCGGCCTATTACGAGGAATACCGCCGCGGCAACATTCTGCCCATCGTCGGCTCAACCGACTCCCACAACTCCACCGAAAATAACCGCAATGCGGCAATCTGTTCCACCATCGTTTTTGCACACGACAACGAACGCGCGGACATTCTGCAGTCCATCAAGGATAAGTATTCTGTCGCGGTGGATACGATTTCCACGGAATACCGTCTGGTCGGTGAGTTCCGTTTCCAGAAGTATGCATGCTTCTTAATGGAGAACTTCTATCCGCTGCATGATCTGGCGGCGCGTACTGACGGTGAGGTCATGCGCAAGTATTACCTCGGTGAGGCGGATGCGGCGGTTGTCGAAGCAACGGCGGCGCTGTCCCAAAAGATGTTTGATAAGTATTTTGTGCTTGCATAAGAGAGGTTATCTGCCATGAGATGGACACGGGAGCAATATATCGATCTTTTTTGTGCGGAGTCTGTCGACCGTCCGATGTTCGTGGAGCTGTTCGGACCGCTTGTCGGTCTGGAGGATGAATGGCGTGCACAGGGCGCATCCGAGGACGAGATCAATATGACCGCATTCGACTGGGACTATGTTCCCGTCTGCGGCTGCGGCGGCAATACCGGTCTGCGCGGCGGTTATCAGCCGTGTGTCATCGAGGATACGCCGACCTATACCGTCTCCCGCGATTCGCTGGGCAGAACGGTCAAGCTCCACAAGGGCTATGCGACGATTCCGCTGCCGATGGGATATCCTGTGACCGATATGGATTCTTGGCTGAAGCTCAAGCCGTTCTATACGTTCTCGGAGGACCGCATCAACTGGGATGCCGTCGAGCATGCAAAGAAACAGCAGGCGTCCGGCGTGCTTGTCACCGCATCGATTCCCGGCGGCTTTGATACGCCGCGTGAGCTGATGGGTGAGGAAGGCGCGTGCCTTTGCTACTACGAGAACGAGGAACTGATGACGGATATCATGGAGACGATCTCCGATACCGCCTTCCGTGTGCTGGAACGCATCAGTGAGCGGCTCTGCATTGACAATCTCTGCGTGCATGAGGATATGGCAGGCAAATCGGGACCGATGATCGGACCGACCTTGGTGCGCGAATGGATGATGCCGTATTACCGGCGCATCTGGGATATGCTGTCCTCACGCGGAACAAAGCTCTTTTCGCAGGACAGCGACGGCAACATGAATCCGATCATTGATGCGGTCATGGACTGCGGCGTCAACATCGTCTATCCGTGTGAGCCGGCGGCAGGCATGGATATGGTCGCGCTCCGGAAAAAGTACGGCGATACACTCGGCTTCAAGGGCGGCATTGACAAGCACGTCCTGCGCGGAACCAAAGAGGATATCCGCCGTGAGCTGGAATATAAGCTCTCCCCTGACATGATCCGCGGTACGGTCTTCGGGCTTGACCATCGGATTCCAGGCGGAACACCGCTGGAAAATTACCGCTATTACGTGGACACCGCGCGTGAAATTCTCGGTCTGCCGCCGAGAGACGGCAAACGCGGCTGGGCGAGAATGGCGTTCTGAAAACAAAATGACAACAGCATCTGCACTCCGAGGGGTGACAGATGCTGTTCTGTTTGTCAGGATTTTTGAATTTTTGCTGCGATCACAAAAACAAAGCCATCCGCATCGGTAACGTTCACTGTGCAGAAAATGGCAGGTTTTCCGTTTGACAGCGTGTGCCTGCGTGAATTGAACGTGATCTCGTAGTCGCGAAACGGTGAAATCATGCCGTTGAACAACAGATATCGGCGGACCAGACGCAGACATTCGGATTCATTGAGCGGCAGACGGTCGGATATGGCAGGTGCCTGGTCGTATACAACGAAATGATCAATGATCCCGTCAGCGGTCACGCGCACAGAAAGACTTTGGGTGGTCTGGGAGGAAAACCAACGGTAATTCCGTGCCTCCGTCAGCGGCTCGCTCCAGATTTCAAACGAATCGCAGACCGAAAAATCGTATTCCCCAAACAGTGCCATGATCGCGGCTTTGTTTTCCTCATCGGTGCGCTGATGATACTCCTGCAGCGGCGGAAATGGCTGAATACCGTTGAAGGAAACAACTGCCGCGGTTTGACGCACGATCCGTATTTTGCGGTATTCGTCCATGCCGTCATCCGCGTCATAGGCATCGCCGCCGATGACCTGATATTCATCGATGATTTCATCGGCATGGCTGTAAAAGCTCTCTGACAGCTGTACCCGGTACTGTGCATTTCCGACGGTGAGCTGGGTCAGAGGCTGCCCCGGTATGGTTGCCGGACGAACCTCGGTCCGGCCGTCGGAAACGGTATACCCGAGCGGGCGCAGGGAAAACAGCACTGCAGACGCGATGATTGCAATCAGCAGAGGAATGATGATGAGCAGCGGCTTTCGTTTCATGGCAGTACCTCATTTCCCTTTTTTCACCATTATACATGATCGGATTCCCATTGTCAAGATGTCCGGAACAAAAAACAGAAGACACCTGCCCTTGCAAGTGCCTTCTGTAAAAGCGAGATTTTATTTACCGAGATATTCTTTTGCCGGAGCAACAGATTCTGCATCGTAGCAGCTGAACATACCGTCGACCGCATCCTTCTTCGGTGCCGGCGTCAGCAGGCTGACGACAGGAACGAGAACCAGCGAGACGATCATGACGAACGCACCGCAGTTGACCGGAGACTGGATGATTGCCGGGAATGCGGAACGCGCGAGCATATTGGCGATCATGACAACAACACCGAAGCCGAAGGAGACCCAGCAGGCGACCTTGGTTGTACGCTTCCAGTACAGACCGTAGAGGAAGGGTGCTAAGAATGCACCTGCCATGGCACCCCAGGAGATGCCCATCAGCTGTGCGATGGAGGAGATGTTGTACATGTGCTGCAGCAGTGCAATGACAGCGGAAATGATAACGAAGACGGCGATGAAGATACGCAGGGTGATCAGCTGCTTCTTTTCATTGAAGTTCTTCGACAGCGGCTTGATCAAGTCGATGGTGACCGTCGAGGAGGAGGTCAGAACGAGAGAGGAGAGGGTGGACATGGATGCGGAGAGAACGAGGATGACAACGATTGCTATCAGAAGGTCGGGCAGCTTTTCCAGCATGGTCGGGATGATGTTGTCGAATACGACCGCGCCGTTCTCGCCGGGTGTGTAGAACAGACGGCCGAAACCGCCGAGGAAGTAGCAGCCGCCGGCGACGACGATGGCAAACAGTGTGGAGATGATGGTGCCCTTACCGATTGCCTTTTCGCTCTTGATGGCGTAGAACTTACCGACCATCTGCGGCAGACCCCAGGTACCGAGCGATGTCAGAATGACAACCGCCAGCAGGTTGATCGGGTCCGGACCGAACATGGAGGCAAAAATACCGGGAACCTCACCGTATTCGAGTGCCGGATCGGTGACCTCGGCAAGCCCTGCAATCGAGCCCATCAGACCGCCGTTCTGATTGAGAACCGCCGCGATGACAGCGACGATACCGAACAGCATGATAATGCCCTGAATGAAGTCGTTGACAGCCGTTGCCATATAACCGCCGACGATGACATAAACTGCGGTGAGCAGTGCCATGGCGATGATACAAACGCTGTAGTCAATGGCAAATGCCATAGAGAACAGACGGGAAAGACCGTTGTACAGAGATGCCGTGTAGGGGATCATGAAGATAAAGATGATGATGGCTGCGGCGATCTTGAGGTTCTTCGATGCATAACGCTTCTCAAAGAATTCCGGCATCGTTGCGGAGCCGAGATGCTGGGTCATCAGACGCGTGCGGCGGCCGAGAATGACCCATGCGAGCAGAGAACCGAGCACGGCATTGCCGATACCGATCCATGTGGATGCGACACCGAATTTCCAGCCGAACTGTCCGGCGTAGCCGATGAAAATGACGGCGGAGAAGTAGGATGTACCGTATGCAAATGCGGTCAGCCACGGACCGACGGAGCGTCCGCCGAGCACAAAGCCGTTGACATCGGTCGCAGAACGGCGGCAGAGAATGCCGACTGTGATCATCATAGCAAAGAAGATGAGCAGAAGGGCGATTTTGATAATCATGATGTTAGTTCCTTTCAAATAGAGTGATTGTTGCGGGACGTTTTTGGGGAGAAGGGTTTCTCCCAAAAAGAAAAACGCCCCGATGACATCAGCTTTCACGGTAATCCATGAAAAGATATCCATCGAGGGCGGAAAAATATCCGCGGTACCACCTCGGTTCCCTCATTGCTCGCGCAAGTGGGGGCACTCTGTGGGATACGCACCATAACCACATCGGTATCCGGCGTTATATCCCCTGCATGATAACGGATGCAAGCCGTCGCAGCCTCATTTCTCGTCGGACGGATCCATTTCAGACGGAATTCGGTGCGCTGCTCCCGGAATGTATTTCATCTGTGTCCCCTTAATGTCTCGCACCGCCGACAGAACGTATGGCATTCTGTCTCCGACATCTCTCTGAAAGGCTCCGTCAGACTACTCGTTTCCGATCGTCGCATTTTAATTTGCTAAAAGAATACCACAAAAAAGTGCGTTTGTCAAGAGCTTTTTTGAATTTTTATTCATTTTTCAGAAAATTATCAAGAAGCCTTTACTTTTTATGGATTATTTGATATAATAATGGTAACAACCCGCGAACGATTATTTGTTGAAAGGATTTATTCTGTTATGAAAACCAAGGCTGTATTTTCAGGGTTTCTGGCACTGCTGACACTGACCTCTGTCATGGCATCCTGCGGCGGTGACACCACGGGCGAGTCTCAGGTAACGACCGGTTCTGTTGAGACGGAAGCACCTGCTGTTGAAACCGAGGAAACCCTCAAGTCCCTGATCCCCGACGGACTGGACTTCGGCGGTGAGGAAATCCGTATTCTCTCCTCCTCCTACTTTGAGACCGATGCATTTACAATGCATGTCGATGAAGCGACCGGTGACGTTGTCAACGATGCGGTCTATAACCGCAATCTTGCACTGGAATCGAAGTTCAATGTCAAGCTGGCGTATACCGACCAGTATCAGAACGGCAGCGGCGTGGACTCTGCGGTGCAGATCCGCAAATTCGTCACGGCAGGCTCTGATGACTATGACATCCTTTTCGGCTGTCAGTACAATCTTGCTCCGCTGGTGCTCGATAATATCATGCTGAATCTGGAGGGTCAGGAATATCTGCATCTCGATCAGCCGTGGTGGTATCAGAACCATATCGAGGAAATGTCCATCGGTCATGACAAGACCTATTTTGTCACCGGTGACATCACCCTCAATGTTCTGCGTAATATGGGCTGTCTGTACGTCAATAAGCATCTCTATACGCAGAATTACGAAAGTGTCGATGAGATGTATCAGGAGGTTCTCGACGGCAAGTGGACGTTTGACCGTCTTGCCGAAACCTGTACCGAAATGTACCGCGACATCAACGGTGACGGCGCGTTTGACGACGATGACCAGTACGGTATCGGTGTTATCACGGCAAATCTGACCGACCACTTTACCTATGCCGCAGGTATCCGTGCGACCACGCGTGATGAAAACAATATTCCCATGCTGACCATGAACAACGAGCAGACCGTCAACCATACGCAGAAGCTTTACAGCCTCTACTATGAAAATCCCGGTGTCCGTGTCTTCCCGGCAGACTATAACTCTCTTGATATCGTGATGCCCGGCAAGTTCAACGAAAATGAACTGCTGTATCTGCCCGGCTGGTTCTACACCTCTGAGCTGCTCCGCAACATGGATGTCGACTATGCCGTCATTCCGTTCCCCAAGTATGATGAAAGCCAGGAAACCTATCTGTCTCTGGCACATGATATTTCCGTTACCGCTTGTCTGCCGACAACCTGCTCCAAGGTCGAGCAGGTGACTGCGATCATGGAAGAAATGGCGTTCCTCGGTTACCGCGACGTTCTGCCGGCTTACTATGAGGTCGCAATCAAGATCAAGTACAACCGTGACTCCACCGACGCGGCAATGCAGATTCTTGATATCATTCATGACAACTGCACAACCGACTTTGCGTTTATCTATAACTACGCACTGGGCGGTGTCGGTCTGATCGAGCGTGATCTGATGGGCGGCAAGAAGGCGGATTTCGCATCCTTCTATGCAAAGAAAGAAAAGACTTATACAAAGAAGCTGAATGAGCTGATTGAAGTCTTTACTTCGATTGATTCGTAATCTGAATACTGGTATGCCGGGGTGCTGCGGTTTCGCGGCATCCCGTGCTTTTGTTCATGGGAGGAACACAGGATGCATTTTGATGTCAGACCGTATGCCGATCAGCTTCTGTCACTGAATCCGGATCCGATTCCGCGTTATGTCATTTACCGGGAACTGTTCGGATATGAAAAAGAGCACCCGGGCTGTCTTGCGGCGTATGAGGCGGTGCGTGCCTGTCCGCAGGTGGAAAAGATCGCTGCGGCGCAGAACGGACATGGCTTCTGGGAGCCGTTTCACGGAACAACCGAGGGGATGATCCGCAGGCTTCTTTCCTACGGACTGGACCGCACACATCCGACGCTTGCGGGCGTACAGGATTATCTCATCGGACTGCTTGAAGGACGCATGACAACAGGACAGTACGAGCGGCAGGATCATCCGCTGTGGTATTCCAAAATGTTTGAGCCGCTGATTGCCGCCGCGATGCTGTCGCTGATTACCCCCGACCATCCGCTGGTACAAAAACACCGTGCTGTGTGGGCATCGTTTGCCGAGGAGATTTTTGCCGGGGGGCACTACGATGAGGCGCATGACCGTGCCGTCAAGGCAAATTACTTCGGCTTCTCCGTACAGCGTCCGATCCCGCCGTTCAGCTATTACTGCCTGCTTCTGACCGCTCCCGTCGGCGGTGTTCCGGTCTTGTCGGCGGAAACCGACCGTGCGCTTGTACGGTACTGCATGACGGAGATGCGGAGCTTATACTATGTCTACAACGAACCGCCCGGGATTCCGATTTCCATCGATACGCACCGCCGCGATTCCCGCGATTTCTGGCATTGGGTGCGTGCGCTGTCGATCCTTGCACCCTACCGCGGCTTTGATGCGTATCGGACGGATATCACGGCATATCTTCTGTCCCAGCGCAATGCGGACGGGCTGTGGCAATTCCCGCAGAAATTCGATTTCGTCCTGTCGGATCGCTATGCCGGAACACGCAAATGCGTCGATTCTTCACTGTTTGTTCTGCGGATGCTGGCCGGGGAACGCGGATATTAAAACAACCTTTCCAAAAATACTTGATGTGTTCATAAATCGGGAGTATAATAAACATAATACATCTCACATGTGGAGGGATCACCATGACCGAACGTAACGATTATTTTGTCAGCCCGCGTATTTCAAAGAAAGCACTGAATGCGTTTTTGTCCCATTTCAAGGCAGGCGCGGATGAGCTTCATACGCTGGAAATCTACGAGCGCGATGCGCTGCTTGTCCGTCTTGCACCGGCACCGTACCGCTGTACCGACAAGCGTGAGATTTATTCCCTGTCCAAGAGCTTCTGCTCGACTGCCATCGGCTTTCTGATTGATGCGGGCAAGCTGTCCGAGGATGACCGGATTGTCGACCTGTTTCCCGACAAGTGCCCGGATGTCATCTCCGAAAATCTGTCAAAGATGTGTGTCCGTCACGTCCTTTCGATGAATACCGGTCATGCGGCGTGCGTCATGCCGAAGATGGTTCCCGCCGACGACGCGGCAAAAGCATTTCTGGCACAGGAAGTACAGTTTGAACCCGGTACGCATTTCACGTACAACACCGGTGCGACCTGCATGCTTTCCTGCATCGTTGAGCGGATTTCCGGCATGAAGCTGCTTGATTTCCTGTCATGGAAGCTGTTCATGCCGCTCGGCATTGAGGAAGTACGCTGGAATCGAACCGCTGACGGAACAAACGAAGGCGGCTGCGGGATTCATGTCAGCTGTGATGACATCGCAAAGCTGGGTCTGCTTTACAAAAACGGAGGTGTCTGGAACGGAAAGCGGCTGCTGTCCGAGCATTGGGTGAAGACCGCGACGTCTCCGATCTCCGATAACTCCTGCAACGGAACACCCGACTGGTGCGCCGGATACGGATATCAGTTCTGGGTCAACGCCAGAGAGGGCTTCCGCGGTGACGGCGCGTTCGGTCAGCTGTGTGTTGTCCTGCCCGAGCATGATATGGTTTTCGCACTGCAGACCGAGCTTGGCAATATGCAGGCGGAAATGGATATTCTGATGGAGCTGGCAGAGCACATTCACGACGGCGACGGCGAACAGGTCTCCGTACTTCTGCCCGATTACACTCCCGCACGTTCTGCACAGAAGTATACCGGCATGGAACACACATGGTATCAGCTCGATGACAACACGATGGGCTTTACCGGGCTGACGGTGGACTACGATACAGAGAAAGACGCGATGCGCGCGGTCTTTTCCACCGGTGTTGATCAGTATGTCATATGTGCCGGCGACGGTTTTTATGCCGAAAGCACGGTTTATACCGCAACGCTCAAGCCGAAGCTCGTGGGACTTATGCACACCGATATTCCGGAACGCTGTAGGATGGCGGCGGCATATGAGGCTGTGGACGGCAGACTGCTTCTGCGTGTCCGGTATCTCAACTGCCCGCACCGCATGGAAATTACGATTGCAGCCGACGGTGACGACATTCACATTCACTTTGAGGCATGGGGCAAGCTGCGTCCCGGCTCCACCGACATCCACGGAACCAAATTATCATGAACAAGTTCAAAGGCTATCTGATTCTCTCCGACATCGACGGAACGATCACCAACGATCGCGGAGAGATCACAGAAGAAAACGCACAGGCGATCCGGTATTTTCAGTCCGAGGGCGGTCTTGTCACCGTTTCCTCCGGGCGGTATCCCGACTTTATTGACAAATACGCCGACCGCTTTGTGCCGAATACCTATGTCATCGGTGTCAACGGCACTGTGCTGTTCGATCCCGTGACGCGCCGTCATCTGGTGGACAAGCCCATCGACGACGGTGTCACCGAGGTTCTCCATGCGATCATGCGCGACTGTGCGGATGTGTTCCGCATTACCGCAAGTGCCTATGACCGGGAATTTCATATTCCGCGCGAGGACTTTGCGCAGCTCGATGCGATCATGGCATCGCACGGCGGTCCGTGGCATCGGTTCATCATCGTGCAGAAGGCGGACAAAACAGCAAAGGTGCTGGATTATCTGAAAAACCTCTGCGGCGACCGCTATAATCTTGACCGCAGCTGGTCGGAGGGGATTGAAATCCATTCTGCCGACAGCGGAAAAGGCGAGCTTCTGCCCGATATGCTGGCACAGCTTGCCGCCGACGGCAATCCGATTCATACCACGGTCTGCGTCGGAGATTACGAAAACGACATTTCCATGCTGACCCACGCAGACATTGCCTATGCCGTGGAAAATGCCATCGACGAGGTCAAGGCTGTCGCCGACCGTATCACCGTACACCACAACGAACATGCACTCGCGCATATCATTGCCGATCTGGAAAAGGAAGCGTTGAAACACAATGGAATTCAGTAAAAAAACGTGGAACCGTCTGCTTCTGCTGGTGGTTCTGGCACTGCTGATCGCCTTCGGTCTGCAGCACCTCGACGAAGTGCTGTCCGGCATTTCTGCGATATTTGCAATACTGTCGCCGATCTTTACCGGTATCTGCATCGCGTTCATCGTCAATGTCCCGATGCGTCCGCTGGAAACGGTCTGGAATAAGCTGTTTCTGCGGCATCCGAAGGAAGGACGTGGAAAGATACGGACAGCCTTGCGCCGTCCCGTTTGTCTGATTCTGTCGTTTTTGCTGATTGCGGGACTTTTGTTTGCTGTTGTCTTCCTGCTGATTCCGCAGCTTGGAAAAGCGTTTCGGGATTTCGCGGCAATGATGCCCGGATATCTTTCCGATCTGGAAGCACTCTGGGTGCAGCTGCAGACATTCCTCGGCGGTTACGGCTTTGTTCTGCCCGATTTTGCAATTGATATTTCCCGCCTGAATACCGACAGTATTTTCAATACTGTAAAGGATTTCTTTGCACAGTGGGGTACGCATATTCTCGATACCACGGTATCGATCACAACGACGGTCTTCTCTGGTGTGTTCAATGTGGTATTGGCGCTGGTGTTCTCCATTTATATGCTGGCGCAGAAGGAGATGCTCTGCCATCAGCTCCACCGGATTCTGCTGGCACTGTTCTCCGAATCCCGCGTGGAAAAAATCACCGCGTTTGCGGATCTTGTCAACAAAACCTTTACAAATTTCATCACCGGTCAGCTGACGGAAGCGGTCATCATCGGTGTCCTCTGCGGCATCGGTATGGCGATTCTGCGGATGCCGTATGCGTTTGTCGTATCGGTCATCGTTGGCTTTACCGCGTTGATTCCCGTGTTCGGTGCGTATGTCGGTACGGCAATCGGTGCCTTTCTGATCCTGCTTGCCCAGCCGATCAAGGCGGTGTGGTTTGTGATTTTTATCATTGTACTGCAGCAGGTGGAGGGCAACCTC
>JAFTLK010000294.1 GCA_017455975.1 Clostridia bacterium | reverse complement strand
TCAATGACAAAACGCCTGTCCCGTTCATCCCCGCCGCCGCGGAATTTCATAACAAGCGGTCGACACTCCGCAAAAGATAATTTGAGAATGAGACGAAACTGTTTTTCCGAAAGCTCTTCCGCGGTACAGTCATAGCGAAGCGACTCGTCCACAGATACAGGAATCTGCTGTATCCCGAACGATGCAAGCAGGTCACCTATCTGCGGTATCGTCGGCAAAAACCTACCTGACATCAATCACATTCTCCCAAGCACCCGCATGAGCGGCACCGGATCGTTCGCCGTGATCAGATCCGCACCGCGCTCGATGCACAGACGAACATCGTCTTCGTTGTCGGCGCAGTACATATGCATCGGCATTCCCTTTGCAGCATAAAACGCACACAGCTCCGAGCGGACAAACATCATCGAAAGTCCGATTTCCTCATACCAGTCGTAAGAATCCGGCTGGAATTCACCCATCTGAATGTCGGGATAGCCCATCGTTCTGCCGTTGTATTTTTCCTTGATATACCGGATGATCCGTGCGTTGAATGCGTAGAACCAGCAGCGGTCAAACACGCCGTATTTTTTGAGCAGTGCGACCGTCAGATCGACTGTTTCCTCGGTGTATTCCTTGATTTCCACACCGAAGAAGATGTCGGGACGCTTTTCTGCCGCAAGCTGCAAGGTTTCCTCCAGTGTCGGCACGGTGATGCCCTGTCCTTTGAAGGTATCGCCGAACTTCTCGGAATAGCAGGCATCCAGCTGTTTTGCTTCTGCAAGCGTCATGTCGCGCAGATGGCGATCCACACCGCAGGTGCGGCGCGCATTGCCGTCGTGCATCAGCACGGGAACCTTGTCCGAGGTCAGCCATACATCAAACTCAAATGCATCCACACCGAGGTCCATTGCCGCCGCAAATGAGATCAGCGTATTCTCCGGATATTTCGCGCAGTAGCCGCGATGCCCTTCCACAATGATGTTTTTCATAGTCCTGTTTCCTTTCTGTCAGTTACATATATGGGTTTCGTTCCGCCGTCGGTGCTTCGTCCGCACGCAGACGCTCCCCGTTCCAGCGCCGATGGATAAGCACGGAGAACAGCAAGTGCGCCGCGGCATATACCGTCACAAACAGCAGATAGAAGATAAAATTCTCAAGTGCCAGATAGCCGACTGCGGCATTGACCTGCTCCAGCGTCAGATCGGGATTGATCATATACATAAACCATGTGCGGTAAAGACGGTACGCATACAAAAGAAGATAGACGATAAACACCACAGCGGTGTCGTTCCAGAGCTCGTCCGCGCGCAGAATCAGACGCAGATCAGCACGGAAATCATAGGAGCCATCGGACACAGAACGCATGAAATCCCCGCGCACTGTCGTATCACGCGACAGACGAAGTGCTTCCCAAAGTGCAGGAAACGACGCCATCAGCACCACCATAACAAAGAACAAAATCCAGCGCGATGCGGGAACACCGAGCAGAATGGAACGCCAGATGACAGCGGTAATCTTGAAAATCACATACAGAACAGCCGATTCGGCACACAGCCAGAGAAACTGTCTGACAATGCGGCGCGGCATAATATGATCGGAAAAACGTGATTTTTTCATGCAGAAATCTCCTTTGGCTCACAGGCAAGATCAGGTAATCAAAAGCTCTGATATCACTATAGCACAGAGGATGGCATTTGTCAATGCTTAGAACAAAACTTTCCGTGAAAATCGGTCAATCTGTCGGTTTAGGACTTGACAGCGGCGGCGTAGTGCTGTATAATGAAGCTATCATATTCACACAGAACAGGAGAATTATCATTATGACAAAGCACATCATTCTCTGGCAGCTTGCCGACACCCTGACCGCAGACGAAAAGCTCGCCGTCAAAGCAGGCATCAAGGAAGGTCTGGAGGGTCTTGCCGGACAGATTCCCGGACTTGTTGACATCAAGGTTTATACCGAGGGTCTGCCCTCCTCCAACGCCGATGTCATGCTCGACTCATCGTTTGAAAACGAGGACGCGCTGAAGGGCTACGCCGTCCATCCGGCGCACGTCGCAGTCGCTGACGGTAAGGTCAAACCGTATACAAAGACCAGACTGTGTCTGGATTTTGAAATTTGAACATCGAATAACAGCAGGTGCGGCTCACACGGATGAGAACCGCACCTGTTTTATCGTTTATTCGGCAGATGATGGCTGATCTTCGGGAACGGGAATGATCTGCAAGGTATCTGCTATGGTCATCAGCTGATCGATGCGAATCGCCTCCTCTTCTTCAGAGAGCGCAAAAACCTCAAACTCATACATGACCGCTTCATAGCTGTAATACAGAAGCAGACTCACCGGGGACACCGGAGAATTGCCGGCAGCCGGTTTGATTTTACTGATTACACAGGGAATTCCCGCAGCTGTGGTAAATTCCCGCAGGATTTCCGCATGACCGCCGTCCCTGATCGGCCGTGACATTCCTCCGAACTTGGTTTCGCCCGCATCGTCATCCACCAATGCCGCAATTTGCAGACTGCCGAACCATAGCTGCTCCGTCACACCGTTCCGTTCCTCCAGATATTCAACCTTCACCGTTGAATACATCGATCCAAGACAGATTACATTGTCCGCTTCAGTCACAGATATGCCGGAGCTGACCGTTCCGTACGGTGAGAGCCAGCGGCTGATTACAAGAGGAATATCATAAAACTTCTGCCATTCTTCAACGGATGCAAACGTGTACCGGAAATTCTGATCATCGGGTGCATGAGACACGGAACTGATCACTGTTTGCCGTGAGGATTCCGGCAATGTAATATATTCGTCACGCAGATATACCATATGATCAGATTCGCTTACATGAAGTTCCGGTGTCATTCCAAGAATTCCCGCCGTCGCCGCTGCAGTAATACATAACAGCACCAAAACCGCAGCCGCGATCAATACCGTTTTTCTTCTGCGCCAAACACTGCTTTTTGGGGTTTTCGTCGTTGCTTCCGCCTCCTCAACCATGGTATAATCAATGTCATTCATCGCTTCCAGCAAATACTTCGGATTCATACAGAAAAACCCTCCTCCATCAGATATTTTCTCAATTTCTTTCGTGTGCGCATCAGCTGTGATTTCACCTTGCTCTCGCTCACGCTGCATACTGTGGCAATTTGTGCAATCGACTGCATATGCCAATACCGACGAATGAACACACCGCGGACATCCTTTGGAAGCGTGTGCAAAAACCGATTCAAAACATCCCGCAGGGCAAGCATATCGGGAATATCCTCCCCGTCATCGCCCGAGATGCACTCCTCCAATTCTTCAATGACGGACAGATACTGTCCCTCACCGCGCTTTTTTGCGGTGTTGTGCTCCAGCCGTTTGATTGCCATCTGGCGCGTGATTCTGCCGAGAAATGCTTTGAGATGATCGGGGTGTGCGGGCGGAATCGTGTTCCATGCCTGCAAATACATATCATTGACAATTTCCTCGGCATCCGATTCATTCCATACAATGCCGTAGGCGATCGAATAAAAATAACGCCCATACAGCCGCTGTGTCTCTGCAATCGCCGATTCGGATCGCGCTGTAAATAATCCGATGATGCTCTCGTCTGTCATGCGATTCCTCCTTTTTGGACTTGAAAGGTCCTTTCAACCTTATGTAGCGGAAATGCTGCTGCCGTGTTGCGCATCATGGAAAATTTTTCATAATTTTTTTGACAGGAAAAGGAATAAGGAACGAACCGTGAAATTCGTCCCTTATCAGAATCAAAAACAATACCATTACAGATTCGCAAGCGACCGTCCTTCCCACTCCGGTGCGCACGGAACACCCATGATATCTGCCACCGTCGGTGCCAGATCAAGAATGGTCACGCCATCCAGCGCCATACCGGGCGTGAAGCGTTCGCCGAGGAAGAACATCGGAATCGTCGTGTCCTCGGGCAGATCGGAGCCGTGTGAGCGGTCGTGTCCGCCGTGGTCGGCTGTCACGATGACCGTGTATTCGTCACCGCACGCCTCGTAGACCCGTCTGACATTGTCGATGGCGGCAGAAATGTAACCAAGGTACGCATCCGACATCCAGCCGTTGTCATGACCGCCCTTCTCGTCGGTTTCGACCATGTAAAGGAACACAAAATCGGGATGGCTCTTTGCAATGCGGTCCAGCGCCAGATCGGTCAGCTTGCCGTCCGTTGCATCCTCGGCATAGGCATTGAGATAGCCGGCGAATTTGAGAGAACCGGGACGGGAGACATCGCGCAGCGGCTCCCAGCCGTAGTACATCGCGCTGACGCCGCCCGCAGCGCTGATCTGCTCAAACAGACCGTTGAGCGGACGAGCAAACGGAATATACAGATTGGTCGTGATGCCGTGACGGGTCGGCGGCACCGAGTGGAACAGTGACATATGGCACGGCAGTGTGACCGAGGGCAGAACGGTCTGTGCAGTCACGGTATACGCACCGAGCCGCTTCATCTCGTCGACAAACGGATTGCCGCATACCCCTACACCGTCCGCTCTCATTCCGTCAATGGAAATCAGAATCACTTTCTTCATAACAATACCCAAGTCCTCCCAAACGGAAGACATTCCTTTCCGATCATTCACAGCACAGGCGGAACAGTTCCCTCTGCGCTGATTGATATCATTATACCGCAATCGTACAAAATGTCAAGTACTCCGAAAAAATGTTACCGCTTTTTTTATGAAAATCAAAAAAGGACTTGACTTTTCGATGGTATCTATGGTATAATAAATAAGTAATTGAAAAGCAACAGCTTCAAGGCACGGAGAATTACTCAAGTGGTGAAGAGGCGCCCCTGCTAAGGGTGTAGGTCGGGTAACCGGCGCGAGAGTTCAAATCTCTCATTCTCCGCCAACAAAAAAGACTGAAAAATCAAGGTTTTTCAGTCTTTTTTTGCGCCAAAAATATGGGTTTGACCCCATTTTTGACCCCACTCACGATTTTATCAGTATAGAATTATGCTTTTACCTTCTGCATGAAGCGGTTCATTCTCTCCGCGCTCTCCTGTTTCATCTTCTCCGATACATGACCGTACACATCCAGCGTGAATGACGCGGTTGCATGGCCGAGATTCTGTTGCACCGTTTTCAGATCGTCACCCTCCTGCAATGATATACAGGCATATGTGTGCCGGAGATCATGAAAACGTGCGTCCGGCAAACCGATGCTGCGGCAGATCCTCTTGAAATGGTTTCGGAGCGTCTGCGGTACGGTAAAATGCCCGACAGCGTTCACAAATACAAGATTCCATGTGTTATCCCATGCAGAACCCGCCGCGAGCTGGGCGCGCTTCTGGTCAATGCTGATACGTTTGAGAATATCCATAACCATCGGTGCGGCGGTGATCGTCCGCGCCTTTCCGCTTTTGGTAGTGCTGATATAATGCGCACTGCCTTTTTCTTTGCCCTTCTGCAGCTGCTGCTTGACGGTAATCGTGCCATCCTTGAAATTGACCGCATCCCACGACAGACCGCACACTTCGCCCTCTCTCATACCTGTGAACAATGTCACGGTGAACAGATCGCGGTACGGTTCATCTTTTTCAATTGCTTGCAGAAATGCGGAAATGTCCTGTTCCGTGAGCGGCTGAATCTCTTTCTTCTCCATGCGAGGAAGCTCACAAGCGTCTGCGGGATTATATACGAGATATCGGAGGCTTACAGCTTGCGCAAGGCATTTGTGCAGAATCCCGTGTACATTCTTGACCGTTTTCGGGGAAAGGCTCTCTTTCCGTGTCAGATCGTTATAAAACTGCTGAATCTGTGTCGGGGTTAATTCCTGCAATCTAATCTGACCGAGAGCGGGTTTTATGTGTACGGTGATCCGGTTCCGGTACGTTGAGACGGTCAGCGGCTTGCAGGACGGCTGCACATACTCCGACAGCCAGATATCAAGCCATTGGGAGAGGGAATACCGTGCCGGCTCGATATATATACCATCGTCAGCGGCTTTCTGTGCGGCTCTCATGGCTTTTATCGCGTCCTGTTGCTTTTCCCCATAGAATGACCGCCGTTTGCCGTTGATGACCGCACGGGCTTCCCAGCGTCCGTCCGGACGTAGTTTGGCGTTAGCTTTCTTCATCGGTTTCCCTCTCTTGCGTTATATTACCGCGTTTTTTGATCTTATCAAGTTTATGCGGGTCTATGAGCAATTCCGCACCTGTCATTTTTGCAATTATGGCAGAAAGAAGTTCTACATCAAATGTATCCACAGGGAGATTTACGGAATATGCTTGAATTTCGGGATTCTCGCTGATTTGCGCAACGATTTTCATTAGATCGTTCCACTGCTCATCGTCAAAATTCAAAATTTCAAGCAAACATTGCTTTTTCATAATCGAAAACGGAACACCATCATGTTTGTCACTCAAAATCTCCAAGAATTTTTCCGATAATTCTTCATCAAGCGTATGCGGTATAAACATTTCTCCTGTACCGTATAACAGCCAATCCGAATTTACATCGAGCTTGAAGCATAACAATTCAACTGTTTCAAGTGTTACACTGCGCCGTCCGCTTTCGATAACAGCAACCGTGTTCGGTTTCAAATTTAATTTTTCCCCAAATTCTTTTTGAGTGAGATTCAAGGCTATACGTACTTCTTTGAAGCGTTGATTTATATTCATGTGATTTCCCATCCTTTCATGATTTTATTATAACAAGAAACTGTCGGTTTGTCAAGTTCTTTCTTTGACTTTGTAAATATATCATGAATTGCCTTGACATCTTTTCATGTTTATGCTATAATCAAGGTTGTCAAGCAGATGCTATCACTTGCAATCACGAGTAATAGTAAAACTTGCGAAATTAACAGTTTTGCGAAATGCAAAGAAAGGGGCAGAAATGGAAAACAAGAAGTATTACAGCATCAACGAGGCATGTGCGCACATTGGAGTGGGGAAATCTACATTCCGCACTATGATGACCCGTCCCGGCTTCCCTCTCGTGAGGGTATCGCCGCGTCGGATCGTCATCCCTGCTGACCTGCTCGATGCCTGGATGGAAGCCGAAACCGAAAGACAGTCCAACATGAGAGGGTGATACCATGGAAGATACCATGTTTACATATCGCGGTGTTGAGTTCGGTACGAATTTGCCGCAGTCTGACGTTGATGTGCTGATAGAAGCAATGGAATGTCATGAACGCTGCGAACCCCTCCCGTATATGCCAGAAGAATTGCAAGATATGTTCAGCGGTCTTGTAGAATACTTTGACCAGCGGGAGCAGCACACCGAACCGACACACCACAGAAAACCGAAAAAGAAGAAGAACCAGCGGAAGATCAAAAACCGGTTGAGGAAGCGGAAGAAGAAGCGGAAAGAGGTGTGAAGTGTGGGCAAGAACGAAGCTGGCACCATTATACATCCTGATTGGTATGCAGCAATCGATGAAATGACCGCAGATGAAGCCGGATTATTCACAAAAAACCTGATAAACCGCGCCAGAGGTGCAAAAGAAATAGAAGTTCCTGAAAAAATTCGTTTTCTATTGCTTGCAGCATATGAAAGTGTAGACCGAAATTTGGAAAAATACAAAGAAACCAGCGAAAAACGAAGCAAAGCAGGAAAAAGCGGCGGTCAAAAAAGCGGAGAATCGCGGCGGCAGAAGAAAAACAGTGCAGAATCCCAAACGGTTGGAGAAACACAGCAGAAACCGAGCTATGATATTGACTTATTCACAGAAGCGGCAAAGAACCGCAGTTTTGAGGATTGCTGATAATGCACACTTGATACCACATAACACCGGAGAGAGGGGCGCGCCCTCTCTTTTTCTTTGCCGTGATAACTTGACACGATACACGCGCGTATACGGGCGCGCGCGCGTAGACTATAAAATAGCTATAATAATGCCATAAAATCCATATAAAATCACTATAACCAGATGTATGCCGGAATCGTTGCACAGCGGCTTACAGGATATCTGACAGGCGTTTTTGTTCTCCCTCTCCCGTGTATTATCTGCCCTCATTCGCTGTACTGTGTGCCCTGTATGCGGCATTACCGGTATTGATGCGACAAGCACCAAGGAGATGGGCGCGGCTCTCCGTCCCGATCTTTTGACGCGAAGCAAACGAAGCAAATGCTTCATCAACGAAGCAATGCTTTACACGCGAAGCATATTAAATTAAATAAGAATAAATAAAATTAAATCAGAATATATTTATGCGCGTGCGCGCGCGGGGCTTGAAAGATCAACGCTGTGCGCATACCGCTGGCATAGGCGGAAACAGGGGAAACGACGGCGCGGTGGTATTCCCTCCCCGGTATGATCTTCATCATACAGCGCGGCAGAAGCTCCTGCAAGGGCAGAAACGCGGCTTTGTATATGTCCCGCCTGCCCTCTCCCTCTGTCACGACAATAACTTGACACGAGAAACGGCGTACAAGTTCCAGAATACACGGAATGCAATTTTATGGTATATCTATATTCCCGATAGGCTGAAAACGTCCTGTACGCCCTCTGTGCGGCAGGAATCGCGGTAAAACGATCATCAAAAGAGAGGAAAAACAATGCGGCGGACGAAAAGAGGGCATTTTACACAGAAAAATCGAATGAAAAGCGGAAGGCATTCAAACCTTCCGCAGACATTTATTTGGTTTCAAGCGGCACAACAGCCAGCGTCTTTCCGAGCGGTGCAAGCACTTTCAGAATTGTGTGGAGCTGCGGACTGTTTTTTCCGCTTTCGATTCGTGCAATCACCGGCTGTCGAACCCCGCTCATTTCTTCAAGTTGTTTTTGCGTAATGCCTTTTTCATTCCGCGCTCTGACAAGCTCACAAATCAGCGATGCTTGCAGATCACTTTCCGCAATTTCTTCTGCGGTCATCAGGCTATCGAACAGTTCCATCACATCACCGCCGATAGCTTCAGTACCGCGCTCCCGCAGGTCATCGAGATTTCTTTTTGCGATCTCCTGTTCCCGGTTCTTTCTCATGGTGGTTTCTCCTTTCACGGTATTCGGATAAATTCCGCTTTGCCTTTTGTATTTCCTCCCTCGGGGTTTTCTGCGTCTTCTTCATAAACTGGTGCAGCAGAACGAAACTCTCACCGTCCCATGCCGCAAACAGGATTCTGTCTCTGATGGGACGCAGTTCCCATATATCGCCGTCAAGATGCTTCATGTACGGCTCTCCCAGCTTCAGCCCGTGTTCGCTCAATGCGCTCACATATGCCCTGATCTTTTCCAGTTTGATGCGACTGTCTTTATCTTTTTGGGATGCCAGCGTCTTGATATATTCTGCGACTTGTGATCTGCCGTTTTTGTCCTCGTAGTAGTATATGCGGTACATGTCGGTTCATCCCCTCTCACACTCAAATTATAACATAAAAGTTATTGAAAGTCAATATATTTGATGTTTTTTTAACATTTCACCGATAAAAAGCGGAAAGCATAAACCTTCCGCTTGGGCTATATTTCAACCAGAGCGCAAAACCGCCATGACGAATTTGTAGATTTTGCGCAACTGTTTATCATCAATCGTGTCGATGATGTGATGTAACATCTCCCGCATGTTCTTTCCTCCTTTCGTTACCGCAGATGCAGGTTGACTGCATACGCATAGATCGCGCGCAGTTCATCAACGGACTTGCCGTCGAGAACACGCAGTATGATCGATATCAAGGTCTCACGCATAACAATTCCCCCTTCTCTTGTTTGTTGATTATATTATACCGCACATTGCGCAATGTTTCAATCCGCAGAATCCACAAACATTATGCAATGATTTTGTATAATTTGTACATTGCGCAATGTTGTCTTTTGTGATATAATAATCAGTGACGAACATGGGGGTGGAAATTTTGTATAATGCAGATTTTGACAAGGTGAAATACAATAATCAATTTAATGCGGCAAAATATGACCGCATCAATCTGACAGTTCCCAAGGGTAACAAAGAAAGCATCGAAGCGCACGCAGCAGGACATGGAGAATCAGTAAATGCTTTCATCAGACGCGCGATCACAGAAACCATGGAGCGGGACGAAAACGGCACAAAATGAGAGAGGGCGCGTCCCTCTCTTTTCTGTTCCTGTGATTTCTTGATAATGACTTGTACAAACAGCAGCACAAACAGGCAAGCGGTGTCCTGTGCTATCACAGAACGAAAACGGCTCGGTTTTGCTTGTTGGGGATCCCAAACCCCTGTACAATTCTCCGGCGATAAACCGCACGAAGCAACCGAAGCAAATGCTTCTGTTTTTTTCGCTTCACGCGCGCGCGCGAACCGGAGAGGGAAAGAGTTACCCTCGCCATTTGATAACCGATCCGTGATTGGTTTCTTTCTTGGGGGGCGTATCATATCCCGATCTGCCGGACGTGCCCTCTTGTTCTGTCTGTGTTTATAGATTGATGCATGAGAAATGCACGGAATACCGCAGGACATGACATCGGATAGAACACGCATAGCACACAGTGTGCTGACGGCGGATTTCCGCGAAAATCTACAGTTAATCCCTGACCCCATTTGACCCCATTTTTGACCCCACTCACGATAGCAACAGACGATTCTTGATGATTTATCCGAACGAGAGAAATGCAGAAAATCGCCTATTTATCAGGCTTTTTTGATCTTGCATGATTTCTGTTAATTCATGGGTATTAAAATTCAAATCTCTCATTCTCCGCCAAAAAAACGGTGGTCACAACAGTGGCCGCCGTTTTTTGATTCTATGTTTGAAATTGCTTACTCTTTACTTCCCTGACTCAGAGCGGCGGTACGGTAAGTTCCCTCGGTCTTTGCGCACTCCTCTGCCCACAGAGCCGCCTGGCGGTCATAGACCTCCTGCGGAATCTCCGGCGTGCCGGCAGCGAAGTTGGGGAGCAGCATATCGCCTGCCGCCTTGGGATCCGTGCAGGCGGTGTCATTGCGCCACTTCTCCCGTTCTTCCTTATTGCGCAGATTCGGCACTGCCATGGGAATGCCGCCCGCCAGAATCGAACGGTACGCAAACAGACCCGGCAGGAACATATCCAGTGCCTCATAAACGTCAATCGTGTCGGCGCTCTCATCGCCCAGAATCTTTTTGATAAAGTAATACATCGAGAAGAAGTCGGAGCCGCCGTGACCGAAGCCCGCGACATCATCAGCAGGTGCGTGTTCCGGGAAATAGGAGCGCAGTGAACCGGTCTCATAGCCGCCGTCATATTCGTCACGGTTGATATAAATCTTGCCGACATGACCGTCCATCGCATCCTCACGACCGCATTCCATGCGTCCCTGGGAGCCGTACATGGTATACCAGATGGAATTCTTGTAAAGGTCGCCGTGAATGGACTTGACAATGCCGCCGTTCTCCAGCGTCACCATCTCGATGCCAAACTGAC
>JAFTLK010000028.1 GCA_017455975.1 Clostridia bacterium | reverse complement strand
GTCCCTGCGCCAATGCATGATCTATTGCATAACGCAGTCGATCTCTGTGAGAAAGCCGCGGCTGGTAGCCCTGCCACTTGTTGTAAGACTTCCCACCGTGGCATTTTTCATGCTCCAACACAGAAAGACCATGCTCCAGACAGATAAGATCATTCAGTTTTCCGATGACCTTCCCCGAGCAATGCACATCCTTGATCTTTCGTGTGTAATCAAGATTCACGGCTCCGATGATGATATGATTGTGGATATGCGCGCGATCAGTATGCGTACAAACAAGAAAGGCGTGATCTCCATGTGTGTATCGCATGGCAAGTTCACGTCCGATTTTGTTTGCTTCTTCCGCCGTGATTTCGCCCGGCTTGAAAGACTGGCGCAGATGGTACGCGATTACCGAATGATGCGGATCAAAGTGCCGTTTCGTTGCGTTCTGATACAGGTCATAATCCATCTTGAATTCCGCTGCCGCAAGTTCGGGATTGCACCGATATCCCGTTACCAACTGTCCGCCATCTGTTTTCTCGGGATTTTTAACATAGTCCACGGTTTTCTTCAGTGCCGCCGCCAGCGACCGTTTCCCGCCGACATGAAGCGGTATGATGCGCGTGACTGCCATGGATTATGTTTCCCCATTCATACGGCGAAGCTGATCTGAAATCGACATGACCATCTGCTCGATATTCAGAACCGATTTCTTGATCTCATCAATTTCTCCCATGGAAATCCATTTTCCTGTATGTGCCTTGACAGCAAGCTGATTGATGTTGTTGCCGGCATAGCGCAGAAGACGGGTGACTTCTCCGATCTCGCGCAGATTGTAAATACTGCCGTACAGTGCCATTGTCTCAATATAGGCGTTCATGTTCGTGATTCCCGCTGTTTTCATACGTTCTTCGATTGCCTGCTTGTCTTCGGGTGTGACACGAATGGTAATTTTTATTCGGTTATCCATTTTGTGAATCCTCCTCTCTGAAATTTGTTTCTGTTTTTCCTAGACTGTATGAGTTGTCTGCATTATAATATTGACAAACAATAATTATGAAAGGCAGAACGACAATGACTTATCTTGATACTCCGGACGGAAGATTGCCGGAAATCCTCTACTTATCCATACAAAAAATGCAGAAAGCATGGGAAATGCTGGACAACGGGGTCCCGTATCTTCATTGGGACTGCGACTATTGCGAACTGCAAAGCGATATCAATTGCGCCGAAGTCGACGGTCTGATCACCCCTGATCTTGCATGGACTCTACGCGAAAAATATCTCCGTATGAGAAAGGAAGACAACAGCGGTCCCATCGTCCGGAATAACAAGGAATAAAATAAAAAAAGGAGCCGATGCTGTACCCATAATAAGCAACAGCATCAACTCCTTCAAAATTATTTTCCCTTACCGATCATCCCGATCCATGTGTTTCTTCCTGATAGCGGCACCATATTCATCATAGCTTCTCGGATCAGCACCGGGCACATTCCAGCCGAACATCGACCCTACTTTCATTGCCTCCATCTGCGGTCGCGTGACACCAAGTTCTCGATTCATTTCCAGCACATGCTTCATACTGCCGTCACGGTCGACAGGCGTATATCCGCTCTCCGCGATATCAATGCGGATTTCTTCTTTGCTTGTCGGGATGAATCCGTAGCAATAACGCGGAAGTCCTCTGTCATGCGCGAGCTTATTCATCACCATTTCCTTGTCATAACAGAAACAGTAGAAATTGTAATCACCCGGTGTCGGGATGCAGCGAAGATACAGCGCGTAATCCTGTGTGAGAATACGGAATCCCCACTGCTCTCCCCATGGATGGTCTACCTTGCAGTGCGGCTGGGTTCGGCAGTATGCTCTCATGCTTTCGCGGTCATGAAGTACCCCTGTCGGCTCCCGCAGCTTGTTGATGATTGCATCGAAGATCACTTTGAATTTCTCGTCATTGCGTTCGTCAAATTTGTGAGGAAACCAGGACGACCAGAATTCTCTGCCGCCCCCACCAAAATCTCCGCGAAGATAACCGATACAGCCGAGTGTCCGCTCCTCGTCTTTGTTGAAAAAGAAAAGGTCTTTTTCTTCCTTCATTTTGATTGCTTCCAGTACCATGATACCCCTCCTTACGCTGTAATTTTCCAATCCACATCCACCGTCTCATATGTCTCCGACACATCCCACACATCCTGTGCGGAATCAAGCCCTCCCGCCATATTGATCAGAGATGTAATACTGCCGATCAGTGCTCCCGCAGAAATCATAACCGTAATCACGGAAATGATGATCCCCATAAGCGCACCGATCAGCGCAGATTTTGCTCTTTGCGGACTTGCGCACTTGACCGCAAGATAAGCGATCAGCCCTGCCATCGGCTGTAAAAATGAAAGAATTCCAAGGAAAACGGAACCCGAATCATTCTGCGATTCGGGTTCTTTGTATGGCTGGGTATACTGCGGGAAAACGGTTGTGTCAACGTCTTCCGTTGTCGGGTTCATGTTCTTTTCAGTTTCGTTCATTTACAAGACCTCCTCAAAGTCTTTGTTTTTGGAAGTGACGGGAGTATCCTCCTGCTCCTCCTCCAAATCGGAATCATGTTTATTTTCCATATTAAGCACCGCATTCAGCTCCACCAGGCGCGCGGTTTTCGCCTGATATTCCCCCTCCTGCGGAAACGGCTTCCCAAGTTCTTCCTGTGCCTGCTCCATCTGTACTTGCAGATTATCATAAGCAACCTGAATTTCCTTCCTGCGGTCGGGCATCGCGCGGATCGCGTTCTCAATACGGATCGTATTACCTCTGGCATCACGACCGAGCTCCACCCTGTGCGCAAGTGTTCCGCGCAGCGTCAGAATATAGTCGCGCCCGAAGTCCTCCAAGGTAAGCGACATTGTAAAGCCACGATATTCACCAATCACGACTGGCTCCAATCCAGATACATAGGAACAATACCGCATGATGGCTTCGCCCGCTGCATCACGTTCCAGATATCGCGTTTGTCCGATCACCATTGTCGGAAATTCATCAGCGGGATAGGGATGGTTTTCAGCTAACTGAATATCGGCATCGTAACCGTCAAGGACTGTCTGGAATTTCGCCATCTGCTGCGGGAAATGTCTGCGGATATTATCCTCCAGCTGATACTGCTGACTCTGATAATTCGCACGAAGCAGTTTGAGTTTGGATACCTCAATATCGAGGTCCATCTTCTCCTTGATGAGCGGATTGCCTGCACACAGCGCCTTGATTTCGGCATAGGAAAGAGCCGTTTCGTCCATATCCTCGCAGGAGCGCACAGGCGACTTTGAGGTCATGATCTGACTGATAAAACGCTGTTTGTTCTCTATTGTTTGCCAGAGATAGGAATCGAAGGTGCCTTCCGTGACATAACGGTAGATATGAACCTCTTTATTCATATTCCCCTGTCGGATAATACGTCCGGCGCGTTGTTGTAAATCTCCCGGTCGCCACGGTGCATCCAGGTCATGAAGTGCAATCAAGCGATCCTGGATATTCGTACCTGCTCCCATTTTGGATGTAGAACCAATAATTACGCGAACATCGCCGTTTCGTACTTTTGCAAACAGTGCGGCTTTCTTGACCTCGGTATCTGCCTCATGTATAATGGCTACTTCTTCAAACGGAACACCGCGCAGCACCAGCTTTTCGCGGATATCTTCATAGATATTGACAAAACCGCACGGTTCCGCGACGTCACCGTCACCATTCACTTCCATACGGACAGTTTTGCTGGGTGTGCTCAAATCACAGAACACGATTTGCGTCAACTTATCTGCCATACCTTCCTGCCAGATACGGAAGATATTGTCAATACAAAGATTAACCTTGCTTTCCGGCTCGTCGGGAAGATTGGGGTTGATGATGCGCTGATCCAGTCCTAATTTTCTGCCATCCGTCGTTATGCGCAGCATATTATCAACTGAGGAATCCACAACTCCCGCATGAACCCTCGCCGCACGCTTGGATAGTTCCTCTACCATTTCCCGCTGAATGTCAGTCGGTTTTGCAACAATGTTGTGATACTGCGCTTCGGGACGCGGCAGGTTCATCTGATCCGCCGTCTTGATGTCTGCCGCTTCACGGAACAGATTCATCAGCTCCGGCAGATTGAAGAACCGTGCAAATCGCGTTCTCGCACGATAGCCCGTTCCCTCCGGTGCAAGCTCGATTGCAGTCACCGTTTCACCGAAATTGGATGCCCAACAGTCAAAGTGCGACAGATGGCGTTCCTCCAGCGCATCGTGCTGAAGATATCGCATCATCGTGTAAAGCTCCGTCATACTGTTGCTGACAGGTGTACCTGTTGCAAACACAATCCCTTTGTTTTCCGTTATCTCATCCAAATAACGACATTTGAGATACATATCCGAGGATTTCTGTGCATCCGTCGTGGAAAGTCCCGCAACATTCTGCATTTTTGTGAAGATGAACATATTTTTGTAGAAATGCGCCTCATCCACAAACAGCCTGTCCACACCCAATTCCTCAAAGGTGATAACATCATCCTTACGTCCGGTGTCCTGTAATTTCTCCAGCTTCGCTTCCAGAGATTTCTTTGTCCGCTCCATGCTCTTGACGGTAAACCGCTCGGCTTTGGCTCTCTGCAGTTCCTCCAGTCCCATCTCAATTTCATCAAGCTGTTCCTGCAAAAGCCGTTCCTGCCGTTCATAGGAGATCGGAATCTTTTCAAACTGCGAATGTCCCATGATGACCGCATCATAATCACCCGTCGCAATTCTTGCGCAGAATTTCTTTCTGCGGGAAGTCTCAAAGTCGCGCTTCGTTGTAACAAGAATATTGGCAGACGGATAAAGCCGCAGGAATTCAGATGCCCACTGCTCTGTCAGGTGATTGGGTACAACAAACAGGGATTTGGTGCACAGACCGAGGCGTTTGGATTCCATCGCAGCCGCTACCATCTCGAACGTCTTCCCTGCGCCCACTTCGTGTGCAAGCAAGGTGTTTCCGCCATAGAGAATATGTGCGACCGCGTTTTTCTGGTGTTCGCGCAAAGAGATTTCGGGATTCATACCGGAAAATGTAATATGAGAACCGTCGTATTCACGCGGTCGGGTACTGTTGAACCGCTGATTATACAGCGTTACAAGTACGTCTCTGCGATCCGCATCTTTCCATATCCAATCACGGAAAGCATCCTTTATCATCTGCTGCTTCTGCTGTGCAAGCGTGGTTTTCTTGACATTCAGAACACGCTTGTCATTGCCGTTTGCATCGGTGACGGTATCATAAATCTTCGTATCACGGAGATTGAGCGCATCCTCAAGCAGACGGAAGGCGTTGGCATCATCCGTACCGTAGGTAATATAGATATTGACGTCATTTTTTGCCGCACTGCTCTTACCGGTGATATTCCACTCGGCGGTAACATCGGAAAAGTTGACGTTGACCGAACGGCGCAGATAGAATGGCATATGGAATGTTTCTTCCATGAACTGCTGAATGTAATCCTTGTCAATCCATGTAGCACCGAGACGGACTTCGATTTCAGATGCATCCAAATCTTTTGGCTGAACAGCTTCCAGAGCCGCGACATTCTGACTGTAATCAGCAATTCCCTCTTTGGGAAAGCCGGGAGCGGCATAGCTTCTTGCAATACGCAGTTTTTCTCGGACATTGCCGGACAGATATTCATCTGCCGGCTCCCATTCTTTATGGACAGGATCGAAAAAGATTGCGCCGGCAAGTTCTTCTGCCAGCGTTTTTTCATCCTTGCCGGATACGGAAGTCATATATTCCATATCGACACAAGCCTGCTCGGAAATGGAAAGTGCCAGTGCATCGGCGGCGGTATCAACGGATTTAACCACCTCATGCGGTCGGATCGTGCGCTTCTCAAACATATCCGACAGAGACTGTAAATTACCGTCTCGGTCGAGGATTTCAAGGGAACACAGCAAATAATACGATGAATCGTCGGCAAATGCACGGCGGTTGGCGCTCTCGTTGATCAGACCGTGTTTTTCTGAAAACTCTGCATACAGCTCCCGCAGTCGTAACTGCTCCGCTGAGATCATGGCATCGGTTGTACCGCGTTCCATCTGTAGATCGATCAGATTTCGCACACAATCACGAAGACCGATCATGCCTTTGACACGCTCTGTAGCGACAGCATTGAGATTCGCTTTGACCATGCGCGAGTTTTCGCGGTAATATACCGTATCTCCTACCAAAGTATAACTGAAATTTTTGACATTGGGATCAGCGGGAATGGATTGATCGGTTACATCGTCGATATCGGGCAGCTCCGCTTCCATATAGGTGCCGTGAATCTTCTGTGCTGCTTCATGGAGCAGTTCACCAAGATCACGATTCTCAAATGGCACCACCGTAAAGTCCTGCCGTCCGTACTGCGTCGATTCAGAGCTTTCCGTACCGAGAATCATATCCGGATGGTCGATAAAATAGCTGTTGATGGCGTAGCCCTCTGCATTTGTTCCGAGGTGTACCCAATCGGGTTCGATCACCTGCGGGCGTTCGCGTTTTTGCAGGAACAGGATATCTGTTACAACATCTGTGCCGGCATTGGCTTTGAAAGCAGTATTGGGTAAGCGAATCGCACCGAGCAAATCTGCACGTTCGGCAATATACTTTCGGACTTCGGGCGATTCCTTGTCCATAGTATAGCGCGAAGTAACAAACGCAATCACGCCACCGGGGCGAACCTGATCGATGGCTTTGGCTAAAAAATAATCGTGAATGGAAAAGTTCAGCTTGTTGTATGCCTTATCGTTGACCTTGTAATTACCGAACGGAACATTACCAATGGCAACATCATAGAAATCACGGCGGTCTGTCGTTTCAAATCCGGCAATCGTGATATCGGCATCGGGATAAAGCTGCTTTGCAATGCGTCCCGACAGGCTGTCCAGTTCCACACCGTACAGTTTGGAACCGCTCATTTCGGAAGGCAGCATACCGAAGAAGTTACCGATACCCATGGCAGGTTCCAGAATATTACCGGATGTGAATCCCATATTGGCAAGCACTTCGTACATTGCACGGATGACAACGGGAGAAGTATAATGTGCGTTCAGAGTAGAGCTTTTGGCATCTGTCCATTCCTTGGGTTCAAGCGTATCGTAGAGTTCCAGAAATTCTTTCTGCCAATGTTCTTTGGAATCGTCAAAGGCATCTGCAAGACCGCCCCAGCCGATATATTGAGAGAGAATTTCCTGTTCTTCGGGGGTTGCATATCGGTTTTCCGCTTCGATTGCTTTCAGCGTGTTGATCGCATCCATATTGCGACGGAACTTGGTTTTGGCTCCACCCTCACCCAAATGGTCATCCGTAATACGGAAGTTTTCGGGAGGCGGTACAATGACAATGGGTTCGCGCTTTTTTTGCGGAAACTGTTCCAACAAACGCGCCATGCTTTCCTTGCTCTCCGCGCGGAGAATGGGGTATGCTTGGCGGGGATCGCGGAGGTGGATATCGTTCTCACCGATGCTTTCCACGATGTACTCGTTGCCGTCTTCCAGATAGATGAAATCACCAACTTCATACGGAAAGGCGGGAATGCTGCTTTCCCGTTGTCTAACCGTTTGAATGACTGTATCATACTTTTTAGCATCTTCCAGTACAGCATCCAATATTTCCTGCGGAACATCCTGTCCTTGCACGGGATGAAAATGCTCATCGAGAGTGAGAGCTTCGTTGAGCAGAAATTCATACAGTTCCTGACCGCGCCAAATATTATTGTCATCACGAGCGACAATGGTGTCATTCTCCCATGAAACAGATACATCATCCATTTTCATAGCAGAAAGCAATGCATTGACATGATCGATCTCTATATGATCTTCGGATAGAGAGCGGTCCAGTATAATCGCATCGCCAATTGCCTTTATGAAGCCGGGATCACGTTCTTCCTCGGAATAGATATTTTCGTTTTCTTCTTCCTTGATCTGAAATGTATAATCGTCCAGATTGGCGTCAAACTGTTCGCGGGACATGGATACAGGACCAAGTTCGGGGTAATCTTCTAACGTGTAATGCACGCTATCGTCATCCACGTCCTCAATATACGCGTAAGTGACACTACCGTTAAGCATTCCCGAAAAGATTGATCCGACATGATAGATATTCCCCTCCGGTGTTGTATACTCTATCGGTTCATTGCTGACACGGGAAACTGCCATGGAATATACATTGCGTTCATGCGTATCCTTATCATAGGCAATGATCGTAATCGGGTATTCCTCCCGCAGTTTTTCTGCGCGTTCCTCCAAACGATTTGCCGGGAATCCACACATATCCACACGTCCAATGCCGGGAAGATTACGGGTGGACTTATACAAATCCAGTTTTTCTGCGGCAAGTTTTGCATCTTCCCCGTAGATTTCAAAGAAGTCGCCGACCTGATACAGAACAATATCGTCGGGATGCTCTTCCTTGATGGCGTTGTAAACCTCACCTACAGATCGTAGTGCCGCATACGCTGCTTTTTCGGATGGATTCAGATATCGGTCGCGCCGAATGAGTTCACTGATGCGTTTTTCTACGTTCGGCCATGAAATCTGCACATTGGCGCAGTCATCCTTTTTATAGGCGATCCCCTTGCCGTCGTGCATTTCATCACTTCCGCCGGCATTGGAAAGCGCATGGGAATGACCGCCGATGCCGTATTCTTTTTTCAGAAATGCAATGCGTTCCTTGGTATCACGCTCGGTCATGAAGTAATTGTAGATACGGGATTTGCATCCTTCAACCCCACTTCCGTGTGAGGAAAACGCCTCGTTCAGTTCATCCTCCGTAATAAACTGCTCCGACTTTGGCATATCGGTGATTTCAGAGGAAAAAGTGCGATTCATGATTGCGAGTTCACAGAATGAAATCAGGAGATCGTCTACCCGGTGATAGTTGAAACGGAGCAAAGTACGGTCTTCCCGATAATCATCGGCAAAGCGTTCCAACTCCTCAGTAATGGTCTGCAGCATCAGCGGATCTGCAAGCATTTCCGCACTCCGTTCTCTTGCTTCCGGGAAACCACCTTCAAATGTAACATCCGAGAAATAACTGTCGTGTACATCATCCCGGATATCCCGACGTAAATACAGAAGTTTATCTGACAGCAGAAGACGTTCATGTCCGGCTGCTTCCGCGATCTCCACATTGGATGCAAACTGCCCCTGTAAAAGTAGTTCGTCAATACGTACAGCGGCATCTGTCCACGGAATTATTTGAACTGCGCCGGAGGAAATATATCTCGCAGATCGTCCGTGTGCCAGACGAATCCCGTCATCGTCATACCACGCGCAGATATCACGGTTATCGATTTTGAAGCCGTTGCCGCCATGGAACAGTCTCTGCAAAAACGCAGCGTGTTCCTCGACGGACTTCTCTTTCATAAATTCAGCAACAATGCGCATACGACCGTCCCGTTCATTGCCGCCGTATTTCAGAACCGTATCAATGATTCCCTGTGAAAAATGAAAAGCGAAGGGCAAGGATGGCTTGCTCTCCGCTTCGTCAATGTATGTGATTTGCTCGGCTTCATAGATTGCTTCATCAAAGAGATTTAACTGGATACCGCTGGTAGAAATCAGGGCATCTTTTCCAGTTGACTGGAATTCCTCTGTTAATGGAGGGGTATCATTTCCAGTCAACTGGAAATCTTCATCTTCCGGACTATCCTCAGTCAGCTGTAAATCAGCTCCGTCTGAATCATCTCCTCGGCTGTCGCCCGCAGGTTGTTCATCATCTGTACCCACTCCATCTGATTCTCCGACTTCATCTGCTCGGTCAGATGGTACTTCTTCTTCAAAGAGTTCATCAGCTGGTCCATCCGACGCTCCGCTGTTTCCTCGATCTCCGACAGGTGCTGCATCAGCGTTCCCGTCAGAAGCATCTCGCTGTACGTTCCCGATCTGTGTTCCTTCAGGTACGTCCGGCGCATCCGTCCCCACTTGCCCAGGGGCTTCGTCGGGTTGCCTCCCACGGCGATCAGCGGCAGATACACGTCTCCCGCCAGTCGGTAGGTGATCCCGTTCTGTACCATCGTTTCGGGAAGGTCGGTCTGTGTGTTCTTCACTGCGGTGTTCGTTGTTTTCATGATGCATTTCCTCCTGTACATTTGTATGTTCTTTGTCGTAGGTTTTGCAGAGAAATTCCATCTGACGCAGGATTGTACCGCCGACCTTGGAAATGCTGTTTCCGAGCTTGATGGGATCGGAAAGGGCTGCATAATCCGCGGTCATGAGAATCTGTCGGCAAATCACCGATGTCTGTCCCATGCGCTGTGTCGCCATATATGCGGCACTCGCAGCGGCGAAGTTCAGCATGGTTTCCTCTGTGCTTCTATTATACATAATTTCATCTGACTTGTCAAGCAACTCTGCCGACTGCGAAATATTTTCATTATAATTTTCGGATAAAAGGTATTTTGCGCAGGAAAAAAGACGTTCTTCCAAGGAATTCCCATCGGGAAGTACCGAAAACACCGCAGATTCATGTTCTTCTCGGTACACAAATGCATCGACATTGCGGGAGGATTTGCGTGTACCGGTACAGGAAACGTCGTATACATACCGCAGACCGATGCCATTATCGGTTTCTGTCAAAAGGGCGATACCGCGGGAACCCTTTTTCACATATCGGTGCATGGTATCATTCCAGATGCGGTACTCGGCACAAGCGGTTGCTTCGGGCATCTGCACATGAATCAGAATCTGGTCGGCAAAGGGGTACTTGTACATTTTGGATGCTGTATTCAGAAACGTCATCCAGTAGTCGGAGCCGGAATAGATTTCTTTTACCGTCTTTGCGGCAAGATTCTGGTAATAGATCAGTTTATCGTTCATAGGATTCCTTCCTCATCGCTCCATTTCATCTTTATGTTTAGCTTGGCGTTTCTGCGGTGTCGGTATCGGCTCTGCCTGTATAGGGTCATTGTTCTCATGCACAAAACCGCCCAGGTTATTCTCGACATAATCGGACAACCATGTACCACCAAATGCCTGATGCGTTTTCAGTCTCCATATGGACAGACGTCCAATATTCAAATCCACATCCTCCGTGAACGGAAACAGCAGATTCGTCAATTCCCCATAGGAGAAGGCGTAAACTTTGGAAAAGTGTGTTCCGTTCAGCAGAAGCCCTTCTTCTGTGAACATTTCATTGATACCGTCCAGCCATTCCTGAAGGTCGCCTCCGCAGCCTTGCAGAATCAGACCTTCTTTGTCATGCATCTTGCAAAGTTCATCGGTTGTTATCTGTTGAATGGTTCCCATGGTTGATTCCTCCTTATATTCCTCAATATGAAATCCCTGCGGCAGCGGATCAAGCTCCATCATGAAATCGAGCGGAATGGTTTTGCCGTGTTCGTCACGGAAGACGGTGATTTCCATCGGTGTGCCGTAGTAATTGTCCTCTTTGACGCGGTTCAGAAATTTTTCATAGTCATAATGGTAACATCGCTCGCCGACCATGCCGGCAGAGGAAAGATAATCGATCCGTGCAATAGGACGTTCCTGTTGTAATCCGGTCATCTCTCCATCTCCCATATACGCTTTTGTTTGTGTTCCGGTTTATGTTCCTGTTTCTGTTCAGGTGAGAAACCTTGTAATTCCCTGAATCCGGCACTGTCGCAAAAGTGATAGGAAAGTTTTCCGCCGCGGTTGATGGCGACAACATCACTGACAGACAACGAATATCCACGATAGTCCGCAGGATGATCGAGGTTAAATTTCTCATAAATCTGTTCCAGAGTACGGTTCAGATTTTTGATAACAGACGGCAGCTCTCCAATATAGATCAGGTCATAATCCTCGATTTTCGGCGTGAAGCCTTTTTTGATGTGCCAGTCATAGTTCATGAATCGGCGCTCATCTCCGACATCGGTTTTCTTCAACTGATAGATGGCATATTTATTTTCGTAACGTCCCATGGTCGCACCTCCCCTTACTCATCTTCATAATCGTCCTCATCTTCATTGGCATCATTTTCATAAACCGTTACCTCTGATTCTGAATCGGTGTCGCGGACATATGTATTTTCTGATACGGCATCTTCCGTGTCATCGTACTCGTTCTTGGGCTTCTCTTTCTTCGCCTTGGGCTTCTTCTTTGAGATAATATAGATACCGCCGCCGACTGCTGCGAAGATTCCTGCGAGTACAAGACCGCGCATAAGAATCTCTTTCTGTTTTTCAGACTTATCGGTAACATCCGGTTCCACAGGTTCTGTCGGTTCTTCCGGCGTCTCCGGTTCTGTTCCAAAATCGAATTCTTCATCAAGCAGCGGCAGAAGGTCTGCTTCATCGACTTTATTGAGGAAGTGTACATTTTCTGTTTCGCCGCTGCGGTCGATGATGATATAAAAGTAATTGCCGGTCTTTGTCTGTACTGTGATATACTGCGTGTCGCCGATGACGTAATCATCGACGAGAGTCATGTTGCCGTTGGGGGTTAAGGATGGCGTTGTTTCTTCCGCTGCACATACAGCCACAGATAATACCATCATCACCGCAAGCAGACATATACATAATTTCTTTCTCAAATTTATCCTCCCGATCAATTCAATGATTCGTCTTTTGCTCATGTGCAGTTATGATCGAGCATCAAGCTCCGGAATCCGTCGTTTTTCTTCGGTTGGAAATTCCCAACCATAAACTTGTGCGATGATAGTTCCGATCTTATCGGTCACACGATCAATATCTTTCTGTGTGGCTTTGCCATCGCAGAACTTATCAAGAAAATCATCGCGGTCATCGACAGATAGACCCTCCTTGAATTTGCGATAATAGAGATAATTTCTTCCGTCATGGTGTATCTGAGTCGAACAAAGATCTCCGTTTCGGTCAACATACCATTCGTTCATATCGCAATCGCTGTATAAGCAATCCCTGATATTCCCCGATTCAATGATCTTATATCCGCACACTCTTCCGTTCCATCTGCCGATATCACCAAACACGATGATTTCGCTGCCACATTGAATATTGAGATTATCACGTTCATCACCGAGGTATTCGGCGTTGATCTCATACATCTTCTGTATCAGTTCATCTTCACCAAGGTCGGGATATTCCTCGCGCAAATCATCGATCCAATCATTGATGTCAAGATCAATGTCTTGCCATACCATACGTTTTTCGGGAAATGGATAGACATGAGCACCGAGTTTTTGCAAGTGTTCCGCATACTCTCGGATATGATAAGCTCTGCTGCCTACAAGAATGTGTTCGTCATCGATATACTTACATACAAAAGCGCGGTTTTTTCCTGTAGGATAGGTCACGATAACCTGCTCTCCGTCCGGAATACGGAATTTCTCCTGATAGTCGGGATAGATAAAACAGATTTCTTTCGGCTGATCTGGCACAGCTCTCTTCCCGACGCCAGTTACACCATATTTATTTTGAAAAACATAGTCGCTCATCAATTATCCCCCCTGATATTCATTCGTTTTACACCGGATGATTTATGTTTCATAATCCAATTCATCAACCTTTCCGGACAGTTCAAAATCCCTCTGCTCGGAATGGGAAAAATACGGTCTTAAACGGTCAAAAAGCAGCTGCATATACTCATTACGACTCAGGTTCTCCTGTACTCGAATGGTATCGACCTCTTCTTTCACAATACATCCAATCTCTCGAAGAATATCGTTCCGACGAATCCTCTGCCTCTTCAGCATTTCATCAACCTCACGACGCAGTTTCTCTGTTTCATGAATCAGTTTATTGGCTTCCATGAGTTCTTTTTTCAGATCGTAAAGCATTTCGTTTTCCATAATGTAAATCCTTTCTATTATTGAAATATATCCGGCATACCGCCGCGATTGTCATATATGATTTTGAACCTCTCATAATCCTCATCCGAAAGTGAATCTTCCGCAGCATCGACGAGGGGTTTCTGATCGACATAGACTTTCAGAATGTTCCACGGTACATCCTGTCCGTTTATTTTCTTTGTCGTGGCCTCATATTCAGTCCGATAGGAATACTGCGCGTTGAAAATCTGATTCATTGCCAGTGTTGCTTCCGTTGAACCATAATCGAAATCCCCAAGCAGAACCGTCATCCAGGCGGCAAGTGCATGGGGATCATGGGAATACGAGACACCCCGGTCATGAAGCTCCCATTCATCATAGGCAGGAGCAAAATGCAGAATCGTCTGCACATAAATATTTTCCCGCTGACTGTATGCAGATTCGACTGCAAGAATCTCCTGTTCTTCTGCAAGATAACAGGTACTCATTGCAATGCCAGCACCGCCGAGCACCATGCCGCCAATGGTCAAAAATGACGGCAGTGACAGAATCAGACCAAGCGCAATGCCAAGCGTGATACCGAGTCCGGCACCTTTTCCGACAAGATAACCGACAGGATTGGAAATCAGTTTCTGAACTTCTTTTTTGATCCGGTTCTTGAAGCCTTGCCACCGCTCCTGTCGGTATTGCTTTGCATATTTCTTTTGTATCGCCTTTTTGCGGTATTTCTGCTGTGCGGCAACCGTTTCCACGGTATGACCGATGGCACTCTGCTCGGTGTTATCGTCGCCGGTATCCGACAAAGATACTCCCTTTGCGGTATACTCAATCAACGAATATGCCGCCGCGGATTTCTTTACCGCTTTGTACTTGCGCGTACCTTTCATTTGGCATCACGCTCCGTCAGGCGGGTGTTCATGATGGCATACATTTTGGAACCCCGCTGGAAATGGTTTTCAAACGGGACAACCGTACTGCCGAAGCGAATCAGACCTTCACCCGGTGCACGGTCTGTGATATAGGAAAGCTGAGCTTCGCTCAGTCGGAGCTTATCGCACAGGACTTCCCTATCGCCATCCCCTTGCGAGAGCATTTGGATATATTCGCTGTTGCCAAAGATGTTTTCGATTTCTCTGGATGCCAGCATATCTGTGACATTCTGTGTAATTCCCGTGGGAATACCGCCCCATTTGCGAAAGCGTTTCCAGATTTCGACGGTATAGGATGCTGTCTGCTCGTCCTTGAGCAGAAGATGGATTTCGTCCATGTAATAGCGCGTATACTTCTTTGCTTTGCGATTCGCAGAAACACGGTTCCAGACGGCATCCTGCACGATCAGCATACCGAGCTTTTTGGACTGCTTACCAAGGTCTTTGATATCAAACACGACCATGCGATTCTGAATGTCGATGTTTGTTCTGTGGTTAAATACATTCAGAGAACCTTCTCCGACATACATTTCCATGGAATCTGCAAGGAACCGTGCTTCTCCTGTTTCCTGCTTTTTCAGTTCCAGATACAGGTCTTCCAAAATCGGCATATTTTCAGGTTTCGGATCGGACAAATATTTTGCATACACGCGCGGAATACAGCGGTCAATGACGGACTTTTCAATCGGGCGAAGACCTTCCTTGCCGCCGACAATCAGTTCGCAAAGCGATAACAGAAAGTCGGATTTCAGTTTCAGCGGTTCGTCTTCGTCGGAATCGAGATTGATATCCATAGGATTGATGTGTTCCTCCGCATTCTGCGCGATACGGATTCTCTGTCCGCCGAGCGCCTGTGCCATGCCGGCATATTCAGCTTCCGGATCACAGATCATGATATCATCATCGGTGCCAAGGTACGCATGAAAGATCTCCATCTTTGCAGCAAACGACTTGCCCGAACCGGGTTTACCGAAAATCAGACCGTTGGGATTGCTGCCCTGTTTGCGGTCGATGCGGATGATATTGCCTGTGATCGGATCGGTACCGCAGTACAGCGCATCTGTGCCGAGGTGACAGAGCTGCTTTGACTGAAACGGGACAAACGCCGCAAGAACGGAGGTTGTGACCATTCTACGAATCGGAACGGGATTCACGCCAAAAGGGAGTGAAGCAATCATACCTTCTTCCTGTTGATAATCAAGAGAAGTCAGCGGCAAGTCCCGCTGTTTAGCAATGCTTTCGATCTTCTGGCGTTTTTCTTCAAGCTGTGCTTCGTTATCTGCTGTCAGGTATAAATGCATGGTCATATAGTAGGCGTGTTGTCCGCCGTTTCGCAGAGATTTGAGCATGGATTCCAGTCCGGCAGAATACGCATTGAGGTCTGTTGGAAGAATTTCCATGTCGTACCCCGATCTGACAGCTTTCTTCTGCTCGTCGATTTTTGACATATTCACATCGGTCATTTTGCGTTTCACCATACGCAGCGCTCGGTCGCGTTCTATGGCGTCAATGTGGAAGGTAATTGTCATGTCCGTTCCAGAGCCAAGCAGATTCATAAGTGTGCCGTCGCCAAGCGCGGATGTCTGCATACGGAAGAAGTATACCGCACCAACGCGATTGCCGATTTTGAACCACTTGCCTTCATGGAATGAGAAAGAGGACGGCGCGATATAGTCTGCGGCAGACAGATCGGAGGTAACGTAATCCTGCCATGAAAACGGTCCTTTTACCGAAAGTATTCTCTTATAGAGTTCTATTCGTTCTTCACCGTTCAACACAGTCGGATTGGCTCCGAGGTGGTTATCTCCGAGTGCGTTCATAACACTGTTCTCAATGATTTTCAGTCGTGAACGCGCTTCTTTCGGAGAACCGGCGTTAATCGAAAAAGTCAGATACCGCTCGATTTTCATACCACCGACCGTCTGGGAACGTAAAAAGGAACTGTATTCGGCGGTAATTTCCGCATGATCTGCAGATGCTCCGTGAAAGGATTCCGCCTTGGCAGTATCGTTTGGAACAACTGCATAGGTCATCTGTAAATGCACACCGTCCTCAAACAAGTGAAACAGCCGACCAAAGCTGTCAAGCAGACTGCGGCGGCTGTCCTCATCGAGAAGTGTGTAATTGATGTCCGAAAAACGGATGGTTTTGGAATAGACAGGCGGCGTACCGACCACACGGACAATACCGTCCTGCCAAACTTTGTCAAGCAGCAGCGTCTTTTGCGCTGAAATATCAGGTTCCTGTTTTTTGGGAATTTTTTCTATGATTCTTCCGAGCAGTTCTGTTACATCCATCGGTGATGCCTCCTGTATTGATTGTTTGATACGGTCTCATCGGCAGTTTCTTTTGTGCCTTCCATATTCTGCGGATGATGTCCTCCAACGGTTCCCCGTGTTGTTCGTATACGGAAAAGAAAAATGCCGGCAGCATGATAAACATCATGAAAATACCGGCAATGCTGTCACCGAGCAGACCCTTGCATAAGAAATATACCGTCAGTCCAAGTCCGATGCCAATACCGAAGCAGACGATCTGCCGCAGGGTCAGACCAAATAGGAATTTGCTTTTTACGGTGTCGATATCTACGGGGACAGGGATATACAATTCGTTGTTTTTCTCCATTCTGTCCCCCTCAATGTGCTCCAAAAATAGATTTCGATATGCGGTCTGTCTTACCAACTGCAAACAGCAGCACGCCCGAATATGCGATATACGACCACATCGCACCGACAACATCGGTGGAATTGAGTACGTTCTGCATCATGGTTGTGTAGATTGATAAACACACCATAATGAAAAAGCCCTGAAATCCAAGTGCGAAAAGGGAGCGCAGATAGTTTGCGCCCATGCCGCCTGTCCACTCTTTTCCGTAAAAAGCGGCAAACGGGATCGGTGCGATGGAGACAGTCAGATAGATTTCTACCATACGGACGATCAGAAGAACCAGGATGCCAACCGTGATGAGGAACAGAATCGCCCATGAAAGTACCGACTGCAAAAGAATCAACACAAGCCGTCCGATGGTTTCGGTTTCCAGCGTGGCTACAAAGGCGTCTATTGTCGCCTGCGAAAACGGGGATAATGTACCGCCGAGCAGTCCCGATGCACTTGCCGCAATGTTTTGGGAAAGATCAAATACCGCCATCGTGATTGTCCATGCATTGGACGCAACGAAGCTCGCCAGCACTGCCTTAAAAATCCATTTCACAAGAAATGCAGGCTCAATATCTACCATGTTGTTCCGTTCAACCAGCATCCCGAACAATTCCAGTGATACCACCAGGGTCAGTATGATATTGGCTGCCGGAACGATGACTGTTGAGGAAAGTGACTGCACCATGGAATAAATACCGGGATTCCATGTTTGCGGTGTCTGACCGATCATGGCGGTAAAATCGCTGAATTTGTCCGAGGTCATGACAAACAGCTCGCCGAGCATGGAAGTAATCAGGGAGATCAGCAGCTCTTTGATCGATTCCTCGAAGTTGACCAGCCATCCCATGTTAAATCGTGATAAGCGGAATCAGCGTCTGTGCTGCCAGAATGATACCGGCACCGGAAATTGCCTGTTTGAAGCCCTGCGATTTATTCGCCGGGTTATCCGACTGAAAGCCTTCAAACAGGTTGATGCATCCCATAACGCCGAGCGCCACGCCGATGGCAGTGATGATGCTTTGCAAGAGTGCCATTGCTGATGCGAAAAATGCCATATTGCCCCTCCTATGTAATCGTATTTCTTATAGTTGCTTATGTTCGTATTCATAGACTGTACAGATATCCGTTGTAAGCGGTCTATAGGTACAGTCCATATAACGGGTGATATCAAACGCATTTGCCGGATTGTCATCGGACAAAAGGTGATACCGCGGATGCTTTGTGATATCGTATTTGTCAGAGAAGAACGGACGGACACCGCTGATCTGCAAGATACACTTGCCGCGATCCATACGGGCAAGCTCGTCCTGCGTCATCAGCTCGCGTCCGATTCTCTGATAATTTGTTGACCGAGACTTTTCCTTACCGCGGGATTCGCCGCCCGTTTTTGTATCAATGGTCTGCTTGCCAAGTACCTCTGATAATTCTTTCAGAGTAGAGGATTCCTTGCCGCCGAGGAACAGAACACTATCCATGTTGCCGATGATCGTATCTGCCGCGTCGCTGTACATACTTTTCAGCTGTGACTGCGCCTGAAGAATGACGCAAGCGGAGATCTCACGGCTTCGGATGGTGGCGATCAGCTTCTCAAAGTCGGGAATCTTACCGATATTTGCAAACTCATCAATCAGACAGCGGACATGAATCGGCAGTCTGCCGCCGAATTCATCGTCTGCTTTCTCACACAGAAGATTGAACAGCTGTGTGTAGATCATGGAGAGCAGGAAGTTGAATGTCTTGTCCGTGTCCGACATGACAAGGAACAGCGCTGATTTCGTATGTGGGTCTTCTTTTGTGCCGCCGAGGGTATCCAATTCCAGCTCATCGTACGTGGTGATCTCACGGACTTCGGCAATATCGAAGGGAGCCAGTCGGACACCGCAGGAAATCAGGATCGACTTCGCTGTTTTGCCCGCAGCCATCTTGAATTTCGTATATTGCAGTACAGCAAAGCATCCCGGCTTTTTTCTGCGCAATTCCTCAAACAAAATGTCCACAGGATTGGACTGCCAATGAACCTCACCGTTTTCATCCGGAACATCATCCATGGTTTCCTCGGATGCATTCATTTCATTGAGAAGTCGAAGAAGGGATGCAAAGTTCTGCTCCTCCGGTGGAAGTTCATAGTGGATGTAGCCAATCAATGCCATATACAAAAGCGTTTCGGATTTTTCCCAGAACGGATCACCGCCGGTTTTGGCGCTGTCGTTGGTATTGGCAATGAGTGTTGTAACGAGTTTCATGATATCCTTCTCCGAATGAATATAGTGAAACGGATTAAAGTGCATACTTTTCCCGAAATTGACCGTATTGAACACCCGAACCTTATATCCGTTATCTGCAAGCATCTTCCCGCATTCGACGACAAGACTTCCTTTCGGGTCAGTCACCACGTATGAGCTATGGAGCTGCATGAGATTTGGCTTGACGAAAAAACGTGTCTTACCGGAACCCGAACCGCCGATGACAAGCACATTTTTATTCCGCGCTGTTTTTGGGTCTTTGGGTCGGTTGTTCATGGTCAGGCTCTCCGTCTGCGTGAGAATCATGTTGTTCTCAAATACCGGATCAACGAAAGGTGCAATGTCTTTCTCACTACCCCAATCGGCTGATCCGTGTTCCTCACCATCCCGATACTTCTTTTTGCGCATATCCATTTGCGCAAGATAGATATACGCATGGATGCAAAGGACACACACAAGACCGAATAAAAAATCGAACAGCTTCATATCAAAGAAGTGATCTGTCAGTGCATCTCCAAATGCATCGCTGATACGCAGAATCATATGCGCACCGATTCTCCCGTCGGATGCCAGGCGGAATACCTGCCCAATCTTTGAGAAGATCAGCAGGAATATTCCCGAAAATATTAGTTTCTCTTTGTGTTCCATTATCTCTGCGGTGTTTTGTGTTCCTTGTTCCGGATTTTCTGCTTGTTCTGCTCCTTCATGATTTTTCGACTATGCCGAAGCCGCACCTCCAGCGGGACACGCTGGTCGGGCTTATCGTGTTCCCGTCGGCGCATATCTTTTGTATACGCACGGAACGCCGCGTGAATCTGCTCCCGCTTTTCGGAGCGGAAGAAGACCAGATATTTGTCTTCATTTTGAACTTTATACGGGGTAAACTCGACCTTATACCGCCGTGCAATCTGCGTAAAGTCCCCGATGTTTTCCCCATTGACAGGCACCTTCTCCAATACTGCGTCCTTGGTAACGTCCCCAATCTTGCCGCGCTCGGCGGTATAGTGCTTTTCCATGAGGTGCAGGACCGCATCGTCATGTTCTCGGGGATAGAGAAGCATAATACTGTTCTGTTCACGAACTCCATGACAGGGAATCTTCGCTTCGTCAAACGCTTTTTTCACGCGCTTGAAATCGTTCATGCCGATTCCAATACCGCTGAGCACTTCATTTTCGGGCGCGGATTTGCTCCATGCTTTCCCCATCGTGTGCTGCTGAATCGCGGTAATTACCTCAACGTCATTAGGCTTATAGAAAATCATCGTGTTTCCGTTCTCTGCTGTCTCGACTGCAAAATCCACACCCATTTTGTTTGCATAGGTGATGAATTTTGATTTGCTGTCACTGGATATTTCAAAGGATTTCACGCCTTTCCCCTGCGCTACAAGCTCCTTTACCTTCATCCTTCCGTGCGGTCGGTTTCTCTGGTTCTGCTGCCGTTCTCTCTGACGCATCCTTTGCCGCAGTCGCTCATTTTCTTCGGCGGTTCTCCTGCTTTGACGCAGAGCAGCGCGTCTGTTTTCGGGCTCGATCACAGCTTTGATGATTGCCTGCTTCAATGCCTGTGCGGTCAGACCACCTGCATTTTTCAGAATAACCACAATCTGATTGGAAATTTCCTCTTGCATTATGTTCGTCCTCCTCCCCACAAGATTCCATAACAATACTTTTGATACAGTTCTAACTTTCCTTGAACGGTCAACGGAACAAAACCCCCACCATCTTCTCGCATGAAATTAACTGTCACTACGGGATACGCTTTTCTGTAATCCGCTATTTGCTCCATCCACGGTGTTTTTGCAATACCTGCTGTCTCAAACAGGATATCCTGTAAGTAATTCATGGACGTTTCCGCGGGGACACATTCCGAAATCAACGGAAAATTCGCCCATATCAGAAACGAGACTTCATACATCCGTGACACATCTTCAACGGAAAATTCGTCCAGTAACTTCCCGATCTGTTCCTCATAAAAGGATTTGCCGAGCATCGGCTGATGATCGCCAACAAACAGTATGACAGTAGGTGCTTTCTCCGTCTCAAAGTACGAAATCAACGATTCCAATGCTTTATCCGATTCATGAAGCAAGGTCAGGTAATTGTCCAATGGCGCTTTGACTTCTCCATGCACATCGGCAGTTACTTTGTCCGCAAGTCCGCCGTCATTGTCATACCCAGCGTGATTCTGCATCGTGACATTGAAGCAGAAGAAAGGTGCTGATGATGATTCATAACACTCAATCAGCGTTTCATAATTGCTTCGATCCGAAATAAATCCGTGAATATATTCCGCATCTTCAAAATCGTCCATAAAGTACGTTTTGTCGAATCCGAGTGCATTGTATACCGCGTCCCGATTATACCCGGTGCGATAATACGGATGAATTCCGACAGTTTCGTAACCCCTTGCGTTCATCGCACTCACAAGCGTTTGCATCGGGACAGCGTTGCTTTCGTAAATGGTGGCACCTTTGGCGGTCAATGCTGTAGATACTCCCGACAGCAACTCAAATTCCGTCGAGCAGGTGTTATTGCCGCGGACAGAGGAATAAGAAATGCCGTGCGGGTATTTCTTGCAGAGCTGATGGAAGAACGGAATCGCATCCTTATTGCATTTCAGGTTGAATGTCTGCTGTAAATCCAAAAATGCTTCATTCATGATAATGATCACATTCGGCTTGAAACCGGAAACCGTATCTGTATCTTTCTGTGGGAGATAGTCCTTAACGTCTTCGGGAAAGTCAAGTCCCACACCGCCGCTGATGACAAAATGTGCAATCGCTCCGTATTTGTGATGCCCATCAAAAAGAAGGACAACATCTGCGAGATCAGCACTGAAAAGCACACCGAAGTACATAAGATTCGCTGCAAGAATCGCGGGAACCAAACGAAGCAAATACTGTTTTGCTTCGTATACTTGTTTTGCTGTCATCAGCCAAACTGCGATACAGTAGCCAAGCCAGAAAAGCACCGCACAGGTGAGTGTCAAAACTCCACCTTTTGAAAGTGACTGCGCCGACAGAACGCTGAAAGCTGTTCCTGCGATCTTCAGATCGGAAAACACAAACGGCTGACCCGTGATCGTCAGTACACAGAAATTCGTGATTCCGAATACAGCGGAAATTGTCGCCGCAGCAATATTTCCGATCCTCTCTCCGAGCAATCGTCGAAGAACGAAGAATACCCCGCATAACAGCAGGAATCCGAAAACATAAAACGCAAGGATAAACCAATCTGCTTCACCGGAGAACCAATAGCGGAACAGCTTCGGTAATGTCCAGCCGTTGAGCAGTTCTATGTACAGAAGCCATATGATCGGCGACAGAAGATTCATGATCCGTGTCACCGACGGTTTCGTCTTATATTGCATCATGGGACATCTTTTGCTGTTTCTCTCTTACACCCATCTTTCGTACTGCCCGGCAGAACAGGTCGGTCAAACCGGGATGACAGTCCCTGACATGATATTCACGTCCTACCTCATCGGGGATGCGCACTTTCTTTGCCCATGCCTTATTCTCATTTGAGATTCTGCCATCCCATTCAATTGCACGAATGGTGGAGGCAAGAACAATCTGGGTTCTCGACAGACCGAACCGTTCCACGATCTGTTTTGCGCAGGAGATATCCAGACTGTTATTGCGATAGTTTTTGCGAATTGCATCCTGGATCGCATCACGGCAAGCAACATTCGCTTCATACGATGCGCCGTACTGCTCCGCTTCTTCGTGCTGCAGCGCATATGCCGGACTCTCCATGTAAACAGGAATATCACGCATATTGGTTTCTTTCTGCTTGATGATGGCATCCGCAATCGCGCGGATATCATTGCGAATGGAACCGATATGACCCGGTTCGTTTTTTCCAACGGAACGGTACACATCCGCCAGCGGTGTCGGAGATTCCAACAGCACCTTTGCCTGTTTGTTCGACAGATATGCGGTGTCCATTACCATCAGGATATCGTCACGGAGATTGATTTCATAGGCATGATCGATAATATCCATCGCCGGCAGGGTACATAAATACTCCTTGTACCGCTGCTGCTCCTCGTGCATTTTCTGTCTTAATTCTGCATTGAGATCCATTTCATCGCTCCTGTTCATAAGTTTTCGTCTTTGGTGGATGCGAAGTTACGCGCAGTGCTGTTCTCGGTTCCACCATCGGAACGACACACAGTCCGCCCGGAAGATGAACAAACCGTTCGGGAGTTTTGAAAAGCTCTGTGTATTTGGGAATGAGCTTTTCATCAAGCGATGTAAAATCTTCCTCGCCCAGACCGACAATCATAAAAGGACCGGCAATAATATCATAAATTTCGCCGTCCTCATCGCGCAAAGCACGGTTGTACGGACTGCCGTTCAGCTTGGCTTCTTCCCCGCAAATAATCCCGCACATATCTTCGTATGGATAAACAACTACGATATACCCTCCGACCTCCCGCTGCAGAGATTCAAGGGATGATTCGATTTCTTTCATGTACGGTACTTTACCGGGTTCTATCATAAGTACATTGATTTTGTCTGCCATTATGAAATATACCTCCGAATTTTTTATTGGTCAGCCTCTTTGCCGGAATTCATTATTCCGTTGCCCGCCGTACCCCGCGTGGAGGGCTGCTGTGTTGTACGGCAAGGAGTGAGGCATTGCCTCACTCCCTTGAGAAATGGATGTGTGATGTTAAGAAATAACAACACCGCTGCCGACACCTGCGGCATAGGAGTTCGCGAAGCCGAACAGGTTCTCGATGTATTCCTTGAACTTCGGGAATACAGTTTCGGAGTAGAGCTGCTTCATCAGAGCCATGAGCAGACATCCGATGACAACAATAACGACGGCGATGATGACAACATCGAGGAACGCACCTTCACCGCGTTCGTTGGACAGACAGTTGGAAATCTTTGCAAAAAACTTCTTCATAGGGATACCTTTCTGCGGGTTCTGCCCGCTATAAAAATAATGATGATATGTGTATGTACAGCATTTTGCCGGAGGACGTCACTCCGTTGCCCACTGCACTCCGCGTGGAGGGATGCCATTATGTGCAGTACCCCGTGCGGGGTTGAATCCACACGGGGGCGATATTGCGCTATGCAATCACTCAAATAACGGCGCGCGATCAGTTGATCGTGACGCCACTGCCGACACCCGCGGCATAGGAATCCGCGTAACCGAACAGGCTCTCGATGTACGCCTTGAACTTCGGGAAGACGGTGCCGGAATAGAGCTGCTTCATGAGGGTCATGAGCAGACAGCCGATAACGACGACAACGACAGCGATGATGACAACATCCAGGAATGCGCCTTCACCGCGTTCGTTGGACAGACAGGACATAGCCTTTTCAAAAAACTTCTTCATTGAATACCTCTTTCTGCGGGTTCTGCCCGCTATAAATATAATGATGTAGTGTGTATGTACGGCACTTCGCCGGAGGACGTCACTCCGTTGCCCACCGCACCCCGCGTGGAGGGATACCATAATGTGCGGTAACAGGAGCACGATGTATTCGTACCCCTGCATGTCAAGAAAGGAATTATTGAAACAACACCTGCAAGTTATCCAGCAGCTGTGTGACAAGCGCAACAGCCATCATGAGGATCGTTCCTGCCATGATGGCAAACTGATATTTGGTGATCTTTCGCGGACGTTTGGATGCTTCTTTTCGCAGAATTGCCTGCTCCAGATTCTTCATGTCAAAGCAGACACGCTCAAAATACATCGTCTGATCGTCGCCATGAAGTACCACCTGTAAACCGCGTACAATTTCCGTCATCGACGGATGGTCCACACGGTGCTGAAGATTGAACAGCGCACGTTCATAGTTGCCGGTTCTCATATCGGCGACGGTCAGTGCAATTTCTTCGGCGAAATCGGGACACGTTGCGGTCCGTTGATATGCCGACAGCATACCGAGCAGATCGCGGTTCTGTGTCGCAAGGTTCTGTGTCAGATAGTTTGCAAAACGCGGACACTCGGCGACAATGCGGTCTTTACGGTTCCCGACCGAAGCGGTAATACTGCGATAACGCATGGCGGCAAGCGCAACGCCGAGCAGAGCGCCCAGACCGAGCATGGCAATATCTCCCATGACCATTGCCACGGGAATAAATGCCGCGAATACCAGAAGTCCGAGCAGAATGATCGACAGAATGAACGCTTCCGGTGAAATGTTCTTCTTTGCGATCTTCAGGACATTTTCAAGGGATGCGCGTCTGACAGGATCAATGCGAATCAGCCAATGCAGTTTTTCCGCAAGAGAGGTGACAAACAGATCGACCTCCCCATCATGGCGGATACCATTCTGCCGTGCTGCTGACTGCATGGTTTTTCTGGTTTTACCAGACGGCAATTCCAGAAGTTCGCAAACAACGTGATAACCGCCCATACAAAAAATCAGGATAGAAAGTAAATATACCGGAATCAAATCAGCACCTCCTTACTCAACTGGTGCGGACAGCTTATGTACCTGCCACAGTGAGAACAAGGTCAGAGCCACAGCAACCGCAATGGAAGCCTTACCAGGCATGGTGTTGACCAGCGCGTAGTACCATTCTTCATTCAAGAATCTAAAACCGGGAATACAACCAACACACAGTCCCGCCATAATGTACACCGTCACTTTGGCAGATGCCAGTGCCGCTTCCAAGTCAGCCTGCACTGCACGTTGGTCAGAAAAGCGTTCCACGAAGCTGTCCAGACACCGAATCATGGCGCGGTCAGACTGACATTGAATCAAGGTATTCACCCATCCATGAAAGATAGGGTTCGGTACGCGGGTTTTGAGTCGGTTGAGCGCAGACACCAGATTTGGGTCGATGCGGTCAGTTTCTGCAAGAAACATTTCAAAGTACACCTTGATCGGCGGTCGGAGCAGATCAAGGTTTGTGCGGACACTCTGAATGAAATTCTCCGTATTTTTATAGGAGGAGGTCAGAATTGACATTGTGGTTTCCAGCTCCTCGTTGAGATGCTTTTTATGTACGGATGCAGATGAGATAATGTATAAGCGCGGAATCAGCCAGAAAACAATCGCAAATACGGGAATGAGAAAGATATTGTCAAGCAGCATTGCCACAACGATGCCGACTACAGCGGCAATCATCGAGATCACTTGGACGACCTGAAAGCTGTTTTCTCTGCCCGTGGATTTGAGGATCATTGCGGTTTCATAGTTCTGACGCTTGAAGAAGCCTTTCGGGATATCTCCTGCGAGGATGGTAACGTCATCTTTGAGAGACTGCCTGTCCCCTTTGTGCATCAGGTATTGCCAAAAGGCATGGGCGTCAAATTCAAGGATGGACAAGATGCCAATGACAAGCAGAATGGCAACAGTCGTGTAAAGTGGCAGCATAACTCATCCCTCCATAAACGGTTGCAGTTCTTCTTTGGTTGCTCCGTTTTCAAGCAGACAATCCACTAACTTCGGGGACAGACCACCCACTTTTTTATGTGTTTGGTTCTCAACATCATACTTGAACATGGAGTGCCAGTGAAGCTCATCCCCCCAATATTCTTCTGCTTCCGTGATTTCCATGATACGACGCGATCCGTCTGCAAGCTGCTTGGTATACACCATGATCGGATATGCCTCGACCATGATCTTCATGAGCATTTCATCGGACAGTTCATTTTCGCGTTTGGCAAGGGTCATCATGCGCATATACGAATCCTTTGCAGAATTGGCATGAATCGTCGTGGCACAGGTGTGACCGGTTCGGGATGCTTCGGCAACAGCCATACATTCCTTTGCCTTTCGGATTTCACCGACACCGATGACGGTGGGATTCATACGGAGGGCAAATTCGAGCAGATCGTCTTGCGAAATGTCAAGTGTGTCATTGCCGTCACGGTGACGGGTAATCATGTGCTGTACGGAATTGATGACGTTGCCGTGTTCATCACGTTTATACAGGTTCAGCTCACGCGAACCGTCCTCAATCGTAATCATGCGTTGATCGTCCGGCACACAGGAAAGCAGCCAGTCAAGGAGCGTTGTCTTACCGGAACCCGTTGCACCTGCAATACAAACGGACACACCGTGTCGAATACAGAGCTGGAGGAAGTCGAGCATTTCCCATGTGGCGCTGCCGCTGTTGCGCAGCATTTCTGCGGTGACAATTCTTTGGTTGACAACACGGATGGACGCCATCACGCCGACATCATCGTCGATGACGGGCGGTTTTGCGGCGGCTATTCGTATATTGCGGTCAAGGTTGGTGATGACAATCGGCGTGGTATTGTCGAGTGTCTGCCCGGTCGGAGCAATCATACGACGAACAATGTCCAACGCCTGATCGGGTGATGCAAAGTGTTCGGGAATCTTCTCAACACGTTTGCCCTGTCGGATAATCCAGATCGTCTGCCACGAGTCGATATCCACTTCCTCGGTATCAATGGCGTAGATATACTTACGCAGAAACGCAAGCCCCGCCATGTATTCGTACAGTTTGGAGGAAAGTTCGTTCATCGACATATTCGGAAGCGCGTATTTCTTCTGTGTCAGATACTGCATAATCAGGTTCTTGACGAGTTCTTCCGATTCTTCACTTCCCTCCGAAATGGTGCGGGAATGGTTCTCAACCATGTATGCGCGGACGTCATCGAGAATCTGATCGTAGGTCATCTGCGGGGCATCTGCTGTATTATGAAAGAATACCTCACGGAGCCCGTCTTCCGACAGCTTCGCCTTTTCCTGCATATCAGCCACGTTTATCACCGCCCTTTTCCTGCTTTTGCTGTGTCAGATATTGTGCGACAGTACCGAACAGTTTCCTGTGCTGTTTTTCGGCAGGCGCGGAAAATACTTTCCCTTCAAGAGCCGCAATATGGAGGGGTTTGGTGTATGGGAAGATTCCGTCCAGATGCCCCGTAACATTACCGAGTGTGCTGACATCCTGATATGGATGACAGTTGCCCGCAACAAACAGGTCACGGCACATATGGAACTTGGGATCACGGAGCAGAACCTCATTCGACCGATAGTATGAAATTCCTCTTGTGTCTGCAGTCAGCAAGGCGCAGGACACGTCGGCATATTCAACGGCAGCTGCCGTGAAAAGATCTCTGACACGGTTCGGACAGTCGAGAATCAAACAGTCCGCCATCTGCGATGCCGTTTCAATGACAGTGCAAACCTTGTCGTAGGTGTAGCTTGTGTAGGTGTATGGGTTATCTCCGGGCGCATAGGCAAGGATGCCAATATCGGGATGCTTTTTCGGAAAGACCATACGAGCCGAAAGAATACCGTTGTTGACGGTATCCGAATCGAAGACCGTACCGAGCGACTGCGACTGCACAAGGTTCGCTTTGGGCAAATAGCAGGAGAGCATGGGCGAGGTCTGATCGCCGGATATCAGAATCACGTGTTTCTTTTGATCGGACAAATGCTTTGCAAGCATCGCAGAAAACGTGGATTTTCCCGATGCGGCATTGCCCCAAATGGCAATAACCGATGCACGGCGGCTTTGTTTATTAACCATTGGATGCCTCCCACTTTTCAGACCATGCTTCATAGTCAAAGGTGTTCTGATTGAAATTGCGCTCCGTGATCTTTTCAAGCAGATCTGTCTGCTTTTGCATGAGCTTTTCCGCACGTTCCACATCACCGCGGGAAACAAGCACAAAGTGCAGTTCTCCGTCATGGTCGAGCTGGATCAGTTTTTCTGCTTGCTCATAGGTGACAGCAAACGTATAGGTCGCCGCCATGCGGGATGCATCTCCCTTGACTTCCTCGATCTGTGTGCCGTCGTTGTTGGTGATGCCGACGATCTTCAAATACTGAAGCTCGTAATATTCCGTCAGGCGATCTCCAGCGGCGTTATAGATTTTTACAATGTCGCCTGTCTGGATTTTGTTTGCGAGAATACCCGACAGTGTGGGAGCCTTGATCGTAACGGCAACATATCCGTCTTCCAAAGAAGTGAACACAGATGTGTCCTCCTGCTTATAGGCAGACAGCTTTGCAGGGAGAATGAAGTCACCCGGCACAAGGTCTACAATGGCATACTTGCCAAGTACCTCGGCGGGATCGGAGAGAACCCCGTCCGGCATACCCGATGCATTGACGGTCACGCTTGTCAGCTGGGATGCGTCGATGACCGTACCCTTTTCAATGTTGGATGTGACACGGAGCACCGTCACCGTGCGGTTATACTGTCGGTTGATGATCGGGATACCGACAAAGACGAGCAAAAACGCAAGCGCGATGGCGATAATCCCGAATAAAAGTCGTTTGTTTTTCATGTGATCGATTACCTCAACATAGATTCAATTTGCGGCAGAAAATGTGTGACGGTGATCGCCGCAGCGAATCCTGCCGAGAGAAACGGCGCAAGCGGCGTATAGATGTGCGGGTTTTGTAAATGTACGACTGAATGAGTGCTGCAACGGATGCCGCAACAAGACCGAGAATCAGAGCCGCGACAATTTCAAAGAACCCCGCCGCCAGACCGAGTACACCTGCGAGCTTGATATCTCCGCCGCCGATGCCGCCGAAGATCATGGCAACAATCAGAAACAGAAGAAATGCGAAGACTGCACCACCGATGTGGGAAAGAATCGGGTGGTACCAAACGGCACCACCCGAAATTGCGATGATGGAATTGACAACCGCACGTCCTGCGGCAAAGGGGAGCATCCAAAGCAGCACATTGTTCTTTATGATGTGCTGGCGGATGTCGTGGACAGAGATACCAACGAGAAAAACTGCCAATGCAACTTCAAAGAATAAGAGCAAAAGAGACAAAATCATAGTCTTAACCTCTCTGTGTGTAATGATCGTCGTACATCGAGCCGTCAATGATGACCTTTGCACCCGTTGTACCTGTCAGCATACCCGCAGGTGTCCAGATATCGAAGCAGTCATAGTTGATCTTATACTCCCCATCCGGGAACCACATGGGCGTGAAGTGCATACGGTTGCCGCTGACGGAATACGGGTTGCTCTTGAATACCAAGTCGGCAGCATAACCGCCGGACGTGGATTCCGTCAGAAGATGCAGATTGTCTGTCGCCGATGCGCCCGTACTGTAATTGAACTCAGGATATCTCGCGGTTGCCTTGGCATGACCTGCATACATATCTGCGGGAATACCTGTGAGCTTCACGTGGACTTCGGTGTTCAGACCGTAGCCGGATCGTGTGGTGTACAAACCAGTTGAAGAATTGTACTCTTTCCATACAGCGGTACTGTCAGGGGAAAGAGCCGCGCTCAACGTGAGTTTTGCGGTGTAAGTCTTTCGGACAAAGCCACCGTTCCATTCCCATACCGACCAAGAAAGCGGATTTGTGGTATCCGCCCGATAACCGTTTCCTGTGAACGTAGATGGAGCCGTCGTCTGATAACCGAAGTCCGTTGCCTGCCGTACTGTCAGCACATTGGTCGTTTCGGTTTTTACCGATACATTGTTGCTTGTATTGGGATCGACATAACCTGTTGGGACAGATACGGTAAAGGTAAACTGTACCGTTCCCGCGGAATAGCCGGATGCAGGAATTGTTACGCCGAACCAGACGAGATTGGTGTCACCTGCGGGACAGACGACAGTCTTGGTCTGTGTCGTGATCGCTGTACTGCCATCCCGACGCGCAACCATCGTAACAGTCAAAGGATTCGTATTCTTGAAGTCAAGGACAGAATCGTTGAATACGGTTGCTGCGACCATAATCTGTGATCCGCGGTATACGGTGCCGTTGATGGGATTTGCTGTGATGGAAACATCTGCTGTGCGGTTTTCAAGGTAGATCGTGATTGCTGCTGCCTGTCCCGCATAGGTCAGCGTTGCCGTTCCGGTACCGCTGGTGTAGCCGTACTTGGATGCTGTAAAGGAATAGGTTCCCATTGTAAGATTGGAAAAACGGACAGCACCGGAGGTGTTGGTCGTACCCGATGTTCCTGCACCTGCAATTGTGACACCTGACAACAATGCACCCGTATCTTTATCCCGGGCATAAACTGTGATCGAGCCGATGGGAGTTAAGTAGATTGTCGCGGTGATTGCATCTCCCGCCCTGGTAACAGATGCACTGACAGAACCGTTTCGATAACCGGATGCACTTGCAGTAAATGAATACGTACCAATTTGCAGATTATTGAACCGAACTGCGCCCGAAGAATTGGTTGTACCCGATGTTCCTGCTCCCGTAATGGTTGCACCGGAAATCAGGGCGTTTGTAACCTGATCTCTGACATAGACAGTGATACTTCCGATGGGTGTGAGGTAGATTGTAACCGACAGATTATCTCCTGCTTTCGTGACGGATGCGCTGCCGGAGTTGCTGATATAACCGGATGCACTCGCAGTGAAAGAATAGGTATTGATCTGAAGATTATTGAATCGGACTGCGCCGGAAGAATTTGTTGTGCCTGACGTACCTGCGCCCGAAACGGTTGCACCGGAAATTAAAGCATTGGTATTACCGTCACGGACATACACTGTGACAGAACCGATGGGGGTGAGATAGATCGTCACGGATATTTTGTCACCCGCTTTTGTTACAGAAGCCGATCCTGTGCCATTGAGATATCCGGCTTTGCTTGCCGTAAACGAATACGAACCGATTTGAAGACTGCTGAATTTTACCATTCCCGCCGTGCTGGTAGAACCGGATGTACCGGCTCCCGACACTGTTGCACCAGAAATCAAAGCGTTGGTTGCTTTATCGCGGACATATACTGTAATTGCGCCAACAGGTGTCAGCTTGATTGTAACCGTCGTTGACTGTGCCGACAAACTGATCGTAGCACTTGCACTGTTAGAGAGATAACCCGATTTCGATGCAGTAAACGAATACGTTCCAAATGGGACGTCTGCAAAGGAAACCGTTCCTGCACCGGATGTTGTACCGGATTTACCGCCAGTAATACTTGCACCGCTGATGGCAGAACCTGTGACCGCATCCACAACCTTAACAGTAATCGTACCGGTGGTCGGAATCGGTGTCAGTTTGATCGTTACTGTCGTACTTTGTGCCGAAAGTGAAATCGTACCGCTGCCGCTGCCAGAGTAATAACCAGTTTTCGACGCACTATAGGAATAACTTCCAAACGGCACATTACTGAATGTTACAGAACCGGCAGAAGATGTTGTTCCCGTTCCGCCACCCGTGATACTTGCGCCACTGATCGCTGCACCTGTATTAGCATTGACAACCTTGACTGTGATCGAACCTGTTGTCGGGATTGGTGTCAACCGGATTGTGACGGTCGTACTCTGCGCAGAAAGTGAAATTGTGCCACTTCCGCTGCCAGAGTAATAACCAGTTTTCGATGCACTATAGGAATAAGTTCCGAACGGCACATTACTGAATGTTACAGAACCGGCAGATGATGTTATTCCCGTACCTCCGCCAGTAATACTTGCACCGCTGATTACGGAACCTGTGACTGCGTCTACCACCTTGACGGTAATCGTACCTGTAGTAGGAATCGGGGTCAGTCTGATGGTCACTGTCGTACTCTGCGCAGACAGCGAAATCGTACCACTGCCACTGCCTGAGTAATAGCCCGTTTTCGACGCACTATAGGAATATGTTCCAAACGGGACATTACTAAATGTTACAGTACCAGCGGAAGAAGTTGTACCCGAACCACCACCAGAAATACTCGCACCGCTGATCGCAGAGCCTGTGACTGCATCCACGACTTTTACCGTAATACTGCCGGTTTTCGGTATTGGCGTCAGCTTGATCGTAACCGTAGCAGATGTCTGTGTTTCAGAGATCGTACCGCTGCCGCTTCCAGAATTGTAACCTGTCGCGCTTGCGTTAAAAGTGTAACTGCCAAGTGCCAATCCTGTAAACTGAACAGTACCCGCAGAGGACGTTGTACCAGAGCCGCCGCCTGAAACGGACGCACCGCTGATGGCTGCGCCCGTGTTGGCATCTACGACTTTGACGGTGATATCACCGGTCACAACCTTTTTCTTTGCATAGAATGTAACCGTCAGAGGGCTGGAATTGACCGTATAGGATTCCTGATATGTCCGTTCTTCACTGGTACCCGAAGTCGTGCCGCTCCATGCTGTGCTCACATAGTTGTAATCCGACAGAGCCGCCGGACCGCTGCCATAGGAAACACTGACCGCAAGGTTTTTGGACGGATAAACAACAGAGGTACCGTACAGTGTTTTTGTTCCGATTGTACCAACCGTCTTTCCACTTGCATCGACCTCTACCCATTTCGCCGTGACATATACAGGCTTGGATGTTTCCAGAACCGCACTCATCACACGATACGAAGAAATTGCACTTTTTGTCTCGCTCGACCAGGACTGCGAGGACAGCATCGCATCGAGCTGATTATAAAGGTAATAATCGGCGAGCCTGTTTGTGATCGCCATACCGTCGGCAGAATAATAGGAATAGGCATTGCCGTAACAGGTAAGCGAATAAGTCACGCCAGGCTGGACAGTACCAATGGCACTCTCGACGGCAGATCGATATGTTTCTGGAATAGACGTTGTCGCCCCCTGGTAAGAAGAAAGACGGATGGATAAACCGTCCCGGAGCACCTTACCGTTGAGGGAAATCGTGCGAAGCGTGGAACCGTCTTTACTCCACTTGATACCGGCAGCCGCGTATTTTGCAAAAGTGAAGTTAACGGATGTTGTACCCGAAACACCGCTGACCGATGTTGTGCAGTGATATTCACGGCTGTGCGGGAAGTTGCTTTCGCTCGTTGCGGTGTATGTATAGGACAAAGAGGATCCACTGCCTGTGGCAACCGTATACTTTTTGCCAGAGGAATCAAGCCAATAAATCGAGGTGACATTACAGTTGGTGCCTTTGGCGGAAACCGTATAGCTTGCAGGAAGTGACGTGACTTCCATGTCACCAGAAACGGACATGGTGACTTTGGCTGTCACAAGCGCTGGATTACATACCGAGCAATCATTGATTTTGCTTGCATACGTGACATGCTGACACTTGGAACAGGTGCCTTTATGGGTATAAGAAGTTCCGTTATATGTAAACGAACCGTGATTGGTATAAGTATAGGTATGGCTGCACGATGACACTTTTGTGTATCCACAGAGGTCACAGGTATCACCGACAAAATTGTGACCCTCCTGACTGGTGCCGCCATATGCGCATCCGTAAGAACAGGAAACCGTCTTTGCGTGTTTCTCGTCGGTTTTCTGTGTATATGTTGTTTTCAGATTGTGCGAACAGGTATGTTTGCAGTAGGTGCACGTCACGGAACCCGATGTCGCATAAGAGCAGCTGCTCCAGCCGCTGTAACCCCATCCGGTTATGGTTTTGCCGCAGGTATTGCAGCTTGTTACATAACTGTGCTGATGATACCCGGCAGATACATTTTCATAAGTATATACCTTTTTTGAGTTGCTGTGTGTACAAGTATAGCTGCATTTTGTACACGTTCCATCCGAAAAACTGTGGGAACACGTATACCCGCAGTCCGAACACGTTCCCGAACTGAAGGAGTGTGTTGACCATCCCGAATATCCCCAACCGGTTTTCGTCGTGCCGCATACAGTACATTTTGCCAGATAACTGTGGTGTGTGGCATTTTCATAGGAATATACGGTTTTGTAACTGCACGAAGCACACGCTGCCGCGACCTCCGGTATGACCATGAACACACACAACAGAATACATAAGAAGGCTTTCAGCCATTGCAATTTTCGTTTCATGTTGCTCCTTTCCACGAAAAAAAGGTACAACCGTGATCGGCTGTACCTTTTGGTAAGCTATTTGTTTTTATTTCAGATTCAGATAGGACTGATCCTCAGGCCACAGCCCGAGCTGATAATCCTGTTTCATAACATTGACCGTATTTGCATCAAGCGAAACCGGTTTGTCGGGATTGACATATCCAGTCGTGTTGACGGTCATGGAAAAGGTATGCATATTTCCATTGACGGACATATAAACTTCGCGCTGATCGTAATACCGTTTGCCAACCGTGCCGGGAGGAGTCATGAAGCCGGCAGGATGCCAGTCCATACGAGTTTCCCAAAGCTCTCCGCGGAGAGTCTGCATCATGAGGGCTGTAACTTCTTTGTATCCTGTCGGATAGAAGATTTCCAGAAGCTGTTCAACCTCTTTTCGCGTGGAAGCGCTGTAATCGGTCATCCGCAAGGCAAGATCGGTCGCAGGATACTGCTCAACATCATATACATTCGGTGCTTCAATCCACCACTTCAAACCAAGATCTGCCGGTGCAGATGCAGTCGGTACTTTCTTGGAAGTAACGGCATCCTTGCGAACCAGGAATCTTGTATGTTCGTTATCGCGGTTGTCCTCGATGTCATAATATAGTCCGGTCTGCTTCAGACGTTCATACAGAGAAAGCTCTCTGCCGTTCTTCTTTGCATTGACAAGGACGGTCTGCGTCTCACCGATCCAGTCCACCGAGCAGTTGAGTGTTTCTGCAACGACGCGAAGCGGAACCATCGTGCGGTTATGGACAACGGTACTTGCGACATCGAGCGTGACAGACTTGCCGTTGATCTTTGCCTTGTTGGTTCCGATGTACAGAATGATCTTACCGTCGTTGATGACTGCACTGTTATCGGCTTTGTTCCATTCAACGTCATATCCGAGTGCTTCTGCCACAAAGCGAATCGGAACCAGGGTACGTTCATTCTGAATGATCGGTTTCTGATCGGGAAAAGCAATTGCTTTATTGTTAACCTTGACCGTGATGTTCCACGATGCGGCAGATGCGGTAATGGGGATTGCGGAAAGTATGAGAAGTATTGCTGTAAAAATTGCTATTACTTTTGTTGTTCGTTTCATGGCGTTATCTCCTTATATGATTGTTTTGTTTACGGTTACATTATAGCATATCGCAAATACCATATTCAAGAAAAATTCAGGATTATTTTATCGTATGTCTGCCGGAAAAAGAAAGCGGGGCTGTCTGCACGGTTTTCCAGTCTCCGATGATATTCACATTGAACAGCACATCACAGGTCAGGACATACTCGATGGCATCCGGATGGCGGTTGAAATGAATATCAACATTATTGATAGTAAAGTTATCATTGGTCAGCTTGATATTCTTTTCAATGCCTGTCTTTGCAAGATGAAGAATCTGATCGTGATAGGCAGAACTGCTGTTGAGTTTTGCTTCATATGCCGCGAGATTTCCTTCGCGGAGTGCCTGATAGGTATCCTGTTCAATACGGATGGCAATGGATGCCATTTCGTTTTTCACGGTATTGCGGATGTACATGACGTTTGCACCGATGCCAACCCAAGTGGATGCAATGGATATAAACATAAAGAAGAACAGCGTCATGAAAACAGTGAATAAATGGATGTCACCGCGCTGATCGAGGAATAGTCTTTTCAAAAGTATCATTTCCAATATACCTCCGATACACCGGCTGCACGTGAGGTCATGGTCAGAGGATAATCCGCGAACGTAAAGAAACCGCCGAGTTTGGTGTCGGCGGTAACGGTCAGATAGAACGGGGTTCCGATCTGAATACAGGTATTGGAACCCTGGGCAGTGATGAAGTTTGTGTCGATGACAAATTCGATGTTCTCTGCATTGATACCTGCCCGAAGATAATCGATCAGATCTTCCGTATCACTGTCTACACCACCGGAGAGCTGAATCTGACGTGCAACCTGATCCGCTGCCGCATCCAGTTCACTTTTCATCATGACCACGGACATGACATTGAGCAAGAAGACGACAGTTATCATGGCGATGACGGTGAAGACGATAACGCCGGTATAGGTGGCGTCGCCGCGTTCCTCACACAATATGCGTTTGAATTTATATTTCATTCTGTTGATCTCCTGTAAATGAAAAGAAGCCGACCATTTTCCGATCGGCTTCCTGTCTCATATTCAGCTCCTGTACTTCGCACTTATCACAGGAGCCATTTTTTGTTGTACATATTGTATCACATTCGATCCGAAAAGTCAACGAAATTAAACCGAAATTTTTCCGAAATTTCGCCGAAATTTTACCGAAGCAAAACCGAAGTTTATTCTGTATCTTAACAGAATTTTTACTTTTTTGCTTTACCAGAAATGTGATGTTCCCCCAACATCCGTTTAACTTCGGGTCCCCAATGTTTCAATGTGAAGTCCCACATTTCATTTGGATTCATAACTTCAGCCGTGTAATTATGCAAGTCTATTTTTCCGTTCCGGAAATACTGTTCCATCAGTGGTTCTGCTTCTTCCAAGCTGACATTCTGAATGACAACAACCTCATCTTCATCATTTCCCAAAGAGGCAATCAAGGCTCTGCAAACCGGCTCATAATATAAATCCAGAATTGGACAAATATTGAGGAATACAAATCCCTGATCTTCCTGCTTATAATAACAAAGTCCCATAACTCAATTTCCTTTCACAATTTCATTTAATACATTTTTCGATTCCAGGTCATCATAACCCCATAAAATTTCTCCGATGATTCTGACCGCCTCATTTCGATGCTTGCGAAGAGTTGTATCGGAAACAATATAACCGTCTTTCTCCATCTCATTGAGGATACCATTTATAGTAAGTTCTTTGGGTGAAAGATAAAAGTAATATATAGCCTGATAATACAGTTCGCCGCGCGGATGATTTCTCCTCATGAAATCCACACTTTCGTTGATCAGAGCAAGCATCTTTCTGCTCCTCTCCAAACTCTGTGCCCGACCTTCAAGGTGAGTGTTGCTGATATCTGCCCCAGCAAATACAGCGGCATGAAGGAACGTATCCAATGTGCCGCCGGTTCTTTGCTGCAATTCTTTCAGCGCCTGCTGGGAAGATACCTCAAGCGCCCATTTCACTTGCCTGTACTTCCGCAGTAAAAGCTGTGTGTCATGCCATAAGGTTTCCTTGTCCCTGATCTCTTTCATGTTGACCTCCTGTTTTCTCATGTTGTTCCGAACACCTTACCTGCAATTTTGGTTTCGATATAGCTCTCCATCGTCGCCGGTGCATTGAACAGCGATGCCATCAGGTACTTCTTGATGTTCTTGATCTGCGGCTTGACTTCCTGCAGGCAGTCCAGAACATAGCGGATACACTCGGCATTGAGCGACCGCATACGAGCTGCAACAACCTCCCGCGGATAAACTGCTCCCGCAACAAGCATGGTTTCACTCTGGCACGATTCCATTTCCACGATCAGTGCAATCAGTTCATCCAGCTGCTCTGTGGAAAACTCCTCCTGCAACACGGCATACTCCACCCGCTCCTTCGCGCGTGCGCGCATCAGATCGTATCGAATCTTTGTTGTTTTAGTATTTAATTCTTTCGTATTTAATTGTGCGGTCTTTGCCGTCATCGGATATTCCGTCAGCGGACAGTCAGAAAGCGGAAGATTCGGTCTTTTGGCATATACAGAGTCAGGGGTATCTTCGTCATACATTTCAACGGTATCAGCAATATACCCGGCATCATACATTTCGTCGTATTCTTCGACAGCGCTGTCATCACAAGCCGTTTCGTCGTCGGGATATTCCGCATCATATTTTTCATAGGAAGTGGTATCGTTCCGGGATTCATACTTGTTTTCGCCAGTTTCGGTCTGCGGCATTTCGTAAATCCAATATTCATTCTGCGCAAAGGTACCCTTTTCACCGCGGCTCTGATGACGTTTGACATACCCGTGCTCCTCAAGCTCACGGATGGTATTGGAGATCGAATCACGACCATCGGCAGAAAGGGCAGCAAGACCCTTGATGGTATAATCCCATTCTTCGGGCAGAGACAGCATAATCGTCAGAAGTCCCTTGGCTTTCATAGATAAGGACTTGTCACGCAGATGGTAGTTGGAAATCGTCGTAAAATTCGCGTTCTTGATAACTCTGCAGGTAGGCATATGTAATCTCCTTCTCAAATCGTATTCTCATAAAATTCATTCAGATATGTGTCTTCCAGTGCAATCGGTGACCGAGCCTTGCCAATGCGTTTGCCGCGTTCACCGTTGATAATCGGATACAGAAAATAAACTTCCCGGTTTCCTGTTTTTGAGGTGACAATATAACGGGGAACCCCGTGTTTATAATAGGTTGTCCAAAGCGTTTCACCGGGTGGGCAAAGGTGCTTGCTATCCATGTTCTTCCTCCTTTTATCTCTCGGGTTCATCATGGGTTTTGGAGCGTATTCTTTTCGGCTGCTGTTTTTCCAAGGCTATATACTCGCCCTTATACCGGAACAGTTCATGCTCTGTCGGAACATACAGCTTGCCGTTTTCGTAACATCGGAATACGTCGCATTTGGATGTTCCAGCGGCATCGAGGAAATCGGCACGGTTATACTGTACCTTATCACCGTTACGTGTTTCAAAGTCGATATTCGGATCATAACACAAGGTTCTCGACAAATCGCGTTCCTTTGGCGGCGGCAGTTGTCCTACACCGAGAAAGTGTTTGTTTCCATACTCAAATACCGCGGGGTTCTTCTGAAACTCATGTATAACAGCGGCTCGTTCTGCCACCCATTCGGGGTAACATTCTTTTTTCAGGATGCCAAGGACATCTATTCTTTCAAATCGTGTTCTGCGGCAATCGGAAAGATATTCGCAGTAAACCGCAGATCCTCTGGCACTCACCTTTGCACCGTTTCCGCCGTTGCAAAGAACAATTTGGTGTACCTGCGAACGGTATTCCGGATGAAGGATATTTGCTTTGATTACAATGATTTCTCCATCCAAATCTTTATCACGGATACTGTCACACATATCTTCGGTAATCAATCCGGCAGGATGCTTTTCTGCCTCTTTGATCTGCTCTGCAATAGCAGTCTGGATTCTGTCAGCAAACAATTTTGCAATCTGCAAGTAATTGTCGCTGGAAAGCACTTCATCATAAAATTCGTAAAAATCATTTGATCTGACGATACAGGTCATGTAGTGCAGCCCGTGCGGATCGTCCATGTTCTCACACAGCGCATATTCCTTATCGCCCATATGCAGAGCATTGGTGACCTTGTATTCGCCGATCTTTCTTACATCATCAGCCATTGTTGATACCTCGTCCGTTATAAATTTTTCTTCCCGTTTCCTTATAGTGGGTATAATCAAACGGCGGATATTTCTTCAGCCGTTCATTATGTTCTTCCTGCGTCTTGTAGAACGTACATCTGCGGCGATCACAGACACGTTCGGTCAGGATGCAGCAGTCTCTGTCACGATACGCAAAGCAGTCTTTGCAAGCCATCTTCTCTCCTCCTTTATCTCGATTGATCGCTGCGCGTTTTTCTCATATGGTGGAACCAGTTGTCCAGAATTTTTAACACCAGTTCCGTAATCTGTTCTTCCGATCTGTTCGGCATATATTTTGCAAACTGATCGACAGGAATGGTGATCACTTTCCCTGCTTTTGTGTTTTCCACTCTGCATGGAGAAGATTCACGACCTCGCTGCTGTTCCATTGGGGGTTCCTGTACTTCCGTTTTCTGATGTGTTCGGACATCCTCTTTCTTTTCAAACAATGGAAGTATGGTATCCTCATTCAGCTGCTTTTTCTGACTGAGGCGCTTGATTTCCTGCGCCTGTGCTATGGAAGGTGTATGATCTTCGGATAGAATGGTTTCGTGGACAAGTTCCTGTTCTTCATGGGGAAGATAGGAAATTTCAACTGCTGAATTGAGATTCAATTTTTTCTCGTCTACCATATCAAGTAGATCAGGAATCAATTCTGTAAGTCGCACAAATCGAATGACTTGGGACTTAGAATCACCTGCATCCTGTGCAATAATTTCAACGCTTCTCTTTGCATCGAAATTGTACCCAATTTGGGTACAATTTTCTTTTTTGGGTCGTCCTGCACATCTCCTTATCGCGTCCAACTTCATTTTGTACGCTTTTGCTCTTTCGCTCGGAAGCAAACTTTCTCTCTGCAAATTGCTGTCAACCATGATAATTGTCGCCTCATCATCATCTAAATGTCTGACTATGGTGGGTACAGTTTCCAGACCTGCGATTTTGCTCGCATGACATCTTCTGTGTCCGGACACTATTTCATACCCACCTTCTTCTTTCGGTCTTGCAATGATCGGAACCAATACACCGTATTCCCGGATACTCTCCACCGTTTCCTCCATCTTTTCATCATCCACCACCCTGAAAGGATGATCCCGGAACGGATGCAATTCCGAAAGGGGAATGTTACGAACCTTTTCCCTTTTCTTGTCTTCGCGTTCTTCCTCCGTGGTGAAAAGATCATCGACCGAGGTCAACGTCACGTTTTTCGCGCTGCTTTTCAAGATATAAAACCTCCCTTACTAAATTTTTGTATGCTTCTGCAACTTTACAGGAATCATCGTATGCGTATATGCTTTTTCCCTCCGCATTGGATTCCTTTGCCTTAACCGAATGTGGAATCTCTGTGCGAAACACATTCAGAGAGCTGCCGTAGGTTTCACGCAGGAGTGCGGAAATCTCTTTCGCAAAATTCGTGCGGCTGTCCACCATCGTCAGCAGAATACCGTCGATCTGAAGCGTAGGATTGATTTGCTTCCGTACTTTCTTCACAGTCTGCAAAAGCTGCTCCAAACCTTTTGCGGGTAAATACTCAGCCTGTACCGGAATGAGCAAATGATTTGCCGCTGTCAGAGCATTGACAGTCAACATACCGAGGGATGGCTGACAGTCGATCAGGATATGCGTATAATCTTTTTTTACCGTATTCAGATACTGACGAAGTACCGTTTCACGGCTGATGGTATTCACGAGTGTGACTTCCATTCCCGATAACTGAATATTGGCGGGGAGAAGATCTATTCCCTCTTGATGATGGATAATCCCTTCACCGCGCTGAATCGGTTCGTCCTCGATGATCTTTGTCATGAGATCGGTCACGGTCACGGGAATCTGATCTGGTTGCGGATATCCAAGTGCAATGGTCATACTTGCCTGCGGATCAAAATCCACAAGCAGCACTTTCTTTCCGGCGCGGGCAAGACCGATTCCAATGTTTATACATGAGAATGATTTTCCGACACCGCCTTTTTGATTGACGATGGCTTGTATGTTTGTATACATAATATTCCTTCCTTTATCAATCAGATGATTGTTGTTTTTTCTTCATTTTTCTGCATATAGACAAAAAAAGAGGACTAAATTACGGCAATCTGATGATTCAGATTCGTAACTTAGTCCTTACGACTTGTATATTTATTCGATTTGTATTCATGCGGTTTCAGTCCCGTAAAACAAGAAAAAGCCATTCAAGGCTGTGGTGCACCTTCAGGGATTCGAACCCGGGACCCACTGATTAAGAGTCAGTTGCTCTACCAACTGAGCTAAAGGTGCATATTTTGCTTGAATGGCTTTTTATGGCTCCCCCAACTGGACTTGAACCAGTGACACCCTGATTAACAGTCAGGTGCTCTACCGACTGAGCTATGGAGGAATATATTCATTTTTTGATGCATATTCTTCCACGCTCTTTTCCGTTGCACGCGCTACACGCGGACTACCGACTGAGCTATGGAGGAATATTTCAAAGAAAACAAACAAAGCAGAAATGTTGGCGACGACCTATTTTTCCGGGCCGCTTCCAGCCAAGTATTTTCGGCGCAGGTGAGCTTAACTTCTGTGTTCGGAATGGGAACAGGTGGACCCTCACCGTGAAAATCACCAACTATTCTGCTTTCGCTTGTCAAAGAACACTTTGTTCTTTCCCGGATCTCCGCCTGGAAATCCGTGTTGGCATCGACCTATTTTCCCGGGCCGCTTCCAGCCAAGTATCTTCGGCGCAGATGAGCTTAACTTCTGTGTTCGGAATGGGAACAGGTGGACCCTCATCGTTAAAAATACCAACTATTTATGAACATTTCAAATGCTCATTGAAAACCGAACAAAGGAACATAAAGAACGAAATGAAACTCAAGTATTTAGTATGAACTTGAAAATCTGGTAGTTCAAGCCCTCGACCGATTAGTATCACTCAGCTGCATACATTACTGCACTTCCACCTGTGACCTATCAACCTCGTAGTCTTCAAGGGGTCTT